>DATGGI010000243.1:0-40147 GCA_035308545.1 Usitatibacter sp.
GCCGGCGAAGGCCACATTCCGCTCGCGTGCACCGCGCTTCCCGGCAGCGCCGCGCCGGTGAGCGGCATGACGGACGTCGCGGACACGAAGCTCGCCTTCGAGATGACTGTCACGCGCCTTCACGAGGATCCGCGCGTCACGAAGCCCTACACCGACGCGCAATGGGCGGCGATCGACGCATTGGGGCGCAAGGTCGACCAAGAGCTGGCCGGCGGCGACGTGCGCCTCACGGTGGGCGGCGAGCCGACGTTCATCTCCATCGACGACATGGATGGCCCCGAGTGGAACTACACGGCGCTTTCGCCGCGCAAGCTCGAGCTCGCGACGGACCTGCTGCATCGCCTGCGCCGCCGCTTCGCGCCCGGCGGCATGCTGCACTTCGGCCAGGGCAAGTGGTATCCCGGCGAGCCGCTGCCGCGCTGGGCTTTCTCGTGCCTGTGGCGAAAGGATGGCGTGCCGCTCTGGGAAAGCGACGACGATTCCCCCGACGTGACCGCCGCTGCCACTCACGAAGACGCGCGACGCTTCGTCGAAGAGCTCGCGTCGCTCCTCGGGCTTTCTCCCGACTACGCCCTGCCCGCCTACGAGGATCCCTGGATCCTCCTGCGAGATGAATCGAACCTGCCGCCGGGAGTCGCGCCCGAAGACGCGGACGCGGGCGCGCCCGTGGGGTACGTGCTGCCGCTCAAGGCGGTTCCGCGCGCGAAGCCCGTGAACGAGACGAAATGGCAGAGCTCGCCGTGGCCCCTTCGCCGCGGCAACGTGTTCCTCACGGCGGGCGACTCGCCGATGGGATATCGATTGCCGTTGTCGTCGCTGCCCGCGCAGTTGCCCGAGGAAGACGAGGCGGACATTCCTCCGGATCCCTTCGACAGGCGTGATGCGCTGGGCCGCCGCAAGCCCGCGAAGAGCGCGACCGCCGCGAAGCGCGGCCACGCGAAGCGCGTGTCACCGGGCGCCTCGCGAGAGGTCGTGAAGACCGCCCTTTGCGTCGAGGTGCGCGAGGGCAAGCTGCGCGTCTTCCTCCCGCCCGTGACGCTCCTCGAGGATTTCATCTCGCTCGCGCACGCGGTCGACGCAACCGTCCAGGCACTCGGCGTGCGAGCTCGCCTCGAAGGCTACGCGCCGCCCGAGGATCCTCGCCTGGGCCGCTTCGCGATCACGCCCGACCCCGGAGTGATCGAGGTGAACATCCATCCCTCGTCCACCTGGGACGAGCTCACGCATCGCATGGAAGTGCTGTACGAGGAAGCGCGCCTCGCCCGCCTCGGAACCGACAAGTTCATGCTCGACGGGCGCCACGCCGGCACGGGCGGCGGCAACCACGTCACGCTGGGCGCGGCCAATCCCGCCGACAGCCCCATGCTCCGTCGTCCCGACCTGCTGCGAAGCCTCATCGCCTACTGGCAGAACCATCCGGCGCTCTCGTATCTCTTCTCCGGGATGTTCATCGGGCCCACCAGCCAGTCGCCGCGCGTGGACGAGGCACGGACCGACACGCTGTACGAGCTCGAGATCGCCTTCGAGCAGCTCGATGCGCAGTTCCGCGTGGGCAAGCCGAACGAAAAGCCGTGGCTCGTGGACCGCATCCTTCGCAACTTCCTCGTGGACCTCACGGGAAACACGCATCGCGCGGAATTCTCGATCGACAAGCTCTACGCGCCGGGAAGCGCAACAGGCCGCCTCGGATTGCTCGAGCTGCGCGCCTTCGAGATGCCGCCCCACGCGCGGATGAGCCTTGTCCAGGTGCTGCTGCTGCGGGCGCTCGTCGCGCGTTTCTGGGACAAGCCCTATCGCGGCAAGCTCGTGCGATGGGATACGCGGCTGCACGATGAATTCATGCTGCCTCATTTCGTGGCGCAGGACCTGCACGACGTCGTGCACGATCTCTCCGCCGCCGGCTATGCCTTCGCATCCGAGTGGTTCGGGCCGTTCCTCGAGTTCCGCTTCCCGCGCTATGGCACCGTCTCCTACGACGGCATCGAGATCGAGCTGCGCCAGGCGATCGAGCCGTGGCACGTCCTCGGGGAAGAGGTCGCGCAGACGGGCATGTCACGCTACGTGGATTCCTCGGTGGAGCGCCTGCAGGTGAAGGCGACGCGCATCAATCCCGAGCGTCATGCGATCGCGTGCAACGGGCGCGTCGTGCCGATGACGGCGACCGGAAAGGCGGGGGAGTTCGTGGCGGGCGTTCGCTACCGCGCGTGGGCGCCGCCTTCGGCGCTGCATCCGACGATCGGAATTCACGTGCCGCTCGTCTTCGACCTCGTCGATCTCTGGAACGAACGCTCGCTCGGCGGCTGCACGTACCACGTCACGCATCCCGGGGGACGCAGCTACTCGACTTTCCCCGTGAACGCGCTCGAGGCGGAGGCGCGGCGAGTCGCGCGCTTCCAGCCCATGGGACATTCGCCCGGGCCGATGCAGGTCACGAAGGAAGCGCGCAATCCGAGCTTCCCGACGACGCTCGATCTTCGGCGCAAGCCCGAGAGCGCCATATAGGCCGCAGAAGGCCCGCCAAATGGCGGGCCGTTCTCATTGCGTCGCCGCCCATGGCGCGGAGGTTCGCGTCACTTGAGAATAATCTCCTGCGTCAGCATCCCTCCGAGCACTTCGCGAATCGCACCGCGGTCGCCGTAGGCCTTGTTCTGCGTCGTGATCGTGCCGGCCACCTGCTGGGACAGGGCGTCGAAGTCGGCATTCTTGTCGAGCGCGGCATAGTTCGGGTAGACCACGGTGAGGATCACGTCCGGATCGGCGGGTGTGCGGGGCGTCGCGGCGTACACCTTGTAGTCCAGGACGAGACCGGCTTTCTGGAACGCCTGCATCTGCTTCCGGTACGTGCCGCCGAGGTGCTGCATGTACTCATCGAAATGCCCAGGCTTCACCTTGATGTACGAGACCGCGGTCACGGGGCCAAATGTGTAAGGCCTGGACTCCTGCGCCAGTGCGAGCGCCGGAAGGATGCAGAGCGTGGCAAGCAGGGTCTTCATTGTTTTCATGGTGCCTCCTTGAATGGTTGAGGGGAACGGCTCTCTTCAAATCAGCAAGCGGCAGGTAGCCGAGACATGGCAGAGCCCAGCCGCCGTAATGAGCAGGACGACGGCTCCCAGCAACGCCGCGCAGACGAGGCCGCCCAGGCCCTGGTCCGGGTTGTTGCCGTGGTGCTTCGCGTCCATGGTCTCGTCCTCGAAAACGCCCGCGGTCAGGCACCCCCAAGCTACGGAAGGCGCGCGCGACGGCCAATCCCGCGAATGCGAGACGGTATCCCGTGATCGCGGTATGCCGAAGCTAGACCGGAAGCAGCAGGCTGAGCGTGGTCCCCGTCGGGGAGGGCTCGACGCGGAGCTGCGCTCCGATGACCTGGGCGCGCCGGCGCATGTTCGCAAGGCCGTGCCCGGGCCGGTCTTCGGTGAAGCCGGTGCCGTTGTCGCGCACCCGGATGTAGACGTTCTCGCCGAGCGGATCGACCCCGGTCTCGACGCGCACCTGGTTCGCTCGCGCGTGCTGCATCACGTTGCTGAACGCCTCCTGCAGGATGCGCAGCACATGCATCACGTTCTGCGGGGTAAGGCAGGAGAGCTTGGGAATATCGTTCACCTGCCAGTCGAGGTCGATCCCCTGCTTCTTCAAGCGCTCGTCGAGGCGGTAGCGCAGGTTCCCGAGCACCGGCAGCAGGTCGTGCTCCGTGGGCTCCAGCGAATCGATGGTGAGGCGCAGGTCGTCGAGGCATTCGCGCAGCGCCGCCGCCACTTCCGCCTGGGAGAGCTCTCCTTGTTCGACCAGGCTCAGCGTCGAGATGAGTTGCCCGCCCACGCCATCGTGCATGTCGCTCATGATGCGCTGGCGTTCCGCGGCTACCGCGCGTTGCCCTTCGAGCTCGTGCATGCGCCTGTAGTTTTCCTCCAGCTCGGCGTGCTTCTCGCCCACCCGGGCCTCGAGGTGGGCGTTCAGGTGCTCGGACTCATTGAGGGAGCGCACGAAGCGATCGGCCAGGACCCAGCCGATCGCGATGGAGATCGGCAGCGCGCTGTAAGGGTAGTAGAGGAAGTCGAGCGCCCCGAAGAGCCTTCCGGCGATCGTGTCCCGCACCATCGTTCCGCCGATGAATGCGACCGCCAGCGTGACCAGGAGCCTTTCGGGCAGAGCCCTGCGCCAGCCGGCCCGGGCGAGGACGGCAAGCCAACCCGCGGTGACGATGATCTCGGAGTAGCCCCAATACTCGGCAAGCTTTCCCCACGACTGCGTGACCGACGTGAGCTCGCCCACGTACAGGGCGAGTGAAACGGCGCCCCAGATCCACACGGCGCGCTCGACTCGCGGCCACTTCAACCCCGCATAGCGCAACGCGAACAGGCATAGCAACACATTCGATGCGATCTGGGCGCCACCCAGTAGCGTCATCCACACCGGATTGGGAAGCGGAGGCTCGCCCAGGAAATACCGTGTCATGACGAGGGCCCAGCAAAGCCCCACCAGGCCGAAGTACCCGTACATCGACTCGTGCCGGCGTCCGAGCCACAGCAACAGGATGAACAGCCCGAGCGCTGCGGAAAGGGCGCTGCTCAGTAGCGGCCCCGTGACCTGCACGAAGTAGCGCCATTCGTAGCGGGGGCGGATCAGGGTGTCCGGACCCAGCGTGACGGCCGACACCGCGCCGCGCCAGCCCTCGCTCACGAAGAGGCGGATGTGGAGTGTGTTGATTCCCGCGTGAAGCAGTCGTGCCGGAATCACGAAGTACTGCGGACGCGGCGCGAAGCGCACGTTGCCGAATTCGCCCGTGCGCCCGACGAGAACGCCGTTCACGTAGACCGCGCCGATGGTTCGCAGCCACGGCAGGTACACCGCATACGGGTCATCGGTGACCTGCGGAAGGTCGAAGCGCAACCGGTACCAACTGTAGCCGTGAACCTGCGGACGGGAGACGTTCCAGTTGTCCGGGAGCGTCTGGGGCTGCCACGGCGCCGAGTCCGGCGGGAGCCCGGGCGTGTCTCCGAGAAGGATCTGGGCCGCGTCGAGCTGCTGCACCGCATCGGCGAGCGCGAGGCTGCCGCCGCCCAGAAGACAGAGCACCAGCGCGAGCCTAGATAAGACCCATCTTGCCGGCTTCATACACGGCCTCCCCGCGCGAATGCACAGCGAGCTTCTGGTAGATCTTCTTCACGTGAGTGGTGACGGTGTGCGGAGAAACGCCGAGCAGGCGCGCGATCTCGCCAAAGCTGAACCCCTTGGCGATGAGGGACAGGACTTCGGACTCGCGTCCGGAAAGCGCCGGCTCGGGAGACTGGCGTGGATTGCCCGGAGCCGCGCCGGGCTTGAATCGATTGAGAAGCTGGCGCGCGATGATCGGGCTGATGGGCGAGCCGCCGGCGCGCAGTTGCTTGACGAGGCCGACGAATGCTTCGGGAATGCTGTCCTTCAGGATGTACCCCGTGGCCCCGGCCTCGATCGCGGCCAGCACGTGCTCCTCGTCACCGAAAACGGTGACGACCATGATGTCGGTCCCGGGATAGCGCTGCGAGGTCTCGCGAATGATCGAGATGCCGCTGCCGTCGGTGAGGCCGAGGTCGGTGAGGAGCACATCGGGCGCGCTCTTGGCGAGCGCCTGCCGTGCCGAAGCGCAGTCGGGGACCGCCGCGAAGAGTGCCAGCTCCGGATCCGCGGCGATAATGCGGCAGAACCGGTTCAGGAATACCGGATCGTCCTCCACCACCATGATCGTGGTCATGCGTGTCCCTTTTTCGCGCGGCTGCTGGAAGATGATATGCGATCGGTCCGAGCCACGGATACCGCGAACAGGGGATGGCTCATCGTTCACTCCAGTAGCGTCGCGAGATCCTTGCGTAGCCTTCCACCGTGATCGCCCTCGTGGCTTCGGCCGGCAGCACGATATGGATCGCGCCCTCCTGATCCGTGCGATGGAACTCGATGCCACGCGACGCGTATCGCGCGACGATGACCTCGGCGGGATGATGGAAGCGATTGCGGTATCCCACCGAGGCGATCGCGATGCGCGCGCCGACCGCGTCGATGAAGGCCGGCGTCGAAGAAGTCTTCGAACCGTGGTGCGGCACGACGATCACCGACGCGTGAAGCGCCGTGGGATCGCGGGCGAGCATCTCCGATTCGCCGCGCGCTTCCACGTCCGCCGTGAGCAGGATCGAGGCCGCGGAAGTCGACACGCGCAAGACGCAACCGCGATCGTTCTCCTTGCGCTTGCCCGTCTCGGTGTAGATCGAAGCGGACGGATGGAGCATCTCGAACGTGACGCCGTCCCATCGCCATCGGTCGCCGGCTTCGCAACGCCGTGACGTCGAGAACGCCCCGCGGAGATCCTCGTCCGGAACCGAAGTGACCAGCCATGCCGAGGGACGCGCATGGGCGATCGAATGAGCGCCGCCCGAGTGATCGTCGTCGGCATGGGTCACGATCACTCCGTCGAGCGCGATGCCTTCGCCGCGAAGGAACGGCACGACGATGCGGTTGCCGGAATCGGCTTCGGCGCTCCACGACGGTCCCGTGTCGTACACCAGCGCATGGGACGCGGTGCGCACGACGATCGCGAGGCCGTTGCCGACCTCGAGCACGTCCAGCCACGCGTCGCCCGGCGCCGGCATGGGCGGTGCCACTGCGAACATCGGCACGATCCACAGGCCTCCCGCCGAGCGCAGCGGCACGCCGCGCGGCGCGAGGATCCACGCGCATCCGGCGAGCGCGGCGACGACCGTCCACGCGGCCGGCTCGTGAGTCTCCAATGTCGCGAGCGGGCTCGATGCGAGCCACTCGAGCGGAATCATCGTCATCTCCATGACCCAGTGCGCCGCATCGAGCAGGAACGGCAGCGGAAGGAAGGCGCCTGCCAGCGTGAGCGGAACGACACCGAGGCTCACCACCGGGATCGCGAACGCGTTGGCGATCGGCGAAACGAGCGACACCTGCTGGAAGAGCGCGACCATCATCGGCATCATCGCGAGCGTGACCGCGAGCTGCTCGACGAGCGCGGCGTGGATCTTCCCCGGCCGCCCCGCGCGCAACGCCACGGCATGGAAGATCGACGCGACCGCGCCGAACGACAGCCAGAACCCCGCCGAGAGCACGGCCCACGGATCGAGGATTGTCACGGCGAACGCCGCGAGCGCCAGCACGCGCGAAGGCGAGCCGTGCCGGTCCGCGAGCACGCAACCCGCGACGACCGCGAGCATCACGAAGGTCCGCTGCGCGGGCACCGCATAGCCCGTCATCAGCGAATACGCGAGCGCAGTTGCCACGCCCACGATGACGGCCGCCTTGCGCGCGGGCACGCGCAGCGCGAGCGATGGAACGCGGACCCAGGCGAGGAACGCGACCGATCCGGCGAGCGCGGCGAGCATCGTGATGTGCAAGCCGGAAATGCTCATGAGGTGTCCCACGCCGGTGCGCCAGAACACTTCCCAGTCGTCCTGGGCGATGGAGTCCTGGTCGCCGATGGCGAGCGCCACGAGCACGCCGCGGAATCGTTCGTCTCCGAGGCGAGCCGTCATCGCATCGCGGATCTCGCCACGCCAGCGATGCAGCGTGTAGGGCCATCCTTCGATCCTCGGCTCGATGCGCTGCGGCGAGGTGCGCGACCGGACGTAGCCCGTCGCCCGAATGCCGCGCTCGAGGGCCCAGGGCTCCAGCTCGAACCCGTGGGGATTGGCAAGGCCGCGCGGGCGCTTCAGTCGCACGGTGAGGCGCCACCGCTCTCCCGCGGTGAGCGATGGCGGCGCGATGCCTTCCGCTCCGCCCTTCCCGCGTTCCGCGTACCACGCGAGCGAGATCGTGCCCGGAACGACGACATCCGGAGACTCGACGGAATCGACGTCGAATACGAACCGCGTCCCGGCAGGCGTGACCTGCGGCAGCGAAGCGACGACGCCCGAGATGGCGATATCCACGCCCTCCTCCGCGACCGGAAGCGCATCGGCGAGCCGGACCTCCGCCCGCCACGCGGCCCAGCCGAATCCCGCGAGCGCGCCCGCGATGCAGAGGATCGCGGCACGCGCGAGAACGAACCGCGAGGGAACGAGCGCGAGCGCAAGCAGGAGCGCGATCGCGCAGGGCGCGAGGGCCACGCGTGGCAACTCCGCTTCGCGTTGCAGGAACCAGGCGCCCCAGAGGAACGCGACCACGAAGAGCCGCATGTGCCATCAACGCGCGCCGGGCGTTTGCGGTCGACGCGGTATGATTGCCGCCATGGAACGCGGCTTCACGTGGATCGAGCTGCTCCTGGTGCTGGCCGCGCTGGGCGCGCTGCTGCTCATGGCGATTCCGTCGATGCAGGACGGTGTCCTCAAGCGCCAGGTGAAGGATGCGATGCAGCTCGCGACCGCGGTCGAGCCCGCCGTGCAGGCCACCTATGCGGCAACCGGCATCATGCCGCCGGACAACAAGACGGCCGGATTGCCCGACCCCGACAAGATCGTCTCCCAGCTCGTGAAGGGCGTGAACGTCGCGAACGGCGCCATCACGATCACGTTCGGCAACAGCGCGCACAAGGCGCTCGACGGATTGGTGCTCACGCTGCGCCCCGCCGTCGTGCCCGACCAGAAGATCGTGCCCATCGCGTGGCTGTGCCACGACGTCGCCGTTCCCAGCGGCATGCAGGTGAGCGGCGACGACCTCACCAACATCCCGCCGAAGTGGCTGCCCGTGGAGTGCCGCGGGTCGCGGGCCTCGTGACGCCGGAGTACTGGAACGACGCGAAGAAGCACCTCCGGAAGAGCGACCCGGTGCTGAAGGAGATCATGCGTTCGTGCCGCGACGTGGACATGGAGTCGCGCGGCGACGCCTTCCAGACGCTCGCGCGAGCGATCGTCGGCCAGCAGATCTCGACCAAGGCGGCCCAGTCCATCTGGAACCGGTTCGCGGAATGCGCGGTAGACGTGACGCCGGCCAAGGTCGCCGCGCTCGAGCACGAAGCGCTTCGCGCCTGCGGCCTTTCCAATGCGAAAGCGCGCTACGTGCGCGACCTCGCGTCCCACTTCGCGACGGGCGCCCTCAAGCCGCGCCGCTGGGCGAAGATGGAGAACGAGGCCGTCATCGAGGAGCTCGTCCAGGTGAAGGGCATCGGCCGCTGGAGCGCGGAGATGTTCCTCATGTTCCACCTGTGGCGCCCCGACCTGCTGCCCGTCGACGACCTGGGCATCCGCCGCGCGATGGAACGCCACTTCAATTCGGGACGCGCCATCAAGAAGGAGAAGATGCGCAAGATCGGCGAGCGCTGGGCGCCCTACCGTTCGGTCGCCTGCTGGTATCTCTGGCGGTCCCTCGAGAAATAATTCGGGGTCTGACCCCTAGGCGATCCCTAGGCGATCCGTCCGTCACCGATCGTGAGTTTGCGGTCCATGCGGGCCGCGAGTTGCGGATCGTGCGTGACCATCACGAAGGCCGCCTCGTGCTTGCGGTTGAGCTCGACGATGAGGTCGAAGACCTTCGCCGCGTTCTCGCGATCGAGGTTGCCCGTGGGCTCGTCGGCGAGAACGCACGCGGGATTGGTGACGAGCGCGCGGGCGACGGCGACGCGCTGGCGCTCTCCACCCGAAAGCTCGCCGGGACGGTGGGCCAGCCGGTGGCCCAGTCCCACCTCTTCGAGCATCGCCGCGGCGCGCTCCGCGGCTTCGCGCTCGGGAGCGCGACGGATCGTGAGCGGCATCGCCACGTTCTCGAGCGCCGAGAACTCCGGCAGCAGGTGGTGGAACTGGTAGACGAACCCGAGCGCTTGGTTGCGAAGCTCGCCCTGCGCGCGCGGGGCAAGCGCGAAGAGATCCTTGCCGAGCAGCGCGACGGAACCCGAGCTCGGCCGGTCGAGGCCGCCGAGCAGGTGCAGCAACGTGCTCTTGCCGCTGCCCGAAGCCCCGACGATCGCAACCGATTCGCCGCCGCGCACCTCGAGATCGACGCCGCGAAGAACCGGCACCGCGGTATTGCCGAGACCGTAGGTTTTCGTGAGTCCCGAGCAGGACAAGACCACTGCATTGCCGGCTTTGCTTGGGCCCCCGCCTTCGCGGGGGTGACCGCGTTCGTCATTCATAGCGGAGCGCCTCGGCGGGATTCACGCGGGCGGCGCGCCAGCTCGGGTAGAGCGTCGCGACGAACGAGAGCACGAGCGACAGCGCCGCGGTCCATGCGACGTCGAAGAAGTGCAGGTCCGAGGGCAGCTCGCTGATGTAGTACACCTCGCGCGAGAGGATCTGGAAATTGAGCGCGTGCTCGACGGCCGGCACGATCACGGTGATGTTGAGCGCGGTGATCACGCCGAAGACCACGCCGAAGAGCGTGCCCACGAGGCCGATCACGACGCCCTGCACCATGAAGATCTTCATGATGCTGCCGGGCGAAGCGCCGAGCGTGCGCAGGATCGCGATGTCGGGATGCTTGTCGGTCACGACCATCACCAGCGTCGAGACCAGGTTGAAGGCCGCCACCGCGATGATGAGCGTGAGGATGATGAACATCATCCGCTTCTCGATCTGGATCGCCCGGAAGTAGTTCACGTTCTGCTGGGTCCAGTCCGAGACCCAGGCTTCGGCGGGCACGAGCTTCTCGATGGCGCGCGCAACCTGCGGCGCGCGGTCGATGTCGCGGACCTTGAGGCGCACGCCGCTCGCGTTCGATTCCATCCGGTAGAGGGCCTGGGCATCGCGCATGTTCACCAGCGCGAGCGCCGAATCGATCTCGTTGTGGTCCATCGCGAAGATGCCCACGACCGTGAACTGCTTCAGGCGCGGCATGAGGCCGGCGGGCGTGACCTGTCCCTGCGGGGAGATGAGCGTCACGCGATCGCCGACATCCACGCGAAGCGCGCGCGCGACGCCGATACCCAGCGCGATGCCGAACTCGCCGGGCCGCAGCGACACGAGCGTCCCGCGCCGCATGTGGCTGCTGAAATCGTCGACCGTCTCCTCGAGCTCCGGAACGATGCCGCGCACGAACACGCCGCGAACCGACGTGCCCGTCGAGAGCAGGCCCTGCGCGTTCACGAAAGGCGCGGCCGCGACGACTTCGGGGTTCTGCTTCGCCGCGGCGGCCACGGCCTCCCAGTCGCTGAAGCCCTGCTCGCCGCCCAGGATCTGGATGTGGGCCGCGGCGCCGAGGATCCGCGCGCGGATCTCCTTCTCGAAGCCGTTCATCACGGACATCACGGTGATCAGCGCCCAGATCCCCAGCGCGATGCCGGCGATCGAGATGAGCGAGATGAAGGAGATGAATTGCGTTCGGCGCTTGGCGCGGGTATAGCGAAGGCCGATGAAGAGCTCGTAGGGTCGCATCGGCCCCGATTATCGCGTAATAATCGGACCCGTAACCGACCGCTTCGGCAATGCCCCTCGATATCGTCGTTCCCGACCTGCTGCCTGCCCCCGACGCCCCGCCGGCGATGCGCTCCGTGCGCCTGCCGAATCTCGAGCGTTGGCTCTCGCGCGCCGATCTTTCAGTCGCGGAAACCGGGGGAAGCCATGGATGGATCGCCGCCGAGCATGGCCTCGGGCAAGCCATTCCCCACGCGGCCATATGCCTTGCGGGCGAAGGCGTCGACACCGCCGGCGAATGGATCCGGGCCGATCCCGTTCACCTTCGCGTGGATCGCGACGCGGTGGTGCTGCACGATCCCGCGGTGCTCGAGCTCACGACCGGCGAGACGGCCTCGCTCGTCTCGTCGTTGCGGGAACACTTCGCGTCCGATGGCCTCGAATGGCAGGCCGTCTCGCCGGAGCGCTGGTACGTGCGCGTGCCCGCCGGCGAATCTCCCACGACCGTGCCGCTCGAACGCGCCTTCGGCCGCAACGTATTCGGGATGCTTCCGCGCGGGCGCGGCCGCATCAACTGGCCTTCGGCGCTCACGGAATCGCAGATGACGCTCTCGGAGCACGAGGTCAACGCGAAGCGGGCCCCGAAGCCCGCGGCGAACAGCGTGTGGTTCTGGGGCGAAGGTCCGCGGCCCGCGAATCTCGAGCGCCGTTACGGGATCGTCCACGCCGTCGATCCATTCTCCCTCGGCATCGCACGGCTTTCGAAAGCGGAGGCGCAGCCGCTGCCCGCCGGGCTCGAGGAGATCGCGCCCGGAAATCCGACGCTCCTGGTCGTGGACAGCCTCACGCGATGGCTGCGGCGCGGCGACGCGCTCGCATGGCTCGTCGCGACCGTGGACCTGGACGGGCGCTGGTTCGACGACCTGGGCTCCGCCATCGCGCGCCACGGGACCGTGCGAATCATCCTGCCCGGCGAGGACCGCACGCGCGTCGCCACGCTCACTTCGTTGTCGCGCTGGCGCTGGTTCCGCGGCAGGAAGGCGATCGCCGCTCATGCCTGAGATCGTCCGGCGCGAGGCCGATCCCGCCATCGTGGAGCGCCTCGCGGCCGCGGGATGCGACCCACGTCTCGCCCGCCTCTATGCGGCGCGCGGCCTCTCGTCGCCGGCCGAGCTCGAATCGTCGTTGAAGGGACTCGTGCCTCCGGATCGCCTGCGATGCGTCGACGACGCGGCGCGCCTTCTCGCCGACGCGATCGAGCAGCGCGAAAAGCTCCTCATCGTGGCCGACTACGATGCCGACGGCGCGACGGCGTGCGCCGTGGGCGTGAAGGCGCTGCGCGCGTTCGGCGCCATCGTGGACTACCTCGTGCCGAATCGCTTCGAGCACGGCTATGGCCTCACGCCCGAGATCGTGCGCGAGGCGGCTTCGCGCTCGCCGAACGTGCTCATCACCGTGGACAACGGCATCGCGGCGGTCGAGGGAATCGAGGAAGCGAATCGACTCGGGATGCGCGTGCTCGTGACCGACCATCATCTTCCGGGCGATCGCGCGCCCGCGGCCGCATGCATCGTGAACCCGAACCAGGCCGGGTGCGGGTTTCCCAGCAAGAACCTCGCGGGCGTGGGCGTGATCTTCTATACGATGCTCGCGCTTCGCGCGGAGCTCCGCCGCCGCGGCGCATTCACGGTGGCCAAGCCCGAGCCCAACCTCGCGGAGCTCCTCGACCTCGTGGCGCTGGGAACGGTCGCCGACGTCGTGAAGCTCGATACGAACAACCGCATCCTCGTGGCGCAGGGGCTCGCGCGCATTCGCGCGGGCAAGGCCTCGCCAGGAATCGCAGCGCTGCTTGACATCGCGGGACGCTCCGCGAAGGTCGCGAGCGCCTACGACCTCGCGTTCTCCGCCGGTCCGCGCCTCAATGCGGCGGGCCGCCTCCAGGACATGTCGCTCGGCATCGAGTGCCTTCTCGCTCACGATGCGTCGCGCGCCATCGACCTCGCGGGCAAGCTCGACCGGCTCAACCGGGAGCGGCGCGAGATCGAGGTCGAGATGCAGGAGTCGGCGCTCGAGATGCTCGCGGGCATCGACCCCGGCGACGGATATACGTTGAGCCTGCACCGGCCCGAGTGGCACGCGGGCGTCGTGGGCCTGCTCGCGTCGCGACTGAAGGATCGTTTCCACCGGCCCGTCTTCGCGTTCGCCGCGGAATCCGATGGGCGCCTGAAGGGATCGGGGCGATCGATTCCGGGCCTGCACCTGCGCGATGCGCTCGACCTCGTGGACAAGCGCCATCCAGGAATGATCGAGCGATTCGGCGGGCACGCGGCCGCGGCGGGCGCCACGATCGCGGCCGGCGCGCTCGATCGCTTCCGCGCCGCCTTCGAGTCGGTCGCACGCGACGCGCTCACGCCTTCGGACCTCGAGCAGCGCATCGAGACCGATGGCGAGCTGGAGCCCCGGGAGATGACGATCGATTTCGCGCAGGCCATCCGCGACCAGGTCTGGGGCCAGGGCTTTCCCGAGCCGCGCTTCTCCGGACGGTTCGCGGTCGAGTCCCAGCGCGTCGTGGGCGACAAGCACCTGAAGCTCATGCTCGTGCTGGGGCGCCAGCGCTTCTCCGCGATCCGCTTCGGCAGCGCCGACCTCGTTCCCGAATCCGTGGAAGCCGTGTATCGCCTCGACATCAACGAATACCAGGGCACTTCGAGCGTGCAGCTGGTGCTCGACCATCCCCGCTAGGCGCGTGCCTTATAATTGCGCCCCATGGAATCCGATCGCCTGAACATCATCCAGAACACCCTCCAGGATCTCGCCGCGCGTTCCGCGGAGCTCCGGAGGTATCTTTGACTACGACGCGAAGAAGTCGCGACTCGTAGAGGTCGTCCGCACCCTCGAAGACCCGAAGATCTGGGACGACGCCAAGCGCGCCCAGGACCTCGGCCGCGAACGCCGCACGCTCGAATCCACTGTCGATACAGTCGAGAAGATCGAATCCGGGCTGAAGGATTCGGGCGAGCTCTTCGCGCTCGCGAGGGGCGAAGGCGACGACGAAACTCTCGAGTCCGTCGCGACCGACGTGCAGGGCGTCGCGAAGCTCGTCGAGGACCTCGAGTTCCGCCGGATGTTCGACGACCCGATGGACCCGAACAACTGCTTCGTCGACCTCAACGCGGGCCAGGGCGGCACCGAGGCGCAGGACTGGGTCTCGATGCTGCTGCGCATGTACCTCAAGTACTGCGACAAGAAGGGCTTCAAGACGGAGCTGCTGGACGAAAGCGCCGGCGAGGTCGCGGGCCTGAAGAGCGCTTCGATCAAGGTGACGGGGCCCTACGCGTTCGGGCACCTTCGCACCGAGAACGGGATCCACCGCCTCGTTCGCAAGTCGCCCTTCGATTCGAACGCGCGGCGCCACACGTCGTTCGCGAGCGTCTTCGTCTATCCCGAAGTGGACGAGACGATCGAGATCGAGATCAATCCCGCGGACCTTCGCATCGATACGTACCGGGCCTCGGGCGCGGGCGGCCAGCACGTGAACAAGACGGACTCCGCGGTGCGCATCACCCACTTGCCCACGAACATCGTCGTTTCTTCCCAGAACGACCGCTCGCAGCACAGGAACCGCGCCGAAGCCATGGCGATGCTGAAGAGCAAGCTCTACGAGTTCGAGCTTCGCAAGAAGACCGAGAAGAAGCAGGCGATGGAAGACGCCAAGACCGACATCGGCTGGGGCCACCAGATCCGCTCGTACGTGCTCGACCAATCGCGCATCAAGGACCTCCGCACGAACGTCGAAGAGGGAAACACGCAGAAGGTCCTCGACGGCGACCTCGACGAATTCATCACCGCAAGCCTCAAGCAGGGCGTGTAAATTCAAACGAAAATCATGAACCACGGAGACCACAGAGACCACAGAGGAAGGCAAAGTGGCGCTCATGTCGCTGGAATATCCGCATCGGGACCTCACGAGGCGCGTTATCGGCGCGGCGATCGAGGTGCACCGGCTACTCGGACCCGGGTTGCTGGAAAGCGCATACCGTCAATGCCTTTCGCGAGAGCTTGCGCTGGCGGGGATCCCGTTTCGTCTCGAGGTTCCGATACCACTCATCTACAAGGGGCTGAATCTAGACTGTGGATTTCGCGCGGACGTCATCGTGCAGAATTCAGTTCTACTGGAGCTGAAGGCATGCCCACAGCTTCTCCCCGTGCACGAAGCTCAAGTCCTTACGTACCTGAAGCTGTGCGATCTGCGAATCGGACTTCTCATGAACTTCAACGCGACGAACTTGCGACACGGTATTCGCCGCCTGGCACGATAATCAATTCACGGCCCACATTGCTTTCCTCTGTGGTCCCTGTGGTCTCTGTGGTTTAGCCAACCCCCCTCGAAATCATGACTACCTTTCGCCTCGCCGCTGCCTGCCTCTCCCTCTTCGCGCTCTCCGCGATCGCCGATCCCGTCGCACCGGTCCTCGCGCAGGCGCAGGCCCAGAAACAACCGCTGCTCGATACGTTGAAGCAGCTCGTGGAGATCGAATCGGGCAGCGACGACCGCGAAGGATTGGACCGCATCTCCGCGCTTATCGCGGAGAAGCTGAAGGCGCTCGGCGGCGAAGTGGAATTCATCGAGCCCGGCGCCGATACCTACCGGATGGAGGACACGCCGCCGAAGGTCGGGCGCATGGTGAAGGCCGTCTTCCGCGGGACGGGCACTCGGAAGATCCTCCTCATCGGACACATGGACACCGTGTATCGCCGCGGCATGCTCGCGCGCCAGCCGTTCCGCATCGACGGCGACAAGGCTTACGGCCTCGCCATCGCCGACGACAAACAAGGCGTGGCGCTCATGATCCACACGGTCGCCGAGCTGCAGGCGCTCAACTTCCACGACTACGCGACGCTCACTGTGCTCTCCAACGGCGACGAGGAGATCAGCTCGCCCGGGGCGCGAGCCCAGCTCACGAAGAATGGCGCGGAGAACGACGTCACGATGTCATTCGAGGCATCGCGCATCGCGAACGACAAACTTTCGCTCGCGACGTCCGGCATCGGCGCCGTGATCCTGCGCGTGAAGGGCAAGGCGTCCCACGCGGGCTCCTCGCCCGAGCGCGGCGTGAATGCGCTGGTCGAGCTCTCGAACCAGATCCTCCAGACCAAGGACCTCTCGGATCCGAACACCGGCCTCAAGATGAACTGGACCAACTCGAAAGCCGGAAGCGGCTCGCACAACGTCATCCCCGAATCGGCCGAGGCTTTCGCCGACGTGCGTGTGAACAGCGTCGACGACTACGACCGCATCGAGCGCGAGGTGCGCGAGAAGATCACGCACACGATCGTGCCGAACGTGAAGGTGGAGATGGAGTTCGAGCGGCGCCGCCCCCCGTTGCAGGCCACGCCCGCCTCGATCGCCGTCGCGCGCCATGCGCAGGAGATCTACCGCGAGCTCGGCAAGTCGCTCGCCGTGGACGACAAGGCCGAGGGCGGCGGCACCGACGCGGCCTTCGCCGCGTTGAAAACGAAGAACGCCGTGGTCGAGCGCTTCGGCCTCCAGGGGTTCGGCGCCCACAGCGCCGACGACGAATACATCCTCATCTCGAGCATCGAGCCGCGCCTCTATCTCGCCGCCCGCCTCATCATGGATATCTCGCAGGACAAGGTGCACTGAGCGTCATGAAGAACGGAAGTCAGCAGCAACCGGCAATGTGCGTTACTGGGAGTATTTCGAACGCACGTTGGAGGATCGACGGTGGAATTGGACCGCAGAGGCGCGCAGAGGATACGCAGAGGATACGCAGAGGACGTCTTGCCGGACTTGTCCCGCCGAATCATCGGTTGCGCGATGAAGGTGCATTCTGCGTTGGGGCCGGGATTGCTGGAGAGCGCATACGAAGCATGCCTCTGCAGGGCGCTTTCTCGGGAAGGCCTGGAATTCAAGAGGCAGGTTCCGATACCCGTCAACTTCGACGGCATCGCCCTCGACTGTGGGTTTCGACTCGATCTTCTAGTGGAGGACAAGGCAATCCTCGAAGTGAAGTCTGTCGATTCTTTGCTGGCCGTCCACGACTCGCAATTGCTCACTTATCTCAAGCTCGCGGCAAAGCCGCTGGGGCTTCTCATCAATTTCAACGTTGCGCATCTCCGCACCGGCATCCGTCGCCGGGTTTTGAGCTCTTAGTTCCTCTGCGTATCCTCTGCGTATCCTCTGCGCGCCTCTGCGGTCAAATCCCCCCTTCGATTCGCCCCGGTACCCACAATGTCCAATAACGAACTCCCCCAGGACGAAAACCAGATCATCGCCGAGCGGCGCTCGAAGCTCGCGAAGATCCGCGAGCACGGCCACGCGTTCCCCAACGACTTCCGCCGCAAGGACCTCGCCGCGGACCTGCACCGTTTCCACGACGGCAAGGACAAGGCCGCGCTCGAAGGCGAGAAACCGCACGCCGTGGTCGCGGGCCGGATGATGCTGAAGCGCGTCATGGGCAAGGCGTCGTTCGCCACGCTCCAGGACATGAGCGGCCAGATCCAGGTCTATGTGAACAACGACGTGACGGGCGCCGAGGCGCACGAGGCGTTCAAGCACTGGGATCTCGGCGACATCCTCGGCGTCGAGGGCACCGTCTTCAAGACGATGAAGGGCGAGCTCTCGGTGCACGCCTCGAAGATCCGGCTGCTGTCGAAGTCGCTGCGCCCGTTGCCCGAGAAATTCCACGGCCTTGCCGACATGGAGCAGCGCTACCGCCAGCGCTACGTGGACCTCATCGTGAACCCGGAGTCGCGGCGCGTATTCGAGATCCGCTCGAAGATGGTCCAGGCGATCCGCGAGTTCTTCGTGGACCGCGGCTACCTCGAAGTCGAGACGCCGATGATGCAGCCCATCCCCGGCGGCGCCGCGGCGCGTCCCTTCAAGACGCACCACAACGCGCTCGACATGGATCTCTACCTGCGCATCGCGCCCGAGCTCTACCTGAAGCGCCTCACGGTCGGCGGCCTCGAGAAGGTCTTCGAGATCAACCGCAATTTCCGCAACGAAGGGATCTCGACGCGCCACAATCCCGAATTCACGATGCTCGAGTTCTACGAGGCCTACCAGGACTTCCATTACCTCATGGACCTCACGGAGGCGCTGCTGCGCGAAGTGGCGCTGGAAGTGCTCGGCACCACGACCCTCACCTACCAGGGCGCGACGATCGACCTGGCGAGGAAATTCGATCGCCTCACCATGGCCGAGGCGATCGCGAAGTACAACCCGCAGTACTCGGCGTCGCAGCTGGGCGACACGGCGTTCCTGCGCAAGGCGCTCGAAGGAAGGGCGGAAGTCTTTCCGACCGACGGATTGGGACTCCTGCAGCTGAAGCTCTTCGAGGCGACCACCGAGGAAAAGCTCGTCGAGCCCACGTTCATCATCGCGCACCCCGTGGACGTCTCGCCGCTCGCCCGCGCGAACGACAAGGACCCCGCGGTGACGGACCGCTTCGAGCTCTTCATCACGGGGCGCGAGATCGCCAACGGATTCTCGGAATTGAACGATCCCGAAGACCAGGCCGCGCGCTTCCTCTCGCAGGCGAAGGCCAAGGAAGCGGGCGACGAAGAGGCGATGTACTACGACGCGGACTACGTGCGCGCGCTTGAGTACGGCCTGCCGCCCACCGCGGGCGAAGGCATCGGCATCGACCGGCTGGCGATGCTCTTCACCGACAGCCCGTCGATCCGGGACGTGATCCTCTTTCCTCAACTGAAGCGCGCGGAAACGTAACAAGGCGCGTGCTATCCTTTTTTCGCACCACACAACAAATCGACTCGCGGAGGCACGAATGAAACGCAATATCGGATATTCGTTGGCAGCGGCGGCCGCATCCCTGGCCGCTTCGATCGCTTTCGCGCAATGCAGCCCCGCGCCCGATTGCGGCACGGTGGTGGATGTGCAGACCGTGAAGCAGGAAGGACAGTCCAGCGGCGGCGGCGCGGTGCTCGGCGGAATCGTCGGAGGCGTGATCGGTCACCAGGTCGGCAGCGGCCGCGGCAACACGGTGGCGACAGTCGCGGGCGCCGCGGGCGGCGCCTACGCGGGCAACCAGATCGAGAAGAACAAGAACAGCTCGGTGACCTACGTGGTGAAGCTCAAGATGGACAATGGCGGGAACCGCACCTTCAACTTCGCCCAGCCGACGAGCTTCCAGGTCGGCGACAAGATCAAGGTCGTCGACAAGAAGCTCACCAAGCAATAGCAGCTAGGTTTCGTCCCAGGGCACGAGCGGCGCGATCTCCAGCACGTCGCCCGTCGCCTTGTCGATGAGCACGGTGAGGTCGTTCGATCCCGCGCGCATCGGCACGAAGCGAAGGTCGTCTTCCTTCCGGCCCGTCCTGGCGATCGCGGCTTCGATGTCGGCGAGGCGCTGGGGGTTGCGTTTTCGCAGCGTCGACAGCGGCAGCCCCGCCACCTTCACGAAGGTCCGCACCTCGTCGTACGGCACGTAGTACTGCGGGTAGTACTCGACGTCCACGCCGGCGAATCCCGAGATCATGACGTTGAACCGCTCGTCGACGTCGGTGGGAAGCTTCGTGCCGATGAATTTCGGCCCGGTCCACGACAGGTTGTCGTAACCCTTGGGGTGGCCCTTTTCCAGCGCGCCGGGCGGAAAACCGTTGGCGCGCACGATCGCGAAGCGGTCCACGGCGAATGCGATGTAGACGGGACGCGCCTCGAACATCACCCAGATGCCGTAAGTGAGCGCCGTGAGCTGCACGATCGCGATGCAGACGAGATCGAACCTGAGGCCCCACTTGCCCGGCTTGAAGATGACCAGCGTGACCAACGGGCCGACCGTCACATCCACGCACACGATGAGGAGGAACAGCTCCTTGCCGCCGGCTCCGTCGAAGAGGACGCCGGGATACCACACGAAGTAGATGCCGAAGAAGACGATGAGCGCGATCGTCGCGCTGATGCCCAGGTGGATGAGGGCTGCGCGGACTCGCGGGGGCAAGGTCATGCGGCCATTTTTCCTTCGAGGTCGTGTTCGGAGGCGGCAGTGATCTTGACGCGCATCATGTCGCCGGGCTTCGCGTCCCGCGCTCCGGAGACGCGGACGACGCCGTCGATCTCCGGCGCATCGGCGGCGCTGCGCGCGATCGCCTTCGCGCCATCGACCGCATCGACCATCACCTCGACCGTGCGCCCGACCTTTCGCGCGAGCCTCGCCGCGCTCACCTTCGCCTGCGCCTGCATGAAACGCGCGCGGCGCTCCTCCTTCACTTCCTCGGGGACGGACCCCGGCAGGTCGTTGGCGCTCGCGCCCTCCACCGGTGAATAGGCGAAACAGCCCACGCGATCGAGCTCCGCCTCGCCGATGAATTCGAGAAGCTCCTCGAACTCCGCGTCTGTCTCGCCGGGAAAGCCCACGATGAACGTGGAGCGGATGGTGATGTCGGGACACGCCTCGCGCCAGGCATGGATGCGCTCGAGGTTTTTCTCGCTGGAAGCGGGCCGCTTCATGAGCTTGAGGATCCGCGGGCTCGCGTGCTGGAAGGGAACGTCGAGGTAGGGAAGGATCCGGCCTTCCGCCATGAGCGGGATCACCTCGTCCACGTGGGGATACGGATACACGTAGTGCAGGCGAACCCACACGCCGAGCTCACCCAGCGCGCGGCAAAGCTCCGTCATGCGCGTGCGAAGCGGCTTGCCGCCCCAGAATCCCGTGCGGTATTTCACGTCGACGCCATAAGCGCTGGTGTCCTGCGAAATCACCAGGAGTTCCTTCACGCCCGACTTCACGAGCGTCTCGGCCTCCTTCATCACGTCGCCCACGGGCCGGCTCACCAGGTCGCCCCGCATCGACGGAATGATGCAGAACGTGCAGCGGTGGTTGCAGCCTTCGGAGATCTTGAGATACGCGTAGTGCTTCGGCGTGAGACGAATGCCCTGCGGCGGAACGAGGTCCACGAACGGATCGTGGGGCTTGGGCAGGTGCGCGTGCACCGCGGTCATGACTTCCTGCGTGGCGTGCGGCCCGGTGACGGCGAGAACGCGCGGATGGATCTTGCGGACGGCGTCCCCGCCCTCTTTCGCGCCGAGGCAACCGGTCACGATCACCTTGCCGTTCTCCGCGAGCGCCTCGCCGATCGCATCGAGGGACTCCTGCACCGCCGAATCGATGAAGCCGCACGTGTTCACGACGACGAGGTCGGAGCCCTCGTAGGTGGGCGCGATGTCGTAGCCCTCGGCGCGCAACTGCGTGAGGATCGATTCGCTGTCGACCAGGGCCTTGGGACAGCCGAGCGAGACGAACCCTACTCGCGGGGCCGGTGCGGGACGCGCACGGGACGCGGAACGCGCCATCTCTGCTCGCCTATTTGCGCTGGCGCGCTTTGCGTGGCGCGGCCTTCGCCTTGCCGGCCTTGGCGCGGGGCTTTTCAACCGGCGCTTCGCCCTGGGCGTTGGGATACGGGAATCCCGAGAAGAGCTTGAGCGCCTGGTTGCGCAGCTCCTCCTGCATGTCGATCACGGCCTTGGCGCCCTTCTCGAGGTAGCCGCCCATCACGTTGGGAATCTGCTGGCCCGGCGTCATGAGCTGCGCCCATGCGTCGGTGGGCACCTTCGGCAGCTCGCCATAGAGCGACTGCGCCTGCTCCTGGAAGCGCTTCTGCGCCTCGTGGAACGCATGGATCGAACGCTCGAGGTACGAGCCCATCAATCCCTGCATCGCGTGGCCGTAGTAACGGATGATGTTCGCGAGCATGTCCGTCGAGAACATCGGCACGCCGCCGGATTCCTCCTCGAGGATGATCTGCAGGAGGATCGCGCGGGTAAGGTCCTCTCCCGTCTTCGCGTCCTGCACCTGGAAGTCCTTGTAGCCGAGGACCAGGTCCTTCACTTCGGCGAGCGTGATGTAGGCCGACGTCTCCGTGTCGTACAGGCGGCGGTTGGGATATTTCTTGATGATTCGGGGGGCGGCCATGGGGGTTCCCGTCGGTTGCTGCGCTACATCAAATCCGGCATGTGCGGGAGTTTCGACCCACCCGAATGCGCCGGCTCAAGTACTTCATTTTATTACATTTTAGCATTCCGTTGCACCGCGGCCGCGGCACTCTGGTGCAATGCACCAAAAACTCCTTGACACGGCCCCTGCGGCCTTCCTAGAATGGTTTTGTTGCGGCGCACCATCCCCGAAGCGAGGGGAAGCGCCCGGACCGACCGAGGAATATACGTCATGCCGACCCCCGCCAATCCTTTCGCCGACATCGCGAGCGCCACGATGGAATCGGCCGCGCGCTTTACCCGCATTTCGATGGACGGCGCCGAGCGCGCCATCGGCCTGCAACTCGAGTACACCAAAGGGGCGCTCAATCGCGCTACCCGCGAGGCGCTCGCCATGACCCACGCCAAGGATGTGCAGGAGCTGCTCGCGCTCCGCACGAAGATGGCCGAGAGCACGCTCGAGGGCCTCATGGGCTACTCGCGCAGCCTCTACGAAGTCGCCTCGGAAACGCAATCGGAATTCAGCAAGCTCGCCGAAGAGCGCGTGAGCACCTTCCAGCAGGCGGTGGCCGATACGGTCGAGCAGGCGGCGAAGTCGGCCCCGGCCGGCAGCGACGTCGCAGTCGCCGCGATCAAATCCTCGCTCGCTGCCACGACCGCGGCATTCGACAGCTTTTCCAAGGCCGCCAGGCACGCGGCCAGCCTCGCCGACGCGAGCGTGCGTTCCGGCAGCGCCAGGCCGCGGAAGAAATAGCGCGGCACCAACCCTTTCAAGGCTCCTCCTCCTTTATCGTATTTGGATAAAGGTTCGAACCCCAGGCTCAAACCTGGGGTTTTTTTTGGTGACCCCGGGCGCACAGGACCCACACAATGAAAAGAGTAGCCCTCGTGACAGGCGGCGTCGGCGGCATCGGCACCGCGATCTGCAAACGTCTCGCCCGCGACGGGCACGACGTCATCGCCAACTACGCCATCCCCGGCAGCGAGGCCAAGTGGCGCGCCGCCCTTGAAAGCGCCGGCCTCAACGCATCGCTTGCGTTCGGTGACGTCTCCGACTTCGACGCCATGGGCAAGATGGTGAAGGAGATCACCGCGAACCATGGCCCCGTCGGCATCCTCGTGAACTGCGCCGGCATCACGCGCGACTCCCAGTTCCGCAAGATGACGCCCGACCAGTGGCGTGCGGTGCTCTCGACCAACCTCGACAGCGTGTTCAACGTGACGCGCCACGTGATCGACGCGATGATCGAGAGCGGCTGGGGGCGCATCGTGAACATCTCTTCGGTGAACGCCACTCGCGGGCAGTTCGGCCAGACCAACTACGCGGCCGCGAAGGCCGGCATCCTCGGCTTCACGAAATCGCTCGCGCAGGAAGTCGTGAAGAAAGGCGTCACGGTGAACGCGATCTCGCCCGGCTACGTGCAGACCGAGATGGTGATGGCGATCCGCGAGGACGTGCGCCAGAAGATCATCTCGGAGATTCCCGCCGGGCGCCTCGCGACGACGGACGAGATCGCCGACGCGGTCGCGTTCCTCGCCTCGGAAGGCAGCGGCTACATCACCGGGACGAATCTCTCGGTGAATGGCGGATTGCACATGTACGCGTGAGCGTGCCTACACGCTTGCAGCGAAGTAGTTGACCGCGACCGGCCAGCGATGCTCTCCGGCTTCGGCGTGGGACGCGAGATATAGGCGGTAGCTCACCCGGATCCGCTTGCCCACGAGCGGTCCGGATTGCACGACGATGGCGCTGCCTGATTCGGCCGCTCTCACGGTCCGCCCCGCAACGCGCACCTCGAGGGCGCTGACCATCGCGGGATCGAACGCGACTTCCAACATGAATCCCTGGTGCGAGTTGGAGGTCAGCACGACGGAGCTCGCGTCATCGAGATCGACGTAGCCGCGCTTCACGTCTTCGGCAGTCACTCGAAGCGAAGCCGGGTCGGCGCGCGCCTCGGCCTTCACCACGGTCGGAATAGTGATCCTGAAATCGATCGCGGCGCGCGCGACTGTCGATCCCAGCGTGCTCCCCGCCGTTGCGCTCGTGGCCGCGAGAAGGATGCACGCCGCCAGCCAGCAGCGGGGGTATGTCCTGATCATCGAGCGCCTCGCGTATCCATGCCGCCATGGTGAGGGGGCATTCCGGCAGCGAACATCGGGCAGCACCCGTCAGGGCCCGTCGAATTTCCTGAGACCGCCTCGCCGCAACAGGCAGGGCCTCCCCCGCATTCCGTCAGGCTCGTGAAGGATGGGGCTATGAGACCTCCGACATACCGTCCGGCGAAAAAGCGAGTAGTCTCTTCCTCCAGCCCTGCAAATGTTCATGAAGCCAGCGGCGCAAGAAGGATCAACCGCCTCCGCCCCGAAGTTCGCTCGCCCCATCGTCCAGCACCTGGCGATCCTGGCGCTCGTGGCAGCCCTGCCTTTCGCCGCTCTCGCCACGTACCTCGCAATCGAAGACGTCGCTGACGAGCTGGCTGTGGCGAAAGACAGCATGGCGCGTTTCGCCCAAGCGACCGCCAATGACGTCGAGCGCACTATCAAGCGCACTCGATTGATCATTGGCGACCTCGCTTCACGCCCGGAGGTCGCCGCCCTCGAGCCCGGTCATTGCGACCGTTTGCTTTCCGACGTCCTGCGTTTGCATCCCGAGTACGCGAACGTCTTCACGCTCGATGCGTCGGGCCGACGGGTCTGCTCCGCGAGGCCGCCCGCCGCGGGGGTCCCCGAGCGAGTCGATCCACGGAATTACCTGGATGCCGCCAGGCAGGCCAAGGCTTTCACGGTCGGCAAACCTTCCAAGGGACTGACGAGCGGCCGCTGGGTCGTCTCGGCCGTGGAACCCCTGTTCGATGGCCACGGTGGTTTCACGGGCGTGGTCGGCGCGTCCCTCGATCTCGCCTACCTGGGCAAGCTGATCGACGAGAATCTTCTCGCGAACGAAGCGGTCTCGATGATCGTCGATTCGAACGGGACGGTCCTCGCTCGCTACCCCGACCCTGGTAGCTGGGCGGGTCGCGACATGAGCGATTTGCCGATCTTCCGCGACGCCCGGGAGCGCAGGTTCGGAACAGCGCGCGGCAAGGGAGTTCTCGGGGTGGAGCGAATCTGGGGTTTCTCGTCCGTGCCCGAGACGAATTGGATCGTGCTCGCGGGGGTTCCCACGGATGTGGCCCTGGCGCCCGCATATCAAACCGCCGGATGGGTCGCCGGTCTTGGCCTGGTAAGCGCGCTCTTGGTAGTCCTCTTGTGCATCACCCTGGCGCGACCCATAGCGGGGCCGATCGGCGCCATCGCCGCGGCTGCACGGCGCATGGCTTCTGGCGAATCGGACGAGAAGATCGCGCGGTCGGGACCGGCCGAAGTGGCGGCGCTTGCCGGTGACCTCAACCGCCTCCTAGAGCGCCAGCAAGCCGACAGCCGTGCCTTGCGCGCGCGCGAATCGGAGCTCTCGCTGATCACGGACAACTTTCCCGGAGGAGTCGCGCACTTCGACCGCGATTTGCGGCTGCAGTTTGCCAGTCCCGTGATCGGACTCATGTTCGGGCGGGACCCCGACGAAGCGGTCGGCGAGCACATGCGCGACATCGTCGGAGAGGAGTTCTACGCGACACGCGAAGAGGTGTGCAGGCGCGCGCTCGCCGGGGAGCGGCAAACCTACGAGAGCCAGCGGCCGGGAGGAGACGGCAAGCTGTACACGTTCCTCACGACACTGGTTCCCGATCTCGACGCAGCCGGCAATGTCCAGGGCTTCTTCTCGTTCTCCACCGACATCACCCCGTTGCGCGAGGCCGAGAACCTGTTTCACCAGGAGAGCGCTCGCCTCGGAGGCATCGTGGCATCGGCGATGGACGCCATCGTCATGATCGACGCCGCGCAGCGCATCACGCTTTTCAATCCCGCCGCGGAAAAGATGTTCGGCCGCTCCGCGGGCGAGGTCATGGGCCACAACCTGGACATCCTCCTGCCGCCTTCACTGCGCGCCGGGCATCCCTCGCATGTGGCCCGCTTTGGTAGCACCGGCGTGAGCAACCGCGCCATGGGAGCGTTCGGCACGGTCTACGGGCTTCGAGCGAATGGGCAACACTTCCCGCTCGAGGCTTCGATCTCGCAGATCGAGATGGATGGCGAGAAGCTCTATACCGCGATCCTTCGCGACATCACCTCGCGGCACCTCGCGGAGGCTACCTCGATCCGCCTGGCTGCGATCGTCGAGTCCTCGGACGACGCCATCATCGGGAAGGAGCTGGATGGCACCATCACCAACTGGAACCGGGGCGCGGAATTGCTCTTCGGCTATGCGGCCTCCGAGGTTGTGGGAAAGTCGATCCTGATCCTCATCCCGCCGGAGCTCCGCGAGGAAGAGGCGCAGATCATCGCCAGCATCAAGCGCGGTGAGGCGGTGCGTCACTTCGAGACAACGCGCGTGCGCAAGGACGGGAGCCTCGTGGATGTCTCGGTGTCGGTGTCGCCGATCAAGGACACGCAGGGAAGAATCGTTGGAGCGGCGAAGCTGGCGCGCGACATCACCGAGAGGAAGCGGGCCGAGCAGGCCCTGGTGGCGAGCGAAGCGCGGCTGCGTACTCTCTTCGAGCACGCCCCGATCGGGATCGTCATCGCCGATGGCGAGGGCTACTACACGGAGGCCAATGCGGCCATGTGCGAGATGCTCGGCTACAGGCGGGGGGAACTGCTGGGGAGGCACTCATCCGAGTTCGTGGCACCGTCGGAAGTTCCTCACATCGATCCAGCCCTCTCGGCGATCCATGCGAGGGAGCCCTATCATCGCGAATGGCAATTCCGGCGCAAGGACGGCTCGATATTCACGGCGGAGGTCGTCGCGGCGCAAATGCCCGACGGAAGCCCCATGGGCATGATCCGGGACATCACCGAGCGCCTGCGCGCGCAGGAAGCCCTTCGGGAACTCAACGCGAGCCTCGAACGGCGCGTCGCCGAGCGCACGGCGGAGCTCGAGGCGGCCAATCGCGAGCTCGAGACCTTCGACTATTCGATTTCACACGACTTGCGCGCGCCCGTGAACCGCGTCCGTGGCTTCAGCACGGCGCTGCTCGAGGAATTCGGTCCGCGTCTCGATCCCAAGGTCGCCGACTATGTGAAACGCATCCAGGTGTCGGCCAACTCGATGGAGCGGCTCGTCGACGATCTGCTCTCGCTTGCGACGGTCTCGCGCGCGGAAGTCAAGCGAAGCTCCGTGGACCTGAGCACGCTGGCTCGCGACATTGTCGAGACGCTCAAGACGAATGAGCCCACACGCGACCTGGAGTTGATCGTGGCCGACGATATCCGTGCCCACGCGGATCCCGGCCTGATGCGCATCGTCCTCGACAACCTGCTTGGGAATGCCTGGAAGTTCACGTCGCGACGCAGCGGTGCCCGGATCGAGTTCGGCCGGGATCGGGAAGGCGGCGAAACGCGCTACTTCGTGCGAGACAACGGCGCCGGATTCGACTCCGAGTCGGCCGGCAAGCTCTTCGAACCCTTTCGCCGCCTGCACTCGAAGAGCGATTTCCCGGGGACGGGCATCGGCCTGGCCACCGTGCAGCGGGTCATCAGCCGCCACGGGGGGCGCGTGTGGGCCGAGGGGGCGGTCGGCCAGGGCGCCGTCATCTTCTTTACGCTGTCCGCGTGAGAGCGTGGCCCTGCGCCTGCAGGCGCACGCTCATCTCGTCGCGTGGGACCGGGCGACCCGTGAGATAGCCCTGCACCTGGTCGCAACCGAGCGAGGCGAGGATCCTCATCTGCTCTTCGCTTTCGACGCCTTCGGCGATGACCTTCAACCCGAGCGAATGCGCGAGCGTCACGATCGTCGATACGATCGTCATCGCGTCGGCGTCGTCGAGCATCGCCGCGACGAAGGTGCGATCGATCTTCAGGTCGTGGATCGGGAGCTTGGCGAGGTAGGCGAGCGATGAATAGCCCGTTCCGAAATCGTCGATGGAGATGCGCATCCCGAGGTCGCGCACGGCGCAGAGTTTGGCGATCGTCGCCCGCACATCTTCCACGAGGACGCTCTCGGTGATTTCCAGGTCGACCCCGCAATCCTCTCCTTCACCGATGACGCGCTTCACGACGTCCACGAAATCCCGGCGATTGAGCTGGGCCACCGAGGCATTCACGGCGACACGAGGCGCGTCCATGCCGAGGCCCGTCCAATGGAGCCGGTCCCTCAACGCCTGCCGAAGGGCCCACTCGCCCACCTCGAAAATGAGCCCCGTCTCCTCCAGCGCCGAGATGAACTGCGCCGGATATACGAGACCCAGGTCGGGGCTTTGCCAGCGAATCAATGCCTCCACCGATTCGATGCGCCCTCCGTCAAGGGTGACCTTCGGCTGGTAATAGAGGCGGAACTCCTCATTGGCGATCGCGTTGCGCAGGCGGCTCTCCATCGCGAGGCGCTCGGCGACGCGAGCCGTCATCCCTTCCGTGTAATAGAGGTAGGGCTCGCCGCCCGTCGCCGCACGCGCGGCCGCGGCCTCCGCATGGCGAAGCAGGAGCTCCGCATCGGCGCCGTCGTCCGGATGGAGCGCGATCCCGGCGGCCATCATCGCCCTGAAATCCGACGTCCCGAGAGTGAACGGCTCCCGCACGCACTCCTCCACGAGCGCGAGCGATCGTTGCGCGACCTCGCTTTGCTGCCTGAAACCGGACAGGATCACCGCGAAGCGCTCGGTGCCGATCCTCGCAAGGCGACTCGCGTCCGGGATCGCCAGCTTCAACCGTGCCGCGGCTTGCGCGACAAGCTCTTCGCTCGCCAGGTGGCCCATCGCATCGCTCACCACCGCGATCCGTTGAAGTTCAATCACCACGACTGCCAGCCCGCGTGCGTGCTCCGGTGTAGAACAGGACCGATCCAGGCGCTCGACAAAGAGCGCCCGGTTCGCCAGCCCGGTGCGCGCGTCGAAATACGCAAGGCGATGCAGCTCTTCGCGACTCTCGCGACGGCGCTGCGACTCGCGAAGCTCGCGCTGGAACGCGGGAAGGAGGCGCGCGAGCTTTCCCTTCATCAGGTAGTCGCTCGCCCCGGCTTTCATGGCCTCCACCGCCCGATCCTCGCCGATCATCGCCGAGACGAGGATGAAGGGCAGCTCGTCGTGACGAGCCCTCACGATGCCGAGGGCGGCGAGGCCGCTGAATCCAGGCATTTCATAGTCGGAGATCACGATGTCCCAGTCGCCTTCGGCGAGGGCGTCACGCAGACGCGCGGCCGAGTCGACCCGGGTGAATTCAAGGGGAACGTCGTGGCGATTGAGCTCGCGCATCAGCAGCTCGGCGTCGTCCTCGTCGTCCTCGACGAGCAGGACCCGCAACTCTGCGGATGAGGGACGGGCCTCTTTCGTGGCGGATGCACCTGCGCGCAACGGATGGACGCTGACCATATCTTCACCTCCTGGAAACCGCGAATCGCGGGCGGCAAGCGCAATGCCACGAAGCACAATCTATCGCCAGCCGATGCTCCGGAAAATCGGGGACTTCCGAAGGACGACTCAGGAGATTCCCTAGGTATCGGGTTTTTCGAACCGGGGCACCGGATATCCCCTGATACCGGTCGCCCCGGCGACCGGTGAAGCTTTGCTCGTCCGTACCGTCAAGGAGCAAACGTGAAGATCGACTCCACCCAACGCAGTTCCGCCGAACCGCTGCACGGTGCCACGAAGCCGTTACCCGAAGCGGACGATGCGGCCCGCGCGGTTCGAGATGCCTACATCGCCACGCGATTCGCCGGCGTCGCCCGATGCGGCGAGGACCTTGCGGAGACCGAGCGAGTCATCCGCGCCGCCCGCCTCTACTTCGAGGACTCGCAACCGGCGATGGCCACGGAGCTGCTCGACATCGCCATCGCGCTGCATCCGGGGCGCGAGGAGCCGTGGCTCGCCCGGCTGGAGCTCGCCTTCCTCGCGCGCAACGCCGCCGATTTCCGTGGCCTCGCCCATGCCTTCAAGCACTTCCACCGCGCCAGCAGCGCGTGGAAGGAAGTGGCGCGGCTCGGATACGCATTGAGCCCCGATGATCCGGCTTTCGCGGCCGCCGCGGATTCCCAGTCGAGCCGATACGGCCCATGGCCCGACACCCCCAACTGGATCCAGGCAACCTGGGACCTCACGAGCGAGGTTCGTGGGGCCGAATTCCACAATGCAATGCTTCGCCGCGCGACAGCCGCAAGTTTGCCGCAAGTCGCACGCGCCGCCTGAGGGAGGTCCGTCCCGCCATGAATACAAACGCAAACGTTTCCAGCAATACCGTTCCGACTCCGGCGTTCCGGCGGGAGTTCGACGATGCCGTGCGTGCCCTGCGTGAAAAGATCCTGACCCTCGATTGCAGGCTCGCCATCGAGCGTTTCATCGCCTTGAGCGACGAGCTCAAGGTTCGCACCGTGCCCGTGCGCAAGCAGCTGCTCGAGACTCGCCTGGACTGGACCGACGACGAACGCGCGCTGGGCCGTTGGATGCACAGCGCCAACCAACGCATGGGCAACCTGGGACGCCGGCTGGTCACTGTCGCCACCAAGAAGATGGAAGAGGCCGACGAGACCGTGGTGAACGTCATGGCGCGGAGCCTGCAGCACATCGGCAACGGCATCAAGGCGGAGCTCGCCGACGGCCCGGTCTCCGGTCGTGACTACCGCGAGCTCCACGCGCTGATGCGCCTCGCGATCTCGCTGGATTGCGCGAAGGTGAAGCTCACCCTCTCGGTCCAGGGCACGCCGATGTCGGTTTCAATCGAGGCTCTCTACTTTCGCGCCATGCTCCTTGCCCGGTTCGCCAATGGCGCGATCTCCATGCCGCAGATCGAGATCCTCGACTGGTGGATATGGCAGTGGCGCGAGGTGCTGCAATCGGTGACGCAACCCAGGGGTGCCAACTGTCTCCGGGTGGACCTGGAATCGTCCGGGGGCCTTCGCCTCGGACCTCGGACCGATGGGCTCCCCGCGCTCTACCTGCCCGTCGAGCCGATCGTGGAAGCGCATCGCTGGATCGTGGCGGATTTTCATGCAGGCCGCCAGGATCGTTCCGCCAGCCCCGCGGCCGCGCTGCCGGTCGCCGAGCATGTCGCGGTCCTCGAAGTCCTTCGCAACGGCCTTTCCCGAGGTGAACAGGGCATCGGCACCCGGGACCCGCGCCGCCCCTCCGACAGCAGGGTCGAGGTGCTCGTGGACCTTCCCGAAATCATGGCGAAGGGATTCGCAACGCCGGGCGCCTCTTCGAATTCGCTGCTCGCCATCGAGGGCGGCGCGCAACGGCACGAGCGCCACACCGCGATCGGTGGTGTCTATGAACAATCGAAACGAATGCTCCAGCTTTGCGATGAAAGCGACACGGGGTTCGGACTCGAAGGCAGCGCCGAGAGCTGCCGCTCGATCGCGATCGGGACCCTGGTCGGCATTCGCCCGTCGCCCTCGCAACCGCTGCAGATCTGTCGCGTGATGCGACGCCTCGCCGGCGGGGATACCGGCCGGGTCACCCTCGGGGTACGCCGCATCAGTTCCGCAGCGCAGCTCCTTCCGGTCACCAGCGAATCGTCCCGCGCCAGCTCCGCAACGCTCCTCTTCGTGCCGGGCGAGGATTCGTCGGGCTCGCAGGATGGATTCCTGGTCGCGGACTCGCTCCTTCGGGAAAGGACCAAGTTCGAGTCTCGCCTGGACGATGGCGTGTACGCTTTCCGCTTCAACCGGGTCCGCCAGAAGGGGCGCGGGTGGTCCCTGGCCGGAATCGAGATCGTCTCGGTGCGCGATCGGCCTTCACCGCATGGGAGTTTGCGAGCCTAGGCCTCAGGAAATCCCTGAGTCGGGGGAAAACAAAGTAGGAGATACTCGGCTCCATGCTTCCGACCTTCCACATCCTGCACGTCGAGGATTCCCCGGACGACTCCGAGCTGGTGCGGATCGCGTTACGGAACGAGACACAGGCGTGGACGTACGAACGCGTGGACACGGAGGGCGAGTACATCGCGCAGCTCGAGGCGCGGATGCCCGACGTGATCATCTGCGACTACGACATGCCGAAGTTCACCGCCGGGCGCGCGCTCGAAATCCTTCGGGAACGTGGCCTGGACCTGCCCTTCATCCTCGTCTCCCACCACATCGGCGAAAGCGCCGCCGTGGTGGCGATGCAGCAGGGCGCGAGCGACTATCTCCCCAAGGGCGACCTCGGAAGGCTGCCCAAGGCGATCCATGCCGCCATCGAACGCAGCAACGCGCGCAAGCAGGAGGCCCGCGCGCTCGATGCGTTGCGCGAAAGCGAGCTCACCCAGAGATCGATCCTGGATTCGCTCTCGGTGCGCATCGCCCTCATCGACGGCGACGGCACCATACGCGCGATCAACAGGCTCTGGCAGGAATTCACGGCCTCCGTGTTCGCCCCGGTTGGCATCACCCCCGCCGTGCCGGGAGCGAACTACTTCGATCTACTCGACGAGCGTCATCGCCGTGGCCTTGTGCACGCGAAGCCATTGTCCGACGGCGTTCGCGCAGTGCTCGCGGGGGAGCTACCGTCGTATTCAATCGAATACGAGCTGACGACGCCCGGAGGGACCCGGTGGTACCTCGCGCGGGTCACGCCGATGAAGAGCGCCGGTGGGGGCGCGGTCATCCTGCACGACGACATCACCGAGCGCGTCATGACGCTCGCCGCGTTGCACGATGCCAACAAGCGGCTGCGCAACCTGTCGACGCGCGTGCTCACGGTCCAGGAAGAGGAGCGGCGCCGCATATCCCGCGAGCTTCATGACGATGTAGGCCAGACGCTTGGGGCTCTCAAGATCGGCCTTCACCGCCTTGCGCAGGGCGCCGGCAGCGACCCCGCGAAGCTCACCGCGGAGTGCCTCGCCGCAGCCGAATCCGCGCTTGAGCGGTTGCGCACGCTATCCCAGGAGCTGCGCCCACCACAGCTCGACCAGCTGGGCCTGGAAGATGCGCTGCAGTGGCTTGCGGAGCGGCAAAGCGCGGCGACCGGCCTCGCGGTGCAATGCGTGTTTCCCGACGCCGACCGCAAGCGCGTTTCCCCCGTGCTTGAAAGTGCGTGCTTTCGCATCGCGCAGGAAGCCCTCAACAATGCCACCAAACATGCGCAAGCCAAGGCGATCAGGATCGCGCTGCAATCCGACGGGCGGCTGCTCAAGCTGTCGATCCGCGACGACGGCGTTGGATTTGACCAGGATGCCGCGCGGACCCGGTCGGTGAAGGCAGGCGGCATGGGATTGGTTGGAATGGACGAGCGCGCGCAGCTGGCGGGCGGACGCCTCAGGGTGCGCAGTGTTCTCGGTGGTGGAACCACGGTGAGCGCGATATTCCCGCTGGACGTCACGGTCGAGGACGGCGACATCGTCGATTCGCTGGCGGCCTCTCCGTGAATCCCATTCGCGTCGTCCTGGCCGACGACCATACCCTCGTCCTGGCCGGGATTCGCTCGCTGCTCGAAGGGTTCGAGGGCGTGACGATCGTAGGCGAGGCCCACAACGGCCGCGAGGCCGTGGCCCTCGCGAAGGAGAAGGCCCCGAACCTGGTCCTCATGGATATTTCAATGAAGGAGCTGAACGGGATCGAAGCGACCGCGCAAATCCGCGCCGAAGCTCCCGCGACGCGCGTGCTCATCCTCTCGATGCACACGACCGAGGACTTCGTCCGCCGGGCCCTGAAAGCCGGCGCGTCGGGCTATCTCGTGAAGGACTCCGCGCCGCTCGAGTTGCGAATGGCGATCGACGCGATCATGCGCGGGGAAAAATACATCAGCTCGCGCGTGTCGGGCCTCCTGGTTTCCGGCGTCGTCGACGGACGTCCGGCCGACGGTGGCTCCGCGCTCGACGGCCTCACGCCGCGGCAACGCGAGATCCTCCAGATGATCGCGGAAGGCAAGAGCACCAAGGAAATCGCCTACGCGCTGGAAATCAGCGCGAAGACGGTCGAAACGCATCGAGCCACGCTGATGGAGCGGCTCGGCATCCGCGATATCGCCGGGCTGACCGTGTTCGCCATCAAGAACGGCCTCATCGATATCGGCAATTCCGGCAGCTAGGGAAAAACGGCGGCGCCCACGCGGGATTTCCCGATAGTCCCCCTTCCCCGAATCCGCGATGCTCACCTCAGGCCGATCGATGCGGTCGCATTCCGAGGCCGGCAGGCTGCGCACCCTGGGAGGGACAAGAAGATGGACTTCACCGTGGCGTTCGTTCTCACATACTTGCTCGTCGCGCTGGCGATCGCGAATCGCGGATGGACGGGACTCGCCCCGCGCGGCGCGCGAGCCGCGCCGGTGATCGCGGACAACTCGCATGTGACACCTCCGCCGCCGCGGCCAGCCCCGGCGCACCCGCCCGCGCGCGCCGATGCCTGGCGCGTTCCGAACTCGCCCCAGGCGCGGACACGGGATCGTTACGTGGCCGCGCGCTTCCCGGGCATCGCGCGACGCGCCGCGGACCTCGCGAAGCTCGAGCGCGTGATCCCCGCGGCGCGCCTGTTCTTCGAAGAGGGCCAGGGCGACCGGGCCATCGAGCTGCTGGACCTCGCAACCGAGGAATATCCCGATAGCGACGCCTTGCGACTCGCCCAGCTCGAGATCGCCTTCCTGCTTCGCGACGCGGCGCTCTTTTGCGATCGCGCGCGCGAATTCCGGCAGGTGCTCCCTCAGAGTCCCGAATGGAGTGAAATCGCGAGGCTGGGTCGTCATATCGCGCCCGGCGAGCCCCTCTTCGGCCATGGGATCCAATCCCCGGAGCGCTCCGAATGCTGGCCCGCCACGCCGAACTGGATCCAGATGTCGTGGGACCTCGCAGCCGAGGTGCTTGCGGCGGAATTCCATCGAGAGTCGAGACGGGGCGCGAGCCACTGCGCCGAGGGATCGCTCGACATGACGGAAATGGAGGTGGTCTCGTGAGCACTGCCGCGCTTTCGCAACTCGCCTCACTGAATGAAGAGCGCCTTTCGTTCGAGGGCCGCATCCAGGCGATGGAGGCGGTCGTGGCCGGTTCGAATCCCAAGGCGTGTGCCGGCGACTTCATCGACTTGCTGCCGCACATCGGACCCTTCATCACGGCGCTCAAGCGCCCCATCCTGATGTCGCAGCTGCCTTGGACGGCCGAAGACTCCGTCGCGACGCGATGGATCTACGACGTTTGCCACCGGCTGGCCGTCGTGGGTCGCGAAACCGGCGCCGCGATCGCGCTTTCGGATCCGTCGGGAAGGATGCTCGCGGCCCACACCCTGTTCTACATGGGCGAGGCACTCAAGTGCGAGATCGCCATCGGAGTGCAGAAGCCGCATGACTACGCCGGTCTGCACGCGATCATGAAATGGGCGATTTCCCACCGATGCGAGTGCGCGCGCATCGCGCTCGCGCTCGATGGCGCCGTGGCGGCGTGCACGATCGAGGGATTGTATTTCCGCGCGCTGTTGCTGGCGGACTTCGCAGGAGGGAACCTGAGTTGCCAGCAGATCGAGATTCTCGATGCGTGGATCGTGATGTGGATGCCGATGATCCGGTCGGCGCGCATCTGTCCGCCGGGCGCGCCGCGCCGCGCGGACCTCGATTCGGAGGCCGGGCTTCGCCGCGGTCCGCGCACCGATGGCGGCCCCAGCCTTTACCTGCCGCAGCCCCCGATCGAAAAGGCCTATCGAGCGATCGTCCAGGCGTTGCACGAGGGGCAGGTACTGCCCGAAAAGGGCCTCGCAAGCGAGTTCCCTGTCGAGGAGCACGTCGCGGTCCTCGAGGTCATTCGAGAGGCACTCGCCCGCTCCCGTGGGGACTATGCCCCAAGGCATGATCGACGCCCGGCGAGCGTGATCGTCGAAGCGCACGTTGGAATCGAGGAGATCGCGAACAGCGCGTTGTCGACACCGGATCGGAGGCAATTCGGCGCTCGTCGTCCGACCGATATCATCTTCGAACACAAGCGGAGGCTCCTCCACCTGGTCGATGTGAGCGAATTGGGGTTGGGCTTCGAGGAAGCCGAGACACCCCGCGGCGAGATCACCCTGGGAGACATCATCGCGGTAAGACTCGGTCCGGCAAGTCCCGTGGTCGCGCTCGGTAAGGTCGTGAGGCGGATCCCCGTCACCGAACAGGGCGGATTCAGCCTCGGCGTGAGAATCCTGTCCAAGGCTCCGCAACGCGTTGTCGTCGCGCCGGGCACGGCGACGAAAAATGCCGCGGCTCCTGTCCTGATCTATGTTCCCGGCGAGGACGACAGCGGCCGCCACGACGGATTCCTCGTTTCCGAGCGGGACTTCGCGCAAGCCGGACCCATATCCGTCTGCGTGGGGGCGAGCATCGTGACGCTGCGCTTCAACCGCGTCCGCGACCGTGGCCGCGGCTGGATCCTGGCCGGATTCGAGATCCTTGACGCGCGCGCCGCGGGCTCGCGATCCGCCGAAGCGGACCCGGGACTTACTGCATGTGCTGCCCGCCATTGATGGCGATGTTCGCGCCCGTGAGGAACGCGGCCTCGTCGGAGGCAAGGTAGGCGCAAAGTCCCGCGACCTCGTCGGGCTTGCCCAGGCGTCCCATGGGGATCTGCGGGATGATCTTCGTGTCGAGGACGTCCTTCGGGATCGCGAGCACCATCTTCGTCCCGATGTATCCGGGCGAGATCGTATTCACCGTGACGCCTTTCCTCGCGACCTCGTAGGCGAGCGCCTTCGTGAATCCGTGCATGCCCGCCTTCGCGGCCGAATAGTTCGTCTGCCCGAAGGCGCCCTTCTGCCCGTTCACGCTGGAGACGTTGATGACCCTTCCCCAGCCGCGCTCCACCATGCCGTCGACCACGGGCTTGGTCACGTTGAAGACGCTGTCGAGGTTGGTCCTGATGACCGCGTCCCAGTCGACCTTGGTCATCTTCTTGAACGTCATGTCGCGCGTGATGCCCGCGTTGTTGATGAGGATGTCCACGGGGCCGTGATCCTTCGAGACCTCGCCGATCATCTTCTGGCACGAGTCGAAATCCGAGACGTCGCACGCGTACGCGAAGAACTTGTGCCCCTGGCCCTCCATCTCCTGCAGCCATTCCTTGTGCTTCGTGTTCCCGGGCGAATAGGTGACCACGACCTTGATGCCCATCTTCTCGAGCTTCATGCAGATGGCCTCGCCGAGGCCCCCCATTCCACCCGTCACCAGCGCGACACGTTGTGCCATTTTTCTCCTCCGTTGTCCTTGTCCTACGCGCGTTCCTTCACATAGCTTCCCGGTGCGGGCTCGATCGGCTTGTGGCGCCCATCGCCCAGCTTCTTCCTCGCCGCGACCATCTTGCCACCGTAAGGCTTCAGCCATCGCGACCACACGGGCCACCAGCTTCCGGGCATCTCCTTCGCCTGCGCGAGCCATTGGTCGGGGCCGGCCGCGAGCCCGTCGTGGGTCCAGTAGCTGCGCTTGTTCTTCGACGCGGGATTGATCGTGCCGGCGATGTGCCCCGAGGCGCCGAGGATGAACTTCACCTTGCCGCCCAGCGTCTTCGCGCTCTTGTAGCCGCCGCGCCACGGGACGATGTGGTCCTCGCGCGCCGAGAACACGAACGCGGGCAGCTTGATGCGCTTCAGGCTCACGGGCGTCTTCATCATCTTCAGCGCGTCGGGCTTCGCGAGCTTGTTGTCCTGGTAGGTGTTGCGCAGGTAGTACGCGTACATCGGGCCGGGCAGGTTCGTGGCGTCCGCGTTCCAGTACAGCAGGTCGAACGCAGGCGGCTGCTTTCCCTTGAGGTAGTTGTTGACCACGTAGTTCCACACGAGGTCGTTGGCCCTCAGGCTCGAGAACGCGCCCGCGAGCTCCTGGCCGGGGACGAGGCCGCCCTTCTCGAGCTGCTTCTCGCGCTTTTCCACGAAATTCTCGTCGATGTACACGCGGATGTCGCCCACGTCGGAGAATTCAAGCAACGTGGTGAGCAGCGTGAGGCTCTCGGTGAAATCCCTGCCCTGCTTCTCGAGCACCGCGAGCGCGCACGCGAGGAGCGTCCCGCCGATGCAGAAGCCCAGCGCGTTGATCCTGTCAGTCTTCGAGATGCGCCTCACTTCTTCGAGCGCGGCGATCAACTGCGCGACGTAGTCGTCCCACGTGAGGCGCTCCTGCTTCTTCTTCACGTTGCGCCACGACACCATGAAGACCGTGTGCCCCTGCTCGACCGCGTAGCGCACGAGCGAATTCTCGGGTTGGAGGTCCATGATGTAGAACTTGTTGATGCACGGGGGCACCATCACCAGCGGCAGCTCGTGCACCTTCGCGGTGGCGGGCTCGTACTGGATCAGCTGGATCAGCGGGTTCTCGTAGACCACCGCACCCTTCGACACCGCGATGTTGCGGCCGACCTCGAAGGCGCTCTCGTCGGTCATGGAGATACGCCCCTTCTCCAGGTCGCCGAGCAGGTTCTTCATGCCTTCCTGGAGCGACTCTCCGCCGCTCTCCATCGCGGCCTTGAGCGCCTCGGGGTTGGTCATGAGGAAATTGGAAGGCGCCACGGCATCCAGGTACTGGCGCATGAAGAAGCGCATGCGCTGGCGCGTGTCCGCGTCGAGATCCGCATCCTCGACGGCTTCCATCATCATCTTCGAGGTGAGCAGGTACGAGTCGCGCAGGTAACGGAAGACCGGGAGCTCGTTCCATTCGGGACCGCTGAAGCGCTTGTCGGTCGATTCCTCGCCCGGCTTCGCGTCGCCCTGCATCGCGTTCATCCAGAGATCCAGCTGCCCCTGCATGAAGCGGGTCTGGAGCTCGACGAGCGTTTCCGGTTTGTGGGACAGGGACTCGAGCCACGCGCGATAGGCGCCGGCGAATCCTTCCATCACCTGCTGGCTCGCGCCTTCGCCGCCCAGCGACGACGCGAACTGCTCGTTGGCCTTGCGCAGCTCGCCGGCGAGGCGCTCGGAATCCGATTCGGGGGGCTTACGGGGCATCGGGAAATAATACAGCGTGGATGATCCAGATGCTGCCTATTCCCAGCGCGATGAAGATCACCTGGACCAAGGAATCGCGGGCGCCCGTGCGCTTGTGCAACCCGGGAATGAGGTCGGCGACTGCGACATAGATCATGCTCGCCGCCGCGAAGGCGAGGATCTCGGGGATCCAATCGGAGACCGCGGAGAGCGCGAAATACGCGACGACGCCTCCGGCGACGGCGGCAAGTCCCGAGACCGCGTTCCAGAAAAGCGCCTTCCCGCGGCTGAATCCCGAATGCAGCAGCACCACGAAGTCGCCGATCTCCTGGGGAATCTCGTGGGCGATGATCGCGGTGGCGGTCACCACGCCGATCCTCATGTCCGCCAGGAACGCCCCGGCGATGATCACGCCGTCGGTGAAATTGTGGAACGAGTCGCCGAAGACGATCATCCAGGCGGTTCGCCCACCGTCGTGCTCGAGGACGTGGATATGCGGGTGGCTGCCGTGGGCGCCGGTACGATCGTCGCGGACCTCTTCCTCTTCGTGATGGTGGTGGTGGCGCCACAGCAGGAGCTTCTCGAGGATGAAGAACACGAGAAGTCCCAGCAGGATGAAGGACGCCGTGCGCCCGGGATTCTTCGATTCTTCGAAGAGGTGCGGCAGGAGGTCGAGGAACGCGGCGCCCAGCATCGCGCCCACCGCGTAGCTCACGAGCGTGGAGATCCAGCTCGCGCGCACGTGGTAGGCGACGAGCGCCGCGAGCGCGAGAGAGGCGACGGTGCCCAGCGTGCAGGCCGCGATGATCGCGGAAAGCGTGTTCATGGTCCTTCCATCCAGATGAATGCTCCCATGCGGCCGCTCGCCTTCGCGCGCCGATAGGAGAAGAAGCGATCCGCATCCGTGCGCGTGCAGAATCCGCCGCCGTGGATGCTCGTCACACCGGCGCGCCCGAGCCGCCCGCGCGCGAGCGCATAGAGATCGGCCATGAACTTCCCCGGCGCGTGCGAGCGGAATGCGCCGGCCGCGCGCTCGTC
>DATGGI010000244.1:0-4078 GCA_035308545.1 Usitatibacter sp.
TGGCGGATGTGCGAGCGCGCCTTGCCGGTCGCGACGTACGAGAGCCACACGGGATTCGGGCGCGCCTGGCCGTCGGTGAGGATCTCGACGCGGTTTCCGTTGCGCAGGACGGTGCCCAGCGGCACGGGCTCGCTGTCCACCTTCGCGGCGATGCAATGGTTGCCGACATCCGTGTGCACGGCGTAGGCGAAGTCGATCGGCGTGGCGCCCTTGGGGAGCGCGAAGATCTTGCCCTTCGGCGAGAACACGTACACGTCGTCGGGGAAGAGGTCGACCTTGATGTGCTCGAGGAATTCGAGCGCGTCGCCCGATTCGCTCTGGATCTCGAGCAGCGACTGGAGCCACTGGTGCGTCTTCAGCTGCACGTCCTTGGTATCGCCCTCGGCGCTCTTGTACATCCAGTGCGACGCCACCCCCGCTTCCGCGACCTTGTGCATCTCCTGGGTGCGGATCTGGATCTCGATGGGCATGCCGAACGGGCCGAAGAGCGTCGTGTGCAGCGACTGGTAGCCGTTCGCCTTGGGGATCGCGATGTAGTCCTTGAACTTGCCCGGGATCGGCTTGTAGAGCGTGTGCAGCGCGCCCATGGCGAGATAGCACTGCGGCACGTCGGGCACGATGATGCGGAAGCCGTAGATGTCGAACACCTCGGAGAACGAGATGTTCTTCTCCTGCATCTTCTTGTAGATCGAGGAGATGTGCTTCTCGCGCCCGTGCACCTGCGCTTCGACGTTGAATTCCGCGAGGCGCGTCTCGATGGCGCCCTGGATCTTGCCCAGCGCGTCGCGCCGGTTGCCGCGCGCCCTGCGCAGCGCCTTGTCGAGCACCCGGAAGCGGTTCGGATGGAGGTAGTGGAAGCCCAGGTCCTCGAGCTCGTAGTAGAGCGCCGACAGGCCCAGGCGATTGGCGATTGGCGCGTAGATGTCGAGGGTCTCGCGCGCGATGCGCTCCTGCTTTTCGGAGGGCACCGCGTCCAGCGTGCGCATGTTGTGCAGGCGGTCGGCGAGTTTGATGAGGATCACGCGGACGTCGCGCGCCATCGCGAGCAGCATCTTGCGGAAGTTCTCGGCCTGCGCGTGCTGAAGCGTCGCGAACTCGATGCGGTCGATCTTCGAGACGCCGTCCACGAGCTCCGCCACCGCCTTGCCGAAGCGCTTGGCGATCTCGCTCTTGGTCGTGAGCGTGTCCTCGACGACGTCGTGCAGGAGCGCGGCCATCAATGCCTGCGCATCCAGGTGCCACTCCGCGAGGATCTTCGCGACGGCGAGCGGATGCGTGATGTACGGCTCTCCGCTTTGCCTGTATTGGCCCGAGTGCGCGGCGCGCGCGACCGCGTAGGCCTGCTCGATGTTTTCGACGTCCTTCGGCTTGAGGTAGCCGAGGACCGCCGTGAGCTCGTCGGGCGCGGGGCCCGGAAGCGACGTGCTGGAGCCGCCCGACCTTACGCTCGATACGACTCCACGCATGACGCCGAGCAAGGACATGGTTGTGTCACCTGTCCGGCGCTAGGTGCTCACAACACCGGCTGCGTCGGAGCCGGTGGGTTGAGGAGTTCCTTGCCGACCTTGCCCGCCGCGATCTCGCGCAGCGCGATCACCGTGGGCTTGTCCTTGTTCGGATCCACCTGCGGCGTGGCGCCGAGGGCGATCTGCCGCGCGCGATTGGTCGCGGCGAGCGTGAGCTCGAAGCGGTTGGGCAGGAACTTGATGCAGTCATCCACCGTGATGCGAGCCATTGGATCTCTCCGTTACTTGAATTCGTCGATGAGCTTCGCGAGGCGAATGGACTGCTGCGCGCGCGACACCCTTGCCGCGCGCACTATCGAAACCAGGTCCGCCAAAGCAGCCTCGAAGCGTTCATTTACAATTATATATTCAAATTCAAGAACATGCGAGATTTCATCGCGGGCGCTCGCCATGCGCCTTTCGATCGCCTCGGGAGAGTCCTTTCCACGCCCCTGCAGGCGCCTGCGAAGCTCGGGAAACGAGGGCGGCAGGATGAAGATCCCGGCCATGTGCGGGAAGAGCTTTTTCACCTGGCGGGCGCCCTGCCAATCGATCTCGAGGAGCACGTCATGGTCTCCTTCGAGTTCCGACTCGATCCATCGCCGGCTGGTTCCGTAGTAGTTGCCGTACACGTCGGCGTATTCGAGGAAATCGTCCGCGGCGATCATCTTCTCGAAGGTCGCGCGGTCCGTGAAGTGGTAGTCGCGACCGTTCTCCTCGCCCACGCGCGGAGCTCGCGTCGTGTACGAGATCGAAAGCTTCACGTTCTTCTCCTGCGCGAGCAGGCCCGCGACGAGGCTCGTCTTGCCCGCGCCCGACGGAGCCACTACGACGTAGAGGCTGCCTTTCACGATGTCGCGGTCATTCGATGTTCTGCACTTGCTCGCGCATCTGCTCGATGAGCACCTTCAGCTCGACGGAGATGCGCGTGAGCTCGTTGGCAACCGACTTCGAGCCCAGCGTGTTGGCCTCGCGATTGAGCTCCTGGCAGAGGAAGTCGAGGCGCTTGCCGCATGCGCCGCCCTTGCCCAGCACGCGGCGGAATTCCGCGATGTGCGTGACCAGGCGCGAGAGCTCCTCGTCGATGTCGATGCGCGCCGCGTAGAGGACGATCTCCTGGTGGACGCGCTCGTCCGAGGGAGAAGCGCCCGCTTCCGCGATCTTCGCCGCGAGCTTCTCCGAGAACACCTTCACCGCGCCGGGCATGAGCGGCTCGGCGTCCTTCACGAGGGCCGCCATCCGGTCGAGGCGCTCGCGCAGGATCGCTTCGAGCTTCGCGCCTTCCCGCGCGCGCGTCTGGTCGAGCTCCACGATCGCGCGCTCGAGGAGCGCCATCACCTGGGCGGAGGCGCCCTCCGCGGAGAGCGACTCCTCGGCGAGGACGCCAGGCCAATGCAAGATTTCGGCGACCGACAGCGGCTGCGCCTGCGGGAAGCGCGCGAGCACTTGACGCGATGCAGCATCGAGGGCGTTCATCGCGCCGGCGTCGGGCATGAGCGTTCGCTTGGCGCTCGCCACCGGCGTGAACATGATCCGGCAGTCGACCTTGCCCCGGGTGAGCTTCGCCGCCACGGCCTCGCGCATCGCGGGCTCGAGGGAGCGCAGCTCCTCGGGAATGCGGGTCTGGAATTCGAAGTTGCGGTGATTCACGGTCTTCAGCTCGACCGCAAGGCTACCCTGGGGGCCTTCCGCGGCCGCGGCCGCGAAGCCAGTCATGCTGGAGATCATGTGGGAATACGGAATTGTCGCCTTTACAAGGCGCGAGGGAGTGTCGACAATTGACCGGAATTATATCGGAACACCCCCCGCTCCATGCCCCAGCAGGCCAACCAGCCGCTACCCGCCGGCTATGTGCTGAACGGCTATCGCATCGAGAAGCCCCTTTCGTCGGGCGGGTTCAGCATCGTCTATCTCGCGCGCGACGACAAGGACACCCCGTACGCGATCAAGGAATACCTGCCCTCGTCGCTGCCGCTGCGCACCGAGGGCGTGGAGGTCCAGCTCACGGACGAGTCCAGCCTGTCGGTCTTCCGCCACGGCCTGAAGTGCTTCTTCGAGGAGGGCCGGGCGCTCGCGATGATCTCGCATCCGAACGTGGTGCGCGTCGAGAACTTCTTCCGCGCCAACGAAACCTGCTACATGGTGATGCAGTACGTGCGAGGGCGGACGCTCCAGTTCCACATCCAGAGGAACCGCGCGGAGTTCACGGAAAGCTTCATCCGGCGCATCTTCGTGAACCTGATGAACGGCCTTCGCGAGGTGCACGCGAACAAGCTCCTGCACCTCGACATCAAGCCCGCGAACATCTTCATCTCGATGGAGAACAACCGCCCGGTGCTGCTCGACTTCGGCGCCGCGCGCATCACGCTCTCCGAGGAGGCGATGAAGCTGAAGCCCATGTACACCGCGGGCTTCGCCGCGCCCGAGCACTACCGCTTCAACGTGGAGGAGCTCGGGCCGTGGAGCGACATCTATTCGGTGGGCGCAACGATCTACACCTGCATCGCGGGCACGCCGCCGCAGGCCGGTGACGCGCGCGAGGAAAAGGACCGCATGATCCCGCTGCGCACTCT
>DATGGI010000245.1:0-1955 GCA_035308545.1 Usitatibacter sp.
GGCCGTTGGCTTTTACGGACCTGGGAGTGCGATGTGTCCTCGCATTCCCGCAATGACGGCGCCGGCACGGATGCGCGCCAGAATCAGGACTCAGGCATATTGATCAACGGTGGCTGGCACGCTCCGTTGCGATGGCTGCACCGTCACTGCGGATAGCGTCGGCGCCCTCCAAGGTCCGTGAAAGGCCAACTGCCTTCGGATCGAAGCGCTCGTGAAGCGACTCAATGGATTCGTCCAAGGTGGTGGTCGAGCTTTTCCAGACCTTGGAGGGCGCCGAGTCTATCCGCAGTGACGGGATAGCCATAGGTACGAAGCGTGCCAGCCACTTCGATCATGAGATTTTGACGGTCGACCTGGCGCGCATTCGTGCCGGCGCCGGCATTGCGGGAATGACGAGGGCATGCCGCACTCCCAGGTCTGGCAAAGCTCGGCCACCGCCTTGGATCAGCCCTGTGTGTCAGTCGAGGCCGAAGAACGCGCGGATCCGCGCATGGATGTCCGCATGCGGCGCAGGCGCCGTGTTCCTCGCCTGTCCCAGTGCTCGCAGCGCCTCGAGCTCCGATTCGCGAGTCACGAGCACGTGCGAGATCGCGTCGGCCACGTCGGGACGCGCGCGGATGATCTGCTCGAAGCCGGACTTGTCGAGGCGATAGCACGTGACGTCGGTGCGCGCGCCGACGGTCGCGCGCCGCGGCTCGCCCGTGAGCATGCCCATCTCGCCGAAGACGCTCCCTGCGCCGATCGTGGCGATGGGCTTGCGGCCTTCGGGCGTGTCGATCCAGACGTCGGCCTCTCCCGTGATGATGAGGTAGAGCCAATGGGCCGTCGCGCCCTGGCGCGTCATCACGTCGCCCGCGACGAAGGGCGCATACACGAGATGGTCGGCGACCGATGCGCGTTCCTCCGGCGTGAGCGGGCGGAAGAGGTCCACGGCGGTGAGCGCCGCGAGCCTGCGGTCGCGCTCGCGCGATTGCTCGAGCATGCGATGCGAATCGTCGTCGCGCTCGACGAGGTCCTGCTGGTGCGGGATGCCGAGCGCCATGTTGTTGCGCGCGAGCGCGGCGAGGATGTGGGCGCGCACGAGGCTGTCGGTGGGATCGTCATGTTGCGGATCCGTGAGCCAGTAGCGCAGCGCGTAGTTGCCGAACCCGGCCCCGATCTCCATGAGGACAGCGCTCGGAGCAGGCTCGGTCGCCACGCGCTCGATGCGCGCATCCTTCACGGCGCTTTCGAGGACGGCCACGACGCGCCGCGGGTCCGCGCCGATATCGACGTTCACGCGCACCCAGCGCCGCCATGGCGATTGATCGAGGCCCAGCGTGCCGATCACCGTGAAGCGGTTCTGCAGCAGCCAGCCGTTCGGGATCACGACGGTCTCGCCGTTTCGCGTCCGGACCTTGGTGTGGCGCCACGTGATGTCCACGATGCGGCCGCTCACGTCGTCGATGCGCACCCAGTCTCCCGTGCGAAGCGAGTTGTCGAGCTGCAGGACCACGCCGCCCAGGACGTTGCCGAGCGTGGTCTGCATCGAGAAGGCGACGACGGCGGTCACGACCGCGGAGGTCGCGAAGAGTCCCGCCGGGTCCATGCCCGACAGGCGCAGCCAGACGAAGATCCATCCCACGTAGAGCGCCGCGGTGACCAGGTCCTCGACGATTCCGACGGGATGCATGCGGACGGCCGGCAGGATCACGCGGAAGGCGAACATCGTCGCAAGCCGGATGAGCACGATGCCCGCGAGCGCTCCCGCGACCTCGGCGGCGATGGATGCCGCCTGCTGTTCGCCCATGGCATTGGTGAATTGCGCGGCGACGATCGCGAGGGCGCAGGCGCCGAGGAGGATCAGCGTGTTGCGCACGCTCGGCCGGTCGCCGGGTCGCAGCGCGAGGAGCGCGAGCGCCAGCGCGAGCGAGATGCCCATGGCCCAGGCCATCTCCGTGCGCAAAAGGTCGCTC
>DATGGI010000246.1:0-6810 GCA_035308545.1 Usitatibacter sp.
GTTCACGATCGCGACGACGATGTCGCCCACGTTCGCGTTGGGCTGCTGCTCGACTACGAGGAGATCGCCCTCGCAGATGCCCGCGTCGATCATCGAATCGCCCTTCACCCGCACGAGCGAGGTGCGCGACGGGATCCTGACGAGGTAGTCGTCGATCGTGATGAGGTCGTAGCCATCCGACACCGCCGGATTGGGCAAGCCCGCCTGCACCGCGGAATCGGCGTAGCGGCGTTCGAAGAAACGCGCGCCCGGCTTGAGTTGCCGATCCGGCGTCCAGCCCAGATAGCCCGCTTCCTCGAAGCGCTTCACGCACTCCGCGACCCATGATTTGGCCGAAATGCCCCACAGCCCCGCCAGCACCGAATACGACGGGATCACCTTGTGCTCGGCGTAGTAGTCCTGGAGCTTTTCCAGGTACTGTGGATCGAGTTGGGGCTTCTGGGTATTCAACGCCACGGCCGGGCTTCCGATGACAGAACGATTGTTCTGTTTTACAGAACGAGCGTTCTGGCTGTCAAGAGGCTAGCCGATTATTTCGATAAGTCCTTGAAGTGCAAAGGCTACCGATTGGCTGCGGACGGCCTCCCGGCCGCCCTTGAAGTGGAACCGGCGGACCTGGACCGTCCCGCCGCGCGCGGCCCACCCGATGTAGACGAGGCCCACGGGTTTGGCTCGAGTGCCTCCGCTCGGACCCGCGATTCCCGTGATCGCGACGCTCACGTCCGCATGGCTGAGCGCGAGCGCGCCTTCGGCCATCTCGCGCGCGACCTCCTCGCTCACGGCGCCGTGCGCGGCGAGCGAGCGTTCCGGGACGCCAAGCACCTCGGTCTTCGCGGTGTTCGTGTAGGTGACGAAGGCGCGATCGAACCACGACGAGCTTCCGGAGATTCGGGTGATCGCTTCGGCCACGCCGCCGCCGGTGCACGATTCCGCCGTGGCCACCATCACGCCGCGGCGCGCGCACGAATGTCCGAGCCGCCGCGCGAGCGCGGTGATGTCGTATCGCTTCATCCCGTTTCGCCCGGCCGCCCTCGATACCAGTAGAGATACTTCTCCCGGAAGCCGAATTGCGCGTAGAGGCGCCGCGCGGATTCGTTGTCCTGCTGCACCTGCAGGTACGCGTGGCGCGCGCCCTGCTCATGCGCGAGTCGCAGGAGGCTCGAGACGACGGTGCGGGCGTGACCCTGCCGGCGCGAGTCCTCGTGCGTGATGATGTCGAAGAGCCCCGCGCAATCGCCCTCGATGATCGTGAGTCCCGTGGCGAGCACTCGTCCCTGGCTCTTGATCGCCACGGCGCGCTTGGCGAGCGGCATGCCGTCGAGGCGCGCGAAGTGCGACGAGCGGTGGCCGATCGGCGAGCCGCGCAGTTCCCCGACCGCTTCGCACCACGACGAGAGCTCCACGGGCTGCGCCGCGGCGCCGTCGAGCTTCGCGGGATCGATCGTCATGGCCTCCACCGCGGTCGTGTCGAAACGCTCGTAGCCGCGGTGTTCCAGGACCGCGTCGAGGTCGGACGGTATCGAGAACGGCGTGATCCGGAAGATCGCGGGGAGCGCCGCCGCCTCGTAGAGGCGCTCGCAGTAGGGAATCTTCTCCACAAGGGGCATGGTGGACTGGTAGACCGCGTTCACGCTGCGCGCGCGCTTCGCCTTGCCGCGAAGCAGCCGCACCACCCACCCGTCATAGAGCAATTGACCGGGAGGCGCCGAGGAGTTGAGGCTCAACTCCTCGATGCGGCGAGTATCGGGAATCATGCCCTGAGCCGCTTGCCCGAGGCCGTGTCGAAGAAGTGAAGCTTGCCCGGCATCACGGAGCACGCGAGCGCCGCTCCAAGCGGCGGCGTCTTGCCGCCCTCGACGCGGACGACCAGGATCCCGCCGGCGAAGGCGCCGTGCACGAGGGAATCGGCGCCCAATGCTTCGACCGTGTCGACATTGATGCGGAAATCGGACGACGGCCCATCCACCACCAGGTGCTCGGGGCGTATGCCGACCGTGACGTCGGCACCGGCGGCCGCGCGCAGCGCGGGCGGCAGCGTGACACGCACGCCGCCGCCGACATCGACGCCGTCGCCGCTTCGCCGGCCCGCGAGGAAATTCATCGACGGCGACCCGATGAAGCCCGCGACGAACACGCTCGAGGGATCCCCGTACACATCGATGGGCCGGCCGATCTGCTCGACGAGGCCCGCGTTCATCACGATCATGCGGTCGGCGAGCGTCATCGCCTCCACCTGGTCGTGCGTCACGAAGATGCTCGTGGTCCTGAGGCTGCGGTGCAGCTTCTGGATCTCGAGGCGCATCTGCACGCGCAGCTTCGCGTCGAGGTTGGACAGGGGCTCGTCGAAGAGGAATGCCGCGGGCTCCCGCACGATCGCGCGCCCCATGGCCACGCGCTGGCGCTGCCCGCCCGAGAGCTCGCGCGGCCTCCTCTGCAGGAACGGCCCGAGCTCGAGGATCTTCGCGGCGCGCTGGACCCGGTCGTTGATCTCTCCCGGTGGGATGCGGCGGATGCGAAGCCCGTACGACATGTTCTCGTACACGGTCATGTGCGGATAGAGCGCGTAGTTCTGGAACACCATGGCGATGTTGCGATCCTTGGGTTCCACGTTGTTCACGATCCGCCCGCCGATCGAGATCTCGCCGCCGGTGATGGTCTCGAGGCCGGCGATCATGCGAAGCAGCGTGGACTTGCCGCAACCCGAGGGGCCGACGATCACGATGAATTCCCCGTCGGCGATCGTCACGTCCACGCCGTGGATCACGCGCACGTCCTTCGTGTAGCTCTTCTGGACGCCCTTGAGGATGATCTCTGCCATTATTTCTCGGTCTCCACGAGGCCCTTCACGAACCACTTCTGCATGAGAACGACGACGAGCGCCGGCGGAAGCAGCGCCAGCATCGCGGTCGCCATGATGAGGTTCCACTCGCTGGTGGCATCGCCCCCCGCGAACATGCGCTTGATACCGATCACCACCGTATACATGCTCTCGTCGCTCGTGATGAGGAGCGGCCACAGGTACTGGTTCCAGCCGAGGATGAAGAGGATCACGAAGAGCGCGGCGATGTTGGTCTTGGACAGCGGGAGCAGCACGTCCCAGAAGAAGCGCAGCGGCCCGGCGCCGTCGATGCGCGCGGCTTCCGCGAGCTCGTCGGGAATCGTGAGGTAGAACTGGCGGAAGAGGAACGTCGCCGTGGCCGACGCGATGAGCGGCAGGATGAGCCCCGCGTACGAATCCAGCAGGTGCAGGTCCGCGGCGACCTTGAAGGTCGGGATGATGCGCACCTCGATCGGCAGCATCAGCGTCACGAAGATCATCCAGAAGAAGAAATTGCGCAGCGGAAACCGGAAGTAGACGATCGCGAAGGCCGAGATGATCGAGATCGCGATCTTGCCGAGCGCGACGCCCATCGCCATCACGAAGCTGTTGAGCAGCATCGGCAGCACCGCGGCGTGCGAGCCCTTGTCCGATCCCGAGCCAAGCACCTTCGCGTAGTTGTCGAAGAGCTGGTCGCCGGGAAGCAGCGGCATCGGAACCGTGATGATCTGGTCGTAGGTGAGCGTCGAGGCGACGAACGTCACGTAGAGCGGGAACGCCACGATCACCACGCCGATGATGAGCGTGAGGTGCGCGATGAACGTGGCGAACGGCCGGTTCTCGACCATCAGTACTGGACCTTCTTCTCGACGAAGCGGAACTGCACCACCGTGAGCGAGATCACGATGATCATGAGGACCACCGACTGCGCCGCCGACCCGCCGAGGTCTGCCGCCTTCACGCCGTCGAAGTAGACCTTGTAGACGAGGATCTGCGTGGCCTGCGCCGGGCCGCCCTGCGTGGTGGCGTCGATCACGCCGAAAGTGTCGAAGAACGCGTAGACGATGTTGATCACCAGCAGGAAGAACGTCGTGGGCGACAGGAGCGGGAACACGATGGTCCAGAAACGCCGCAAGGGTGAGGCGCCGTCGATGGCCGCCGCCTCGAGCAGCGATCGCGGGATCGACTGCAGCCCGGCGATGAAGAACAGCACGTTATAGCTGATCTGCTTCCACGTGGCCGCGATCACAACCAGCGCGAGGGCCTGGTCGCCTTTTATGTTCCAGTTCCAGTCGACTCCCATGCCGCGAAGCCAATAGGCGACGATGCCGATCGATGGGGCGAAGAGGAAAGCCCACAACACGCCCGCCACGGCGGGCGCGACGGCGTACGGCCAGATGAGGAGCGTCTTGTAGATGAGGGCGCCGCGCACCACGCGTTCCGTCATCACCGCGAGCAGCAGCGATATCGCGATGCCCGCGCCCGCCACCAGCACGCTGAAGAGCGCGGTCACCTTGAACGACTCGAGATAGGTGGAGTCGTGGAAAAGCTCGGTGAAATTCTGGAACCAGACGAAGGTGCTCGACTGGCCGAACGGGTCCTGCACGAGGAAGGCGTAATAGACAGCCTGGGCCGCCGGCCAGAAGAAGAAGATCACCGTGACCGCGATCTGCGGCGCCACGAGGGCGTACGGCAGCCACTTCGACTGGAAGACGACCCGCTTTTCCATCGCGCTGTCGGCGCGTTGAACGGCTCAAGTCCGTCCCAACGCGCCTTCCGCTTACTTGTTGGCGGCCTCGAACTTGCGCAGGATCTCGTTGCCGCGGCGCACCGCGTCGTCGAGCGCTGTCTTCGCGTCCTTCTTGCCCGAGAACACGGCTTCCATCTCTTCCTCGATCACCTGGCGGCCCTGCACGTAGTTGCCGAAGCGAAGGCCCTTCGAGTTCGCGGTGGGCGGTTTCTTGGTGAGCATCTTGATCGCGACCTCGGCGCCGGGATTCTTGTCGTAGAAGCCGGATTTCTTCGTGAGGTCGTAGGCCGCATACGTGATCGGCACGTAACCGGTCGCGGTGTGCCATTCCATCTGGATCTCGGGCTTCGACAGGAACGCGAAGAACTTCGCGACGCCCTTGTAGGCGTTGTTGGTCTTGCCGCCCATGACCCAGAGCGAGGCCCCGCCGATGATCGCGTTCTGCGGGGCGCCCTTCACGTCGTCCCAGTACGGGATCTCGGTGACGGCCCAGTCGAACTTCGCGTCGCGGCGGACATTCGCCTGGCCGCCCGTGCTCTCCGTGAGCATCGCGCACTCGCCGCTCGCGAACTTGGCGCCGCCTTCGTTGGTGCGCCCTGCGTACTGGAACGCGCCCTTCTTCGCGAGGTCGCCCAGCATCTGGACCTGGCGGACGTGCAGCGGATCGTTGAACGTGAATTGCGTATCGAGGCCGGCCATCCCGTTTTCCTTCGTGCCGATCGGGATGTTGTGCCACGCCGCGAAGTTCTCGACGTGCACCCACGACGGCCACGACGTCGTGTACGCGCATCTCTGCCCCGAGGCCTGGAGCTTGTCGACGTCGGCGAGGAATTCCTTCCACGTCTTCGGCGGCTTGTTCGGGTCGAGGCCCGCTTTCTTGAACGCGTCCTTGTTCCAGTAGAAGATCGCCGTGGAGCTGTTGAACGGGAACGAGAGCATGTTGCCCTTCGCATCCGTGTAGTAGCCCGAGACCGGGCCGAGGTAGGCCTTCGGATCGAACGGCTCGTCGGCATCCTTCATGAGCTTGTACACGGGAACGATGGCGCCCTTGGCCGCCATCATCGTCGCGGTCCCGACTTCGAACACCTGCAGGATGTGCGGCGCGTTGCCGGCGCGGTACGCCGCGATCGCGGCGGTCATCGATTCGGGGTACGTGCCCTTGAAGACCGGCACGATCTTGTAGTCCTTCTGGCTCGCGTTGAATTTGTTGGCGAGGTCGTTCACCTTGTCGCCGAGCGCGCCGCCCATCGAGTGCCACCACTGGATCTCTGTCTGGGCCTGGGCTTGCGACGCCGCCATCAGCATCGCAGCGGCCGCGATGAGGATTCTGATCATGACTCCCTCCCTATTATGAGCGGCCCCATGGTACATCAGCCGCCTGACAGCGCAGCGACAACGAGGACCTCGTCCTCCGGGGCGAGCGCGACTCCCAGCGACCGCACCAGGCTTCGATTCACGAAGAAGCGGATATGCGGCCTCACGGCGTCCTGCTCGTCGATGACGCGGAAGCGGATTCCGGGGTATTGCCGATCGAGATCCGAGAGGAGCTCGGCCAGCGTCGCGCCGCTCGCTTCGACCTCGCGCTTGCCCGACGTATAGCTCACGAGCGGGCTCGGCAGCAGGACTTTCACGACACGAGCGCGGACTCGACGCTGTAGATGTGCGGAAGGTGCAGGCAAAGGCATTGCCACGATTCGCCTTCGTCGAAGCTCGTCCAGACCTCGCCGCTCGTGGTGCCGAAGTAAAGTCCCACGGGATCGAGCGTGTCGCAGGTCATCGCCTGGCGCTTGACGGTGAACCAGCCCTGCGCGGGCGGCAATCCCGCGTCCTGCCGCTTCCAAGATTTGCCCGCATCGCGCGTCACGTACGCCGCGGGCTTGCCGCCGATGGGCATGCGCGGCCACACGGTGCCGCCATCCATCGGGAAGACCCACGCGGTGCTCGCGTCGCGCGGATGCAGCACCATCGGAAAGCCGATGTCGCCGATGTCCTTCGGCATGTTGTCGCCGATGCGATGCCAGCGATTCGCCTTCCGGTCGAGCTTGTAGATGCCGCAGTGATTCTGCTGGTACACGACGTCGCGGAATTTCGGATGGACCCGGACGCAGTGCGGGTCATGGCCGTAGGCGGCTTCCGGATCCGGGAAGAACCCCGCGCAGCCCGCGTTGAGCGGCGTCCACGTGCCGCCGCGGTCGCGCGACTCGAACACGCCGCCCGCGGAAAGTCCGATGTAGAGATGGTT
>DATGGI010000247.1:0-44343 GCA_035308545.1 Usitatibacter sp.
ATTCCGTAGCGGTCGCCCCAGAACATGTCGGCGAGCGGCATCTTCACCGTCGCTCCCGCGGCCACTGCTTCGGCGAAGGTCTTGTCCGCATCCTTCACATAGAGGTGGATCGTGACCGGAGTGCCCGCGAGGGCCTTCGGCCCCTTGGCGTTCCACTCGGGCATCTCGTCGACGAGCATCATCGTCGAGTCGCCGATGCGGATCGACGCGTGCATGAGCTTGCCGGTTTCGGTCGGCATGCGCGTGCGCTCGATCGCACGGAAGGCCTTCTTGTAGAAATCGATGGCGGCGGCGGCGCCGTCCACGATGATGTGCGGCGTGATTGTGTGCATGCCGCGTGGGATCGCCGTCACTTTCTTCGGGCTCGCCTTCCTCGCCGGCTTGCCTACGGATTTCTTCGGGGCCGCCTTCCCGGACTTCGCCTTCACCTTCGCCTTCGCCTTCGATTTCGATTTCGATTTCGATTTCGTCGCCATTGGACCTCCTACTCGGGTTGGATTCCCGCGGCACGGGTCGCGGCCGCCCACGATTGCAATTGCGCCTTCATGAATTCGCCGAGCTCGGCCGGTGTCGACGCCTTGCCCGGAAAACCCTGCAGCGCCAGTTGCGATTTGACCTCGGGCATCTGCAAGGATTCATTCACGGCCGCCGCGAGTTTCGCCGTCACGTGGCGCGGCATGCCCGCGGGACCGCAGACCGAGGCCCATCCGCGGATCCCGATGTACGCGTAGCCCGATTCGGCCAACGTCGGCACGTCCGGAAGCGCGTCGTTGCGCTCATCGAGCGCAGCCACCACCGCCTTCACGCGCCCATCGAGCACGTAGGGCACGATGAACCCGGTCGTGAAGATCATCTGCACGCGATTGGAGAGCAGGTCGGGCATCGCGGGCGCTTCGCCCTTGTACGGAACGTGCGTCATCTGGAGCTTCTCCGCGGCGGCGAGCTGCCCCGTCGCGATGATCCCCATGGCGTTTCCGGACGCGTAGTTGAGCTGGCCCGGATGGGCGCGCGCGTATTCGACCAGGTCGCGCAGCGATTTCACGGGAAGGTCCTTGTTCACGACCAGGAAGTACGGAAACATCCCGATCATCGACACCGGCGTGAAGTCCTTCAGCGGGTCGTAGCCGAGGTTCTTGTGCAGCGCCGGCGCTCCCGACATTCCCGTGTTGCTCGCGAAGAGGATCGTGTATCCGTCCGGCGCGGCCTTCGCCACGAAGTCGCTGCCGATCGTGGCGTCGCCGCCGGGCTTGTTGTCCACGATCACCGTCTGCATGAGGACCTTCGTCATGCCCATGGCCACGGCCCGCGCGAGCGCGTCGGCCCCGCCCCCCGCGGCGAAGGGGACGACGAAGTGGATCGGCTTGTCGGGATACTCGGCGCGCGCGGCGAACGCGACAAGCAGCAGGATGACGATTCGCGAGGCAGCGAGGGGGATTGGCATGTCGTTCTTCCTCGTCGGGCCGCCTACTCTACCCCTCCTCTTCGTGGCTCGCACGAGCGGCCACGAAAAAGGCCGGCGGTTCTCGCCGGCCCCGGGCAACTGGCGGGTCTACGCCATCAATCGCGATCGTCGTCGTCGTCGCCGCCGAAGTTGAAGAGGTCGAACAGGTCGCCGATGGCCGGCATGTTGCGCGGCACGTAGGCGTTGTCGTCCATCCTCGGGTTCGGCAGGTTGTCGCGGCTACGGTTCGTGAGCGTCGTGTCGAGGTTCCAGTTGCGCTCGACGAACTTCACGAACGACGAATGCTCGTTGTAGACGTGGCTCACATGGCCGCCGGCGGAGAACGGCGACACCGCGATCATCGGGATGCGCGGCCCGGTGCCGAAGAAATCCACGGGCTGGATGAACCCCGAGTCGTAGTAGCCGCCGCCCTCGTCCACCGTGATGAGTATCGCCGTCGATTTCCACAACTCCTTGTTCGCCTGCGCGAGCTGGACGATGTTCTGCGCGAATGCCTCGAACAGCGTCCACTTCGACGACGCCGGATGGCCGTCCATCGTCCCGTCGGGCTTCACGTACGAGACCGCCGGCAGGTTGCCGCTCTGGAGGTCGGCGAAGAGGTCCGTCACGTCGCGCATGTGATCCGCGACCACGCCCGGATAGTTCGCCTGGTACTCGAACGGGTTGCAGATATTGCAGTAGCTGCCATCGAAGGGGCTGCCCGTGCCGTCGGCATCGAAGCCACCGCCGTAGTACTTCCACGAGACGTTGTGCGCGGTCAGCACGTCGCCGATGCTTCGCTGGCGCGTCGCCGGCACGACCAGGCCCGGTCCGGGAAGACCCTTCGGCGTGAATGCCGGATCGACGTTCACCGCCTGGAAGTATTCGCCGGGCCCGCAGTTCGTGCGAACGTTGTAGGGCAGCGCCGCGAGGTAGCTGCGGATCGGCGCGATTCCGGGCGCATTCGGGTCCGAGCAGTTGAACCACTGCGCGCGGGTCGTATAGAGGTTGAGCGTTCCGGCCTGCGGATCCGGGTCGTAGATGTTGGCCGCGGGCGGCGCGATGGGATTGCCGTTGCCGTCGCTGTAGAACACCTGGTCCGCGAAGCCGAGCGGCTGGCTGTCGGGCCCCGTGCCGCCCATCACCGGCTGGTGGTAGTTGTCGCTCATGTTGTAGTTGTCGGCGAGGAACTTGAAGAACGGCGCGTCGCCCTGCTGCATGTTGAAGAACGCCATCGTCTGCCCGGTGTCATGCGGGGTGCCTCCCGGCGGCGTGCTGTAGGTCGTCGTCACCGCCGACTGCAGGTCGTGCAGGCAGCCGGTCGGATTGTCGCGCGTCACGTGCTCGCGATCGATCGCGCAGTCGACCTGCTGGTACATCTGGAAGAACTGGTGGATCGTGTCGCCGGTGAACGCGTCGAACGGCATCGTCGGTCCCGTCAACTGGAACGGTCCCGGAGGCAAGGCGTTCACGTTGGTGATGCGCGTGTCGGGGCCCAGGGTGAACGCAAGGCCGGTCCCGCCCGTGGCGAAGAGGAACTGGTCCTGCGGTGGCAATCCCGGATCGCCGCCGGGGATCGTGAGGATCGCCGCGTAAGGCGACACGGCGCCCACGCCCGCGACGTCCGGTGGCGGCAATGTCGCGTAGAGCTGCTTGCTCGACATGTCCGCGCTGGCGAAGAAGCGGCCTGCATTGGGAGGCGACACGATCTTGAACTGGTGGGCCTTCGCGTAGTTCGGTCCGGGCGTGCCGTCGGCGCGCACGATGCCCTGCGAAAGCAGGTTCATCACGCGCTCGCCGCGACGTGGCGCGTATGTCGCGAAAAGGTGGTCGAAGCTGCGGTTCTCGCCGACGATGATGATCACGTGCTTGATCGGCGAAGCGGTGCGGTTGGAGTTGTCGTCCTTGTCGCGGTCCGCGTAAGCGTTGCCCGCCGGGCCGAACGCCGAAAGAACCGCGAGGGACGTGGCGCACGCAGCCGTCGCGTGCCATTTCCTGTTGCTGCTTTTCATGACTGCCTCCGTTCAGGGGAAACCTGCCGGGCAGAGTGGTCCGCGCGAATGACGTCGAGGTGTCAGGAAGATTATTTTTCCGCGACTGAAATTCTTTCGCATGTCGCCGGCTCGCGACGGACTTGAATACGCCGGGCGAGCCTCCACATCGTCCCAATGACCGTTGTCTTTGTCGTAGGAATCGCCTCAATCGTCATCGCGTGGCTCGCGTTCCAGCCACTCGCGATCGCCCGGCGCCGCGCGCGCCTGCGCGCAAGGCCCTTCCCCGCCGCATGGCGCGAGATCATCGCCCGCCGCGTGCCTTATATATCGCGGATGCCCGCAGCCTTGCGCGCCAAGCTCGAAGGCCACGTGCAAGTTTTCATGCACGAGAAAAATTTCGTCGGCTGCGACGGCTTCCAGGTCACCGACGAAGTGCGCCTCACGATCGCCACGCAGGCGTGCCTGCTGATCCTCGCGCGCGAGTCCTACTATTTCCCGAAGCTGAGCGACATCCTCGTGTACCCGAGCCCCTTCGTCGTGGAGCGCATCACGGGCGGCCCGATGCTGCAGACGGATTCCACGCGCGTCCTTTCGGGGGAATCATGGGCGCGCGGGCAGGTCGTGCTTTCGTGGAGCGACGTCGCGCACGGCGCGGCGATCGATCACGACGGCAGGAACGTCGTGATCCACGAGTTCGCGCACCAGCTCGACCAGGAGAAAGGCTACGCGAACGGGGCGCCCTGGCTCGGGCGCGGCGATCGCTATCCGCGTTGGTCGCGCATCATGAACGAGGAGTTCGCGCGACTGCAGTACCAGGCCGCAACGGGGCAGCCCTCACTCTTCAACACCTACGGGGCGACGGAGCCCGCGGAGTTCTTCGCCGTGGTGAGCGAAGCCTTCATCGAGCAACCGCGGATCTTCGCCCATCTCCACCCGGCCCTCTACGAGGAGCTGCGTGGAGTGTATGGCGTCGATCCGCGGTATTTCGATTGGAGCGACCAGCCTCCGGTTACTTGAACGAGTACGTCACCGAGCCCCACCAGAACCGGCCACGCGGATCCGCGAACGAGTTCGCCCACCCGGCGGCGTGCGAGCCGTACGACGAGACATCGGTGTACGGCGGCAGGCGATCCATCAGGTTGCGAATGCCCAGTTTCAGCGCGAAGCCCTTGAATCCGAGATAACGCAGCTGCGCGTTGATCCGCGAGGTGCTCGGGATGTCGTGCGTGCCGCCGTTCGCGAACGCTTCGGTCCACCCGTTCACGTAGGTCTGCTCGAGCGTGCCCTGCCACGGCCCGTTCGACATGTCGAGCGTCGCCACGTGCATCCAGCGCGGATACGCGTTGCCCCCGTTGAAGCTGTTGCCGAGGTAGCTCACGAACGGCAGGTCCTTGCCGTTCTGCAGCTCGTACGTGTCGACGTAGGTTCCCATGAACGACAGCGTCATCTTCGCGATCGGCGTATCGAAGCGCGCGCGGGCATCGAGATCGAAACCCGAGGTCTTCAGGTCGCCGAGGTTCTCGAGCGGCTGGTCCACGTACACCGTGACGCCGCTGGCGGAGCGGTGGAACCGGTCGATGTAGCGGTTGTACAGCGTGAGGTCGTCCGGGTTCGCGAGGATCGTGTCGGCGGTGACGCTTCCGATCGTGTCCTTCTTGTGGATGCTCCAGTAGTCGACAGCGATCGACGTCGCGTTCGTCGGTTCCCACACGAGACCGAAGCCCCATTGCTGCGAGGTCTCCGGCTTGAGGTCCGGCGACGCGATGTTGCGCACGTTCAGCTGCGTGCCGACGCAACGCGCATCCTCGTTCGCGATGAGATCCGCCGGGCAACCCGGATCGTTCAGCGCGTTGGCCGAGTTGCCGAAGGACGGCGGGCTATGCAGGTCCCAGAGCGACGGCGCGCGGAATCCCGAACCGGCCGACGCGCGCACGAGGAGCTCCTTCATCGGCTGCCAGCGCGCGCGAACCTGCGGCGTGGCCTTCGAGCCCACGTCGTTGTAGTCGTCCACGCGGACCGCCGCGGCGACTTCCAGGCTCTTCGTGAACGGCATGTTGACCTCGCCGAAGATCGCGGCCACGTTGCGGCTCGCGCTCGTGTGGGGCACCGTGCCCTCGCCACCGATATCCTGGCCGTTCTCGTAGTCGGAGTTCTGCGGCTTGTCGTCGATCGACTCGTGGCGGAAGTTCACGCCCAGCGCGATCGCCGCCGCGCCGCCTCCCATCTGCCACATGTCCTTGCTGATCTTGCCGTCCAGCTCGGTCGTGTTGCTCGTCGACTTGCGCATGTCGCCTTCCATCTTGGCGCCGTTCAGCAGGTCGAGGCCCTGTTGGTCGTTGGGCCCGAAGATGTTGAGGTTGCCCGTGGCGAGCGCCTGGATGAAGCGCGTCTCCTGGATGTAGCCGGTGAACTTGAGGTCGCTCCTAGACTGCGCGAAGGTGAGCGCGGTGTCGTAGTCCCATCCGCTCACGGTGCCCTTGATTCCCGTCGAAAGCCGCGTCTGGTCCGAGGTGATGTCGTTGATGCGGTTGCCCGCGGGCGCGGAGCGATACGCGATCTCGAGCATGCCCGGCGTGCCCAGGTCGTTGAGGCTGAAGCCCAGCCGGTTGATCAGGTCGAGCGGCGCGTAGCGGCTCGTGATCGGCATCAGGATGTTGGGCTGCGTTCCATCGGGACGAATGTGCGCCGCCGTCTGGTCGATCGGAACGGGCGCGATGCGCCCGATGTTGTGGCCCTGCGCAAGCGATGCTTCGGCGAAGAACATGTTGTTCGCATCGACGTTGTAGACGAAGCGGCCGAAGAGATCGCCCTTGTGGTTGTCCGGCAGGTTGTCGAGGTAGGCGGCGTAGATTCCGCGGCAGCGGATCGCCGGATCACCCGAGGGGGTCGTGCCCGCGACCTGCAGCACCGTGAAGTTCGGGTCGCAGGGCGAGAGCGTCGGATTGTTCGTGAGCGTTCCCACGTACGCGCCGGGGCTGAAGCCGAAGTCCATGATGCGGCCCGGATTCGCACGGAAGGAAGTCGGGAACGCGGCGCCGGTGATGTCGTTCGCGCGCGCGTAGAGCTTCTGGTCGATCGCCTTCAGGCTCTTGAAGTACTGCACGCGGCCGGTCACGAGCGCATTCCAACCGTCCTTGTTGAGGTCGCCCACGCCAAAGGCGCCGGTGGCGCTGGTCTCGCTGCCCGCGCGGCCTTCCTGCGGCTGGCCGTAGTACACGGTCGCCTCGCCGCCGCGATAGTCCGTGCGCGTGATGAAGTTGATCACGCCGCCCACCGCGTCGCTGCCGTACACGGCGGATGCGCCGTCGCGCAGCACCTCGACGCGCTCGATGGCGCTGAAGGGAATGGTGTTCAGGTCCACGGCCTGTGGCGCCGCGTTGAAGCCGCCGATCGATCCGAACGCCTGGTTCGCGAGGCGTCGTCCGTTCAGCAGCACGAGCGTGGAGCTCGCGCCGAGGCCGCGAAGGTTCGCGTTGGACACTGCGTAGCCGACACCCTGCGTGGTGTCCGAGTACATCGCGGTGTTCGCGGTGATGTGGCGCACCACGTCCTCGGTGCTCTGCGCCCCCATCCTCTCGATGTCGGCGCGAGTGATGACCGTCACGGGAAGCGCCGTCTCACCTTCGATGCGCTTGATGTTCGATCCGGTGACTTCGATCCGTTCCCGCGGCGCGGCCTGCTGCGCGAAGACGGAGGTTGCTACGGAAATGGCGATTCCAGCGCCCAATGCCTGTACGACGGCAAGGCGCAACTTGCCCGATTCTCTGAACATTTGAGGCCCCCTTTTGGAATAACTTTGTTTACGGCTTGTTACGTTGCGCAACAATCATAGCTCGATTTCCGGAAAGGGTGGCCGGAAAGCAAGCTTCGAGAAGGCAGGCTATTCGATGGCGTACAGATTCCCGTCAGTACTGCCCAGATAGACCGTGCCGTTCGCCACGAGCGGCGACGACAGGAACGAACCGACCGAGAATTCCAGCGCGACGCTCAGGATCTGCGCTTCGCCGTTGTCGCGCCGGAAGAGCATCGGCATGTTGAAGCGGCGCTCGGACGTGAGCGCCCACGCCTTGTTCTCGCGCGAAGCGTCCGTCTGGTAGTCCCAGATGAGCTCGCCGGTGTACAGGTCGCGCGCCTCGAGCGTCCCGTTCAGCACGCCCTGGTACACGATGCCCTTCGCGATCGCGGGCGAAGCGAACATGAATGCCTTCGACTGCTGCCTTGCGATCGACTTCCCGGTGTCCGCGTCGACGACGTGGAAGAGGCTCGAGTCGGACGTGGCGAACACGACCTTGCCGTCGATCACCGCGGGAGAGGTGATCACCCAGCTTCCGCTGTTGTTGAATTTCCATTTCTCCTTGCCCGTGGCCGCGTCGATCGCGTAGAGGTTCGAATCGCGGCAACCCACGTACACCACGCCGTCCACCACAGCGGCCGAGCCCTGGAACCCGACCTGGTTGTGGATCACCGGATCCTCGCCGCCGTGGAAGCGCCATTTTTCCACTCCCGTCCTCGCATCGACCGCGTAGAAGTAGCTGTCCCAGCTCCCGAAAAAGAGCACGCCGCCAGCGTACGCGGGAGACGAATGGACCACGTCGCCGGTGTGGAACTTCCACTTCATCGCGCCGGTGGCGGCCTCGAGCGCGTAGAAGTTGCCGTCGCCACTGCCGAAGTAGACAAGGCCGTCGACCACGACGGGGCTCGAGAGGTAGACGTCGAACGGATCGAAGTACGTCTGGCTCGCGGGTGTCATGCCGTGCAGGTTCTTCGCCTCGAAGTGGCGCTCGCCCCCCGTGGAGAATTTCCATCGCTGGGCGCCGGTCTTCGCGTTCAACGCGTAGAAGCGCCCGTCGAAGCTCGCCACGTAGAGCGTGTCGCCCGCCACCGCGGGCGTCGAAGCGACCGATCCGCGAGTGACGAACTTCCAGAGCTGGCGGCCCGTCGCCGCATCGACCGCGTAGACGTTGCCGTCGTCGCTGCCGAAATAGATCGTGCCGTCCTGCATCACGGGCGACGACACGATGCGGTCGCCCGTGGGGAACGTCCACTTCACGCGATGGAAATCGCGCGGGCCCTCCGTCGCATAGACGCCGTCGTGGTTGGCGCCGCCGCGGAACATGGCCCCGGAGCCGGCGACGGCGGGGAGCGCGGCAAGTGCGAGTGCGGCAAGTGTCGTGGTCTTCACGAGGCTTTTCCTTCGCGGCGAAGCGTGAGTGGAAGTTCGAAGGGTCCGTTCTCGAAGGTGCCGACGATCCTGTTCTTGTCGCCGTCGAGCCGGCCCTCGAAGTTGATGCGATAGGCGCTGCACTGGATGCGCAGCAATCCTTCCTGCTCGGAGACGAAATCGACCGGCAGCTTCGTCGTCGCCTTGCCGACGACGACGAATTCGACAGTTGCGGCGGCCCCCGGACGATTCGCGATGTCGACCGTGACGTGGCGCGGATATCCGCCCATCTCGTACTCGCCGATCCACCGTCCCTCGGTTTCGCGCGACACGGCCGTGCTCCGGACAGCGAGCTCGACCTGGGCCGCGCCGGAGCGCTTGAGCGTGAAGGGAGCCTTGTTTCCGCCCTGGCTCAGCTCACCGGACATCGTTCCGCCCGCATCCGCGTGCGCCTCGAACCGGGCCGGCCCATAGGGCTCGGCACCCAATGCATCGCCGATGTCGAAGGAGATGTTGTCCCCCGCGACCTTGAGATTTCCCAGCGGCGCGCCCTTGATGTCGAAGCCCGGCACGATCAGCGACCCGGCCCAGGCACCCGACCCGTCCTTCGCGAGATCGAGGACGATCGGCATGTCCCGGCCCGGGACCTTCGCGGTCCCGCTCCAGCGCCCCGAAGGATCCGCCGCGGCGCACGGCAGGGCCGCCGTCGAGGCGAGCAGCAGCGGCACGAGAATCTTCAGCATGGTCTTCCCCCTTTGCGCGATAGGATGCAATTACAACCATTATCCGATGTAACCGATTGTCACGGGGTGGCCGAGTGGCTCACGCCATGAGCTTGCGCCGTCCCATCCTGCCGCCATGACTTCCCGCCAACGCACCCAACGCAGGAACGATCGGAGGCAGCCCGATGATGCCCGCCCCTCTCACCGACCACGCGCGCGTGCGCATGCAGCAGCGTGGGATTCCCCCTGCCGCGCTCGACGTGCTTCTCGAGTACGGCCGGGAAGCGCACGACCACCATGGATGCCGGATCGTCCGGTTCGACAAGCGCTCGCGCCAGCGCGCGGCCCGGGCGTTGGGGCGTGCCTACCGTGGCTTCGAGCGCTATCTCGACGCGTACGCCGTACTCGCCAGTGACGATGCCGTCGTGACGGTGGGCCACCGATGCGGAAGGAGGGCGCGATGACTGAAACCCTGGAGCAACGCCTGCGTCGCGACCTCGATGCGTGGATCCTCGCCAAGGCGCTGATCGCGAGGGCCAGGGCAAAGGCGCCGCGCACCTAGCGAATCTTGCGGCACCGTCGGGCGAGGTCCATCATCGCTCGCTAATGAATCTCATCTTCCGCCAGCTCGGCGACCCGACTTCCTCGACTTACACATACCTTCTCGCCGACGCGGACACGCGGGAGGCGCTCCTCATCGATCCGGTCTTCGACCAGGCGCTTCGCGACGCGGCGCTGATCGGCGAGCTGGGGCTCGAGCTCGGCTGGACGCTTGAAACGCACGTGCACGCGGACCATGTGACGGGCGCGTGGCTGCTCAAGCATCGCCTCGGCAGCTCGATCGCCGTCGGCGCGAATTCGGGCGCTGAAGGCGCCGACCGATATCTCGCCCACGGCGACAGGATCTCGTTCGGCAGCCGCCACCTCGAGGCGCGCGCGACGCCCGGGCACACCAGCGGCTGCGTGACGTACGTGATGGGCGACCACTCGATGGCCTTCACCGGGGATTGCCTCCTCATTCGCGGCAGCGGCCGCACCGATTTCCAGCAGGGCGATCCGCGCGCGATGTGGCGCTCGGTGCACGAGCAGATCTTTCCGCTACCCGATGAATGCCTTTTGTATCCGGCCCACGACTACCGCGGCCTGACCGTGACGTCCGTCGCCGAGGAGCGACGTTTCAATCCACGCCTCGCCGATTCGATCAGGGTCGAGGACTTCGTCGGGCAGATGAATCACCTCGGGCTCCCCCATCCGAAGCAGATCGACGTGGCCGTGCCCGCCAACCTCCGGTGCGGGCGGCCGCCGGCGGAGAGCGAGCCCGCGGTGCAATCCTGGGCGCCGCTCACGCTTACCTTCGCCGGCATCCACGAGATCCAGCCGTCGGTGCTGGAGGAGCGGCTCGCGCTCGCGCAGGTGATCGACGTGCGCGAGCCCGAGGAGTGGAACGGATCGCTGGGCCACATCGTACAAGCGAAGCTGATCCCGCTGGGAGAGCTCGCGTCGCGCGCGGGCGAGATCGACAAGGACCGGCCCGTGGTGATGGCGTGCCGTTCCGGGGCGCGCTCGGCGCAGGCGGTGTTGATCCTTCAGCGGCTGGGGTTCAGGAACGTCGTGAACCTTGCCGGGGGGATCATTCGGTGGCGGTCGAGTGGGATCGCGGTGGAGGGCGGTCGGGAGTAAGCCCCGCGGCTGCGGATCCCAGCCTCACGCTGAGCAACGAGCGGCCGATGTCGATGCCAAGCTTGTACTCCGCCGCCTTGGTGGCATCCACGATGTGCGTCCCCGGAACGATGGATCCTACGATGAGCGAGAGCGCTTTCTCGAGGCCGTCGAGGCGGCGGCGCGTCGCGTCGAAGCTGCGCTCGGCGCGGGCGTCGGAGCCGCGGCGGGGTTCCTGTGCGCGTCGTTCTTTCATGTCGTGACCCCGGCGGAAGTGACTAAGCGATGATGCCCGAGGATAATCCCGCCTACAACCCATGCGCCCCATTCTCGACGAAACTCGAATCCACCCGGCGATCCGGGAGAAGGTCGCCACCAACCGCACGCAGGTCGTGCAGGAGGTGGAGGACGCGATCCGGTCGAATCCGCTGGTCGTTGTGGGCATGGGCCTCAATCCATTTCCGCGCCGCGCGCGAAAGATCCTCGACGAGGCGCAGATCCCTTACAAGTACCTGGGCTACGGCAGCTACCTTGGCGACTGGCGGCGCCGCACGGCCCTCAAGATGTGGACCGGATGGCAGACGTTTCCCATGGTGTTCGTGAAGGGCGTGCTGATCGGGGGCTGCGCGGATCTCGAGAAGCTGATCCAGAGCGGCGAACTGAAGAAAATGGTGTCCTGACATGGCCGATCCGAAGAACCTTCCGCCCGAAGTCGTCGCGCTGCTCAAGAAGGGCGACAAGCTGGGCGCCATGAAGCTCATGCTGCAAGGCTCCCGGGGCGGCGGCGGGATCGTCGGCAAGACCGTGATGGAAGCCCTGGAAAGCGCCGCGAAATCCGGCCATGCGAACGTGAGGATCTCGGGCGCGAGCCTTCCACCCGATGTGCAGGCGGCGTTCAGGGGCGGAAACAAGGCGATCGACGAGGACGCCTCGGGCCACATGCCCATGCGCCGGCCCTCGGTCGGGGCCACGAAGCCGAAGCCTTCCACGTACGTAAAGCGCGACGGATTGTCGCCCGGCGAGGTGCCGAGGAGCCATGACGGGCTGCAGGCGGCGATCTTCTTCATCGCGATCGCCGCGGCGATCGGGCTCTACTTCGCCGTCTTCTAGCGCTCCATTCCGGGCGGCCGCGATTCCAGGCCCCGGGCCGATTCATAAGCGTGCGCGAGCTGGAGCACGCCGAAGTCGTCGCGGAACCTTCCCACGATCTGCAAGCCCACGGGCAACGGCCTGGCATCGCGGGTGAAGCCGGCGGGCACCGAGATCGCGGGATGGCTCGTGCAGGTGATGTGATAGCAGCTCTTCATCCAGTCGACGTACGTGGACAGCTTCACGCCGTCGATCTCGGTCACGTACGGCTGGGAGGCGGGGAACGGCGGCACCTGGCTCACGGGCAGGCACAGGAACTCGTAGCGCTCCATGAACCGGGACATGCGCTGGAATACCGCGGTGCGTCTCGCGATCGCGCGGCCCACGTCCACGCCCGAAAGCGCGAGGCCCTTCTCGATGTTGCCGATCACCGTGTCCTTGATCCGGCCCCGATCCTTCTCGAGGAGCTCCTTGAAGCGCATCGCGAAGCTGTTGGCGCGCAGGGTCACGAAGACCTCGTCGGCTCCACGCAGGTCGGGCTCGGCGTCCTCGACGATGCAGCCCAGGGATTCCAGCACCTTGCGCTGGCCCGCGAGCACTTCGAGCACGCGCTTGTCCACGGGAAGGCCGCCGAGATTCGTCGACCAGGCGACTCGGACTTTCCGGAAGTCGCGGGCAAGCGGCTTCGCGAATCGCGCCCCATCCTCCGCGATGCTGATGGGCGAGCGGATATCGGGGCCGGCCATCGCGGAGAAGAGGAAGGCGGCGTCTTCGACCGTGCGTGCGATCGGGCCCAGGACCGACATCGTGTTCCACGCATCCATCGCCGGATACGACGGCACGCGGCCCGGCGTGGGGCGAAATCCCACGACGCTGCAGAAGTTCGCGGGATTGCGAAGGCTTCCTCCGAGATCCGATCCGTCCGCGAACGGAAGCATGCCGCACGCCACCGCAACCGCCGCTCCCCCCGAGGATCCACCGCAGGTCTTGCCGAGGTCATAGGGGTTCAGCGTCGTGCCGAATACCGCGTTGAAGGTCTGGCTTCCCGCGGCGAATTCCGGCGTATTCGTCTTGCCGAGCGTGATGGCGCCGGCGCCCCTCAGCCGCTCCACGATCAGCTGGTCGTGCGCGGGTACGTTGTCGGCGTAGATCGGCGAACCGTAGGTCGTGCGGATGCCCTTCGTCTCGATCATGTCCTTGTATGCGATCGGCAACCCCTGCAGCACGCCAACCGGAGCGGCGGAGCGGCCTGCCCTGCGATCCATCCGCTTCGCCTCGGCGAGCGCTTCGTCGGGCAGGAACGTCACGATCGCGTTCACCTTCGGATTCGCGCGTTCCACCTGGGCGATGAACGCGCGGACGACTTCGACGCGGGAGATCTTGCGCGCGCGCAACAAACGGGCAAGCGATCTCGCCGACTTGAAGACGATGTCGTGCATGGAAGGTAAGCTTACGCCATGACTCTCGCCGGAAAGCCCGTCTCGAACTACCGCCCTCGCCGGCGCGAGCTCACGTGGGCGCCCCTCATGAGACGGTTGCCGGACAAACCGCCGCTGTTCGAGTGGGTGCTCCTGTCGATGCTGGTCCACGCGCTCGCCATCATGATGTTCGGCGCCCCGCAGGGCGGCTCGAGCGATGGCCGCGCGATGTGGGGCTCGCTGCAAGTCGTTCTCACGGGCCTCGCGCCGGAGACGAGCCCGAGGCTCAAGCTCGACCGCGGCGCGATGGAAACGTCGCAGGCCCCCGTCGCGGTTCCGGCTCCCGCGCCGCAGCCGCGCGTCGAAGCGTCCAGGCCTTCGCTTCGCCCCGCGCCGAAGATCGAGCAGGCCGCGCCTCCCGTCGAAGCGCCACCGCTGCCGGAGGCCGCGCCGAAGGTGGAGCCGATCGCGATCCCACCGGTGCTCGAGCGCCTCATGACTCCGGATCGCCCTGTCGAGGTTCCCGCGTTCTCCGTGCCGCCACCCACCGAGATCCAGGCGCCTGCGCCCGTGCCCGCTCCGGTCGCCCCGGCGCCGCCGCCCGCCGCGCCGCCGAAGGAGGTGCCCGTCCTCAAGGAGAGCCCGGCGGAAGTCGCGCCGAAACTTCCCCAGGTTGAGCGCGCGCCCGCCGAGATTCCGAAGGTGTCGGTGCCCTTGCTGCAGCCGATCACGCCGAACGTGATCCAGGAGCGCGTCGCGCCTCCGCCGGAACTGCAGATGCCGCGCTTCGAGTCCGCCGTGGTGCCCACCGTGCCGGCGCCTCCGGTAATCACGCAGCCGCTGGAAACGCGGACGTTGTCCACGCCCGCGCTCGAGAAGCTCGCGCCCGTGCCGAACATCGAGACGACTCCGAAGCCCGTCGAGGCGCCTCCCGTTCCGCCGCCCGTGCAGGAAGTCCCCGTCGCTCCGCCACCGGCGGTCTCGGCGCCCGCGCCGGCACCCGCGCCGCGCGTGGAACCCGCGGTCGAGCCGCGCGCGGAACCGCGCGTCGAGCCCCAACCCGCGCAGCAGCGGGAAGCACCGCAAGGAACGCAGCGCGAAGCGCCTTCGCGCGAAGCGCCCTCGCCGCGCCCCGTCCCGGGTCCGGCGCCTTCGGGTCCTGCGGCCCCCAGCGAATTCCGCAAGCGTCCCGACGAACCGGCGAGCGACTACGATCCGTTCTCCTCGAAGGATCTCGATGTCGACGCGATGAGGCGGCGCGCCGGGCAGCTCGCCCGCGGCTCGGGCAACACGGCGTTGCTGCCGTTCCCGATGCCCGCAGTGCCGCCGAAGAAATCCAAGATGGAAGAAGCGATCGAGAACGCGCGCAAGCCCGATTGCCGGACGGCCTACGCCAACATGGGCCTGCTCGCGGTGGTGCCGCTTGTCGCCAACGAATTCGGCGAGGGGACCTGTCGCTGGTAAGCTGTGCACCGCTTTGCGGATCGCGCGTTACACGAACTGCAGCCCCCAACAACCGGAGATCCAACAATATGCGAAAAGCCCTGATCGCCGCTCTGCTCCTGCTGTCGTCCTATGCAATGCCGTCGTTCGCGTGGGTCAGCGTGAACATCGGACTCAACATTCCGGCCTACCCGGTCCTGGCTCCCGTTCCCGGCGTCCCCGTCTATTACGCCCCGAACGTGAACGGCAACTACTTCTTCTACGACGGGATGTACTGGAACTTCGACGGAGCGCAGTGGTACAGCTCCGCCTGGTACAACGGTCCGTGGGGCGTGGTCGCGCCCGGCGCCGTGCCCGTATACCTGTGGCGCGTGCCGGTGCAGTATTACCGCGCGCCGCCGCCGTACTTCCACGGATGGGTCGCCGGAGCGCCGCCGCACTGGGGCGAGCATTGGGGTCCGACGTGGGTGAACGAACACCGCGAGTGGGACCACTGGGATCATCGCTACGTGCCGGCCCGCGCGCCGTTGCCGACCTACCAGGCCCGTTATTCGGGAGCGGCCTATCCACGCATGGAAGCGCAGGCGCAGATCCACGCGCAGAACTACCGCTACGCGCCCCGTGACGCCGCCGTCCGCGCGCACTACGAAGAACGCGGCATCGCGGCCGAACAGACGCGCATCAACCACGAGCAGCACAACATCAACCGCGAGCAGGCGAACATCAATCGCGAGCAGCACAACGTGAACCAGCAGGCCCACGTGGTGAACAAGGAACAACAGCATGTCCAGCAACAGCAGCACGTGGTGAACAAGGAACAGCAGCACGTGAACAAGGAAGAGAAGAAGGAAGAGCACCACTGAGCTGCCACCCCGGCGCGAGGCCGGGGGCAGTCATTCGTAGAGCTTTGCCGCTGCGCGCGCCCTTTCCGCCACGGTCGCGCGCAGCGGAGCCGGTCCCAGCACCTCCACGTCGCTCCCCATCTTGAGGATGTCCATCACCAGCTCCTTCTCGGAGCTGTACGGCACCTCGAGCACGTAGCTCCCGTCCTTTTCCCACTTCGCCCGCTGCTTCGGGTGCCATTCCTCGAGCGAGACGTAGCGCGCGCGTTCCGGCGTGAAGCGAAGGTGCGCCCACTGCACCTTCCGGCCGGAAAAAATCCCGTAGCCCGCCGCAAGGACGGCGTCGAGCTCGGCGTCGGGCACGTCCTTCACCTTTCCCGCGACCGCGATCACGCTCACCATGCCGTCGAGCGCGAAGCTGCGGATGTCGTTTCGCAGGTGGCACCAAGCGTCGAGGTACCAGTTGTTCCGGTAGTGGACGAGCCGCTGCGGCGAGACCTCGCGCTCGGTCACTTCGTCCTTCGAGCGGTTCCAGTACGTGATCTTCAAGCGCTCTCGCCCCAGTACGGCCGACGCCACGAGCTGGAAATGCTTGGGCTCGTGGCGGCGCGCGCCGAACGAGATCACCCGGATCCTGCGTCGCACCTCTTCGACGGAACGGTCACCGGTTGAGAGCAGCGCCGACAATCGCGCCTTCAACGGCTCCACGTGCGCGCCGAGCAGGCTCGGCTCGAGGTTTTCCAGCAGGTGCTCCATCGTGAGCAGCGCCTGCGCCTCGCGCGGGTTGAACCACAGCCCCGGCAACTCGTATTTCGGCGCGAACTTCTGCGCCTCCTCGAAGCGATAGCCGTTCTGGTCGCGGTCCCACACGATGGGCGCGTTGTAGCGGCTGCGCATGTACTCGATGTCGCGCTTGAACGTCGCGAGCGAGACCTCGAGCTCGCGCAGGAAATCCTTCACGGGGACGATGCCGCGTTCCCGGATGAGGTGGTCGATCCTGTAGAAGCGCTCGGTGCGATCCACGTCCTAGACCAGGCCCCGCGCCGAGAGCTCGTCCTTGAGGTACGCGTAGTAGATGGGCGCGGCGACGAGCCCCGGGATACCGAATATCGCTTCCATCACGAGCATCGCGAGCAGCAGCTCCCACGACGAGGCCTTGATGCGCGCGCCGACGATCTTCGCGTTGAGGAAATACTCGAGCTTGTGGATCACCACAAGGAAGGCGAGCGAGGCCACAGCGGCTTCGAAGGAGACGGCGAGACTCACGACCACGATCATCGCGTTCGAGACGAGGTTTCCCACGACGGGCAGGAGGCCCGCGACGAACGTGACGACGATCAGCGTCTTGGTGAGCGGCAAGTGCACGTCGAAGAGGCGCAACGCGATCTCGAGGTAGATCGCCGTGAAGATCGTGTTGATCGCCGAGATGCGCAATTGCGCGAAGACCACGCGCTGGAAGGCTTCACCGATGCGGCGCGCGCGTTCCGAGAGCTCGCGCGCGAGCGGGCCGCCGGCGTTGACGCTTCCGGCGCGATGCAGCGACACGATCCCGCCGATCACCATGCCGACGATCACGTGCGCGAATCCACGGCCGGCCTCGCCGCCGGCGTTGCGAAGATCCTGCGCGTGCGAGCGCAGCCACTCGGTGATCGCACCCTGGAGCGCGTCCGGGTCGCCCGGCAACGCGCCGACCAGCCACTCGGGCAACTTCTGGCGCGACGTTTCGATGATCTCGGCCATCTTCTGGAGCAGCCGCGGAAAGTTGCCCGCCTCCCCGTGAAGGAAAGCGACGAAACCGACCAGCGCCACCGCGAGGATCGCGACGACGATCGTGGCAAGCAGGCCCACGGCCGCGAGCTTGCGGCTGCCGCCGCGATTCCAGGGCAGGCGCGGCGCGACGACGTGCACCAGCTCGTAGACCAACAATCCCGAAAGCAGCGCGGCCAGCAAGTGCGCCTGCAACACCAACAGCAGCAGCACCGCGGCGATGATCCAGGACGCGATGGCGCAGCGCAGCGACTGGCTCTCGGGCATCGTCAGTAGACCACCACGCTCCGGATCGACTCCCCCGCATGCATGAGGTCGAACGCGTCGTTGATCTTCTCCAGCGGCATCGTGTGCGTGATGAGATTGTCGATGTCGATCTTGCCGTCCATGTACCAGTCGACGATCTTCGGCACGTCGGAGCGGCCGCGCGCGCCGCCGAAGGCCGTGCCCTTCCACACGCGCCCCGTCACGAGCTGGAAGGGACGCGTCTTGATCTCCTGCCCGCCGCCCGCCACGCCGATGATCACCGACACGCCCCAGCCGCGATGGCAGCACTCCAGCGCCTGGCGCATCACGTCCACGTTGCCGATGCACTCGAACGAATAGTCCGCTCCACCGCCCGTGAGCTCCACGAGGTGCGCGACGAGATCCTTGCCCGCATCCTTCGGATTCACGAAATGCGTGAGGCCGAACTTCCGGGCGAGCGCTTCCCGCGCGGGATTGAGGTCCACCCCCACGATCATGTTCGCGCCCACCATGCGCGCGCCTTGCACGACGTTCAGCCCGATGCCGCCGAGGCCGAATACCACGACGTTCGCTCCTGCCTCGACCTTCGCCGTGTTGATCACGGCGCCGATGCCCGTGGTCACGCCGCAGCCGATGTAGCAGACCTTGTCGAAAGGCGCGTCCTCGCGGATCTTCGCCACGGCGATCTCCGGCAGGACGGTGAAATTGGCGAAGGTCGAGCATCCCATGTAGTGATGGATCGGCTTGCCGCCCACGGAGAAGCGGCTCGTCCCGTCGGGCATGACGCCCTTGCCCTGCGTCGCGCGGATGGCCGTGCAGAGATTGGTCTTGCGCGACAGGCACGACTTGCACGCGCGGCATTCGGGGATGTAGAGCGGGATTACATGGTCGCCCCTCTTCAACGTCGTCACGCCGGGCCCCGTGTCGACCACCACGCCTGCGCCCTCGTGCCCGAGGATCGCCGGAAACAATCCTTCGGGGTCAGACCCCGAGCGAGTGAACTCGTCCGTATGGCAAATGCCCGTCGCCTTGATCTCGATGAGGACCTCGCCCGCCCTGGGACCGTCGAGCCGCACGGTCTCGACCACGAGCGGCTTGCCGGCGGCGTAGGCGACGGCGGCGCGCACGTCCATCAGTACGCCATCTTGCCGGCAACCGGCTCGAGCCCCGTCCTCTCGATGGGATCGCGCACGAAGTCGAGCGATAGGAATTTGACGAGCGCGTAGGCACCTTCGTAGTTCTTCGTGCCCGTGGCGATGCCCGCGGAAAAAGTCGTGACCTTCTGCGCGCCTTCGGGAATCAATCCGACGATGTCGATGCCCGGCACGGGCTTCAGCTCCGAGAGCTGCTGGAAACCGATTTCCGCCTCGCCCCTCGCGACCACGCGGCCGACGGGCTCGGCCGGGATCATTCGCGCGCGGCCTTTCAGCGGGTCGGCGATTCCCAGCTTCGGAAAGAGCACGTCCTGCAGGTACACGCCGCTCGCGCTGTCGGAATACGCGATCGATTTCGCGGCGAGCAGCGTGCGCTTGAGCGCGTCCACGGTCGAGATGTCGGGCCTGGGCGCACCGGCCTTCACCGCCATCGCGATCTTCGAGCGCGCGAGATCCACCTTGCTGTCGGGCATCACCTTGCCGCGCTTGATGAGCCCGTCGAGCGCCTCGCTCACCATGATGACGACGTCCACCGGCTCGCCGCGATCGATGCGATTCGGGATCGCCTCGGGCGTCTCTCCCATCGACGGCCCACGCACCGTGACGAGCTTCTGCACGCCGTACTTCTCGAAATGCGGCGCGAGGGCGTCGTACGCCGCCGAGAATCCTCCGGAGATCATCACGTGGACTTCCGCCGCGAAGCCGGGCGCGGCGAACGCGAGCGCCGCGAGGAGGAAGCTAGCGCCGGACGCCCGGCGGATTCGAGACGACACCTGATGCGCGCCTTGCAAGGTAGACCTCCAACGCGACGAGGTCCGGCGACCCATACGCCGGCATTTCCGCGCGAACGCCAAGATAGCACGCGCGCAATCGGCGTTCGAGCGAGCCCATCGCCTGCCACTCGAGGCGGTAGGCCGGCCAATCGGCGGGATGGCCCTGGCTGATCGGCTCCGAGAGGAGGCGCTTCCCCCAGCTCGCGTCATGGCAGTTCGTGCACGCGAGGTTGAGCTGTCCCTGCCGCTGGAAATAGATCGAGCGGCCGCGCTCATACGTGGCATCGGAGTCGGGAGAAGGATCCGGCACGATCGGCATCCCCCGCGAGCGGCTCGCGATGAAAGCGGTGAGCGCCAGCAGCTCCTGCGATTCCCACGCAAAGGCGCGCGCCTCCTGGTTTCCCGTGACGCATGCGTTGACGCGTTGCTCGAGATCGACGACACCGCCCAGCGACGCGACGTAGGACGGATAGCGCACCGCCACGCCGTTCATCGAGGATCCGTCGGCCCCGTGGCAGGAAGCGCAGCTCACCTTGCGCGCCCCCGCCGGCGCCTTCCACAGCGCGGCGCCCCGGTCGACCCAGAGCATTCCCGGATTGCCGAACGCGTCGGCCTGCATGGCGCGAATCGCTTCGCCCTGGAACTCGATTCCGCCTTTCAACGGCGACGGACGCGAAGGAATGTCTTCGGCGGCGCACTGAAGCGCCGCGCATGAAAGAAGGAGGACGAGCGGGCGCATCGCGATCAGGCGACGTTCACGGTCGCCCGGGCGCTGCCCTTGTCGCCCTGGTCGTCGCTCCACTCGACCACGATCTCGCCGGACCGCGACGCCGTCGCGAAGAACGCGATGTACGGGTTGGCGGACATTCCCGAGCCCAGCTCCGCGCGAAAGACCTCCCGCCCAGCAAACGTGCACGACAGCTTGTCGACGATGTGCATCGGGATCGCGTGGCCGTCGAGATCGCGCCGGAATCCGGTTTCCATCGGATGCTGCACGAGCACGCGAACCTCGAACGCCTCTCCGGCCTTCACGGTCGCGGGGACCTGGATCTTTCCGAGGATCATAGCGACGCGTCGTCCAGGCACGCGCCCGAGGTGACGAGGACGTCGCGCGGCCCGACCCGGAAGCGATTGCCGGAAAGCTCCGCGAGCACGGTGACCGTCTGCGTGCCCGCGAGGCGCACGCGCGCCGAGACTTCCGCCTTTCCGCACTGGGGACCGAGGAAGAAGCTCGCGACGCGCGGGCGCGGATTGCGTTCCGCGAAGACGTGGATCGCCTTCACGTGATCGGCCTCGGTCATGGGGCTCGCGACCCGCACGCGAAGCGGCACCGTGTTGCCGTTCTCGACGAGCACCGGAAGCTCCACCTCGACGCCGCTCTTCTCCGGCGTGATTCCTTTCGTGATCTCCATGATGAACGGCGTGATGTCCTGCGGCGGCTGGAATCGGATCTGCGCGCGCGCGGGAATCGCCGCCGCGCCGAGCAACGCGCCAAGGCGCGCGAAGAAGGATCGCCGCCTCATCGCAGCGTCGCGAGCCATGCCACCACGTCCTCGACCTGCTGGCCGGTCAGCACGGGCTTGCCCTGGTATTGCGGCGCGACACGCGTCAGGCCTTCGGCGCGATTGAATGTGGGCATCACGGCGCCGGGATCGACCTTCGTGATATCCGCCACGCGAAGGCGCAATTGCGCGACGCTCAAGCGGGATCCAACGCCCACCAGCGAAGGCCCCACGTTGCCGAATGCGTCCGCGCCGGGCGCTTCGTGGCAAAGCACGCAATGTCCCGCCTCGCGCGACACGAACACTTCACGCCCGCGTGCCGCGTCGCCCGCAGGCGCGAGCGGCGCTTCCAACGAATCGTGCGCGGGGATCGAGCTACACGCGCCCAGCAGCAACGCGACCGCTGTCACTCTCGCATTCACGCGTTCCTGACGTCGCCATCCTTGATCGGCAGCGAACGCACGCGCTTGCCGGTCGCGGCGAACACCGCGTTCAGCACCGCGGGCACGACGTTGAGCGCGCCCGGCTCGCCATGGCCGCCCCAGAATCCTCCGGTGGGAACGAACACGATCTCGACCTTCGGCGGCATCTGCGTGAGGCTCGGCAAGCGGAAGTCGTTGAAATTCGATTCCGCGATGCGGCCATCCTTGATCGTGTGCCCCTCGGTGAGGGAACCGAGGTTGAAGATCACGTTGCCCTCGCCCTGCGCGCGGCACGTGTCGGGATTCACGACGTAGCCCGAGTCGATGGCGAGCACGATGCGGTGAACCTTGATCGCGCCGTCCTTCACCGACACCTCGGCGACGATCGCGGTGTAGCTCCCGAATCCGTCGGACTGCGCGATGCCCCGATGCACGCCCGCGGGCAACGGGCCGCCGTATCCCGCCGCCTTCGCGGCCGCCTGCAGCACGAGCCTGTTCTTGTCGCCGTCCTTCAGCATCGAGAGCCGGAACTCGAGCGGGTCCTTGCCCGCGGCATGCGCCACCTCGTCGATGAAGCACTCGCGGTAGAAGGAGTTCTGCAATCCCGGGGCACGCCAGAATCCGACGGGAACGTGGCCGTTCCTCATGGCGTATTCGACGAGCTGGTTGGGCGTCGTGTAGGGCGAGTCGCTGAAGGTGCGCACGGCGGTGAAGTCGATGCCCTTGTCGATCCCTTCCGGGCGCAGCAGCGCGAGGATCGAGGGGCACGCGATCTTCGTGTGCATCGCGACCATGTTGCCCTGCGCATCGAGGCCCGCCCGCATCTTCACGAGCGAGGCCGGGCGATAGAAACCGTGCTGCATGTCCTCTTCGCGCGACCACACCATCTTCACTGGCTTGCCCGGAAACTGCTTCGCGATGATCACGCACTGGGTGACGAAGTCCTGGGGCGCGCCGCGCCGCCCGAATCCACCGCCCAGCATCGTCTTGTGCACCTCCACCTTGTCGAGCGGAAGTCCCGAAGCCTCGGATGCCGCGGCCATGGAGGCCTCGCCGTTCTGCGTCGAGGTCCATACGTCGAGCGTGCCGTCGTCCTTGAACCAGGCGGTGCCCGTCATCGGCTCCATCGTCGCGTGGCTCATGTAGGGCGAGTAGTACTCGGCTTCCACGACCTTCGCCGCCGAAGCGAGAGCGCCGTTCGCATCGCCCATCACGCGCGCCGTGGGAAGACCGGTCGCGGCGAGGCCCTCGCGGAACGACGCCATGATCGTCGCGTCGGAAGCGTGGCCATACTGGCCCTCGTCCCACTCGACCTTCACCTTCTTCACGGCCTGGTTCGCGCGCCACCAGTTGTCGGCGACGACGGCGACGAAATTGCCGGCCTTGACCACACCTTTTACGCCGCGCATCTTCTCGGCCTCGGAGGAATCGACCGACTTCACCTTTCCGAGGAAGACGGGGCATTGCGCGACCGATGCGTACAGCATTCCCGGCAGCACCACGTCGATGCCGAAGATCGGCTTGCCCGTCACCTTGTCGGGCAGCTCGAGCCGCTTCATCGGCTTGCCCGCGATCTTCCAGTCCTTCGGATCGCGAAGCTTCACGTCCTTGGGCGTCTGCAGGTTCGCCGCCGCGGCCGCGAGCTGGCCGTAGCTCAGCTTGCGGCCCGTCGGGTTGTGAGTGACCCAGCCGGTGTCGGCGCCGCATTCGGCGACGGGGCATTCCCACTGCGTGGCGGCAGCGGAAACGAGCATCTCCCGCGCCGAGGCGCCCGACTTGCGCAGGTATTCCTGGGACGTGCGAACGCCCGCGCTGCCACCGGTGGACATCGAGCCCCAGATGCGCTTCTTCCGGATGTGCTCGTTGGGTGACACGAATTCGTAGGTGACCTTCGACCAATCGCAGTCGAGCTCTTCGGCCACTAGCTGCGCGAGGCCCGTAAGGCTGCCCTGCCCCATCTCGCTGCGCGCGATCATGATGACGACGCGCTCGTCCGGATAGATTTCGATCCAGTGCGTGATCTCCGCGTATCCGGCGGGTTGCGCGAGCGCCTCGCCCGCGACGGAGAACTCGAGCACGAGGCCGCCACCCACGGCGGCGGAAGCCTTCAGGAAATCACGGCGGGAAACGACTGCGTTCATGGTCGCCTCCTAGATTTTCTGGCCGTTGGGCGCTTCGACCGGCGCGGGCGCCGGCGACACCGGCTGCCCGGCGGCCGAATGGATCGCCTTGCGCACGCGCGCGTACGTGCCGCAGCGACAGAGGTTCGTCATCGCGGCATCGATGTCGGCATCCGTGGGCTTGGCCTTCTTCGCGAGCAGCGCCGTCGCGGCCATGATCATCCCCGACTGGCAGTAACCGCATTGCGGGACATCGTGTTCCATCCACGCCTGCTGGACCTTGCTCAGGTTCTTCTCGCCAAGGCCCTCGATCGTGGTGACCTTCTTTCCCGCCACCGCGCTCGCGGGCATCACGCAGGAGCGCGCGGCCTCGCCATCGATCAGCACCGTGCACGCCCCGCATTGGGCGATGCCGCAACCGAACTTGGTGCCTTCCATCTTCAGCTCGTCGCGCAGCACCCAGAGAAGCGGCATCTCAGGTTCCACGTCCACGCTCACGGCGCGTCCGTTCACGATCAACTTGACCATGGATTCCTCGGCAGGTTTTGGTGGGAGGGAGTCTGGGTATTATGCTCCGGTAGTTCCACACGACACCCTGCCCGGAGGAGACGAAAATGAAAAACCTTGTTGCACTTTCAGTAGGGACCGCGGGCCTTCTCGCCGCGGCCGTGTCGATGGCCCAGGCACCCGCGCAACCTGCCACCCCGGCGCCTTCCGGAGCCCAGGCCCCCGCGATCCCGCCCTCCTGGGCCCAGGGGCGCAAACCCGACCAGGAAGCCGCTAACCTCTCGCCGCATCCGCCCGGACTCACGGCGCTGCCCGAGAAGGAAATCCCCGTCGACAAGCTGAAGGTTCCCGCGGGATTCCACGTGTCGGTCTACGCGAGCGGAGCCCCCAACGCCCGCTCCATGACGTTCGGCAAGACCGGGGTGCTCTTCGTCGGCTCGCGTTTTCCCGGCAACGTCTATGCCATCGTCGACAAGGGCGACCATCGCGAGGTGAAGACGATCGCCAAGGGCATGTACCGGTCCAACGGCGTCGCCTACAAGGACGGCACGCTCTACGTGGCCGAACTCTCGCGCATCATCAAGTACGAGAACATCGAAGCGAACCTCGACAACCCGCCGGCATACAAGGTCGTGTACGACAACCTGCCCAAGGACGAGGCGCACGGCTGGAAGTTCATGAAGCTGGGACCCGACGGCTGGCTCTACTTCCAGATCGGCGCGCCGGGCAACATCGTGATGCCGCCCTACACGCACGCGACGATCAACAGGGTGAATCCGGACACCGGCGTGCTGGAAGTCGTGGCGCGCGGCGTGCGCAACAGCGTCGGCATGGACTTCCACCCGGCGAATCACCAGCTCTGGTTCACGAACAACGGCCGCGACTGGGTGAGCGACGACATGCCCAACGACACGTTGAACCACGTGACCAAGGCGAACATGAACTTCGGCTATCCGTTCTGCCACCAGGGCAACCTGCTGGACGACGAGTTCGGCAAGGGCCGCACCTGTGACGAGTTCGACAAGCCCGCCTACAACCTGGGGCCCCACGTGGCCGCGCTAGGCATGCGTTTCTACACGGGCAAGCAATTCCCCGCGGAGTACCGCAACAACATCTTCATCGCGGAGCACGGCTCGTGGAACCGCACGAAGAAGGTGGGCTACAACGTCTCGCGGGTGGTGCTCGACGCGAAGGGCAACGTCACGAAGTACGAGCCGTTCGTGACCGGCTGGCTGCAGGGCGAGGAGTTCTGGGGACGCCCGGCCGACGTGCAGGTCGCGCCCGACGGATCGCTGCTCGTCTCCGACGACGTGGCCGGCGCGATCTTCAAGGTGAGCTACAAGAAGTGAGATCGCCGCGCCTCGCCCTCGCCCTCGCCCTGGCGCTCGCCTTTGCGCTCCCCGCCGCGGCCGCGGACGCCGAGGCGGGCAAGCGCAAGGCCGAGGCGTGCGGCGCGTGCCATGGTGCCGACGGGAATTCGGCGAGTCCCGAGTTCCCGTCGCTCGCCGCGCAGCCTCCGCTCTACACGCTCTACCAGCTGCTCAACTTCCGCGACGGGCGGCGCAGGAACGACGTGATGATCCCGTTCGTCGCGAAGCTCACGGACGACGACATGCGCGACATCGCGGCGTTCTACGCAGCGCAGACTCCTCGCCCCGGCAAAGGCGCGGATGCCGCCGTCGTCGATGCGGGCAAGGCGGTCGAGGTCGCAACCACTGCGGCTCGTGCCACATGCCCGATTTCACGGGGCAGAAGCACATCCCGCGCCTCGCCGGCCAGCACTACGACTATCTCGTGAAGTCGCTCAAGGGATTCCGCGGCAACACGCGCGCGGACCTGGACGGAACGATGTCGGAGGCCTCGCAGCCGCTTTCCGACAAGGACATCGCCGACGTCGCCGCGTGGTTGTCCACGCGCTAGCTACATCGGGGCGAGGCTCGCTCCGAGGCGATCGGGAGTGTCCTCGATCCGCTCGAGGTGCGGATACCTGAGCCCGCCCGTGTAGGGCACCGAAATGGTCCGGTAGTAGTCCTCGTATTTCACGAGCAGCGCGATGGGCTCGCCGGAGGCCTTCGCGGCCGTGATCGCGTAGCGAAGCCCTTCCTGCTTGTACGCATAGCCGTTCACGGCGATCAGCTTGCCGTGGGCGGCGAGGCCCGCGCGGAACGCGGGTCCATCCCACTCCACGCTCGAGATCTCGTCCTCGCGGCCCACCATGAAGCCCAGCGAGTACTGGAAGTCCGCGCGCTTTTCCTCGCTGTCGGAGTCCTTCGAGAATTCGCTTTGCTTGTCCGTGTAGACGAGGCGCCAGCCGGAAGCGCGCAGCGCCTCTGCGGCGGGATGGCGGATCTTCGAGTCGAGGCGTTCGCGCAGGAACGACCTCCAGTCGCCCGGGGAAAGGGCGTTCAACGCGTTCGCGATGTCGTCGAACGTGTAGGTCACGACGCCGTCGCCTTTCAGGCCGCCGTGGAACGTCCGCGCGAAATCGTTCATGGACTTCGCGTTGTTGGTCGCTTCGCGAAGGCGCGCGTCGATCTCCATCCAGAGGAAGACGCTCTCCGCGTAGTAGTCGAAGCTGCGCTGCCAGCTCGTCCAGGGGCGCGCATGCTCGCCGGACATCACCGGATCGTTGGTCGTGTCCTGGAGGTTGCGCCACTCGCGGCCGTTGCGCGAATCGACGTAAGCCGCCGTGCGCGCGAGCGCATCGAGCGCCTGTTCCCGCGTGAGCAGGTTGCCGCGCCGCGCGAGGATGTACGTCCAATAGTCCGTCTCGCCCTCGTAGCACCACAGCAGCGTGTCGCCCATGGGCACGTTGAAGTTCGGCGTGGCGAGGTCCGCGGGCCGGTGTTTCTTCCCGATCCACGAGTGGACGAACTCGTGCGACAGGACCGTTCGCGACGCCGCCATCGTCTTCCACTTCGTGAAGAAGTGCGGCGGCTCGCGGATCTCGGTCGACGAGAGGTGTTCCAGCCCGATGCGCGAGAACGGTTCCGAGAGCGCGATGAGGAAATCGTAGTGCTTGTAGTACGGCCCTCCGAAGACCTTGTAGGTCTGCTGCACGAGGTCGCGCAGCGCCGACACGTGCTCGTCCTCCGCGGCGAGGCTTTCGGGCGAATCGGCCAGCGCATCGAATGTGACCGGGACCGCCGCGCCGGGAGCGAGCTCGAGCTTGCGGACGTTGTGGCCGGCCCACGCCGGGGAATCGACGAGCTCGGTGAGCGAGACTTCCGCGAAGCGCACCGCCTCGTCGGCGCGGCCCTCGGGCGTGAGCGATGTCGCGAGGGTCCAGTCGCGCGGGAACCGCAGGCTCGGCTGCACGCGGATGCCGTCGCTGCGCACGCCGGCCGGATAGAGGACCACGTCGTTCCAGTCGACGGCGACCAGCTGCCGCGTGACGTTCACGCGTCCCTGGCCGTCCTCGAGCGGCGAGAGGTACTCGAAGGTCGCCTCGAGCGTGTCGACGCCGTGCGGCACCATCACCTCGAAGGCGAACACATCCTTCGGATCGCGATGCCACGCGATCTCGCTGCCCGCGCCCGTGAGTTTCAGGCCCGTGAGCAGCTTGATGTGGCCGCCGGGAGAGTGGTGCCCCGGGATCCACTGGGGATAGAGAAGGCGCAAGGCGCCCTGCGCGACCGGGATCGACTCCTTCACGTGGAAGACGTGGCGGTCGAGGTCGGTGGCGTCGACCGACAGCGTGATGACGCCCGGATACGCATCGCGAAACGGTTGCGGCCCTTGGGCGAAAACGGGGGCGGAGATCGCGATCGACGCGACGAGAAGGCGTGCGAAAGTCATTGGGTGAAGAGTGTAATGGGGGAGGAACAGCCGACTGCTACTGCGGGGCGTTAAGGCCTTTCAACTTCGCGAGCATATCGTCGCGCTTCGCGGCGCTCAAGCCGAACGTCAGTTTCGCGCAAGGTGTTCAGTGCAGCATTCCGGAGCCACCAAGGCCCACAACAAAGGGAGGACCTGCAACATGCGCCAGCTCGCGTTCGCTCTCGCCGTTCCCGCGCTCATCGCAGCCGTTCCCGCTTCCGCGGAAGTGATCGGCGGCCTGCATGTCTCGGCAAATCACCAGAACTACCGGGGCAGTTGCCCCGTCGAGCTCGTGTTCACCGCGTCGGTGAACATCACCAACAACCACGGCCCCGGCGGCGCCTTCAACTATCACTGGGAGCGCAGCGACGGAGCCAAGGGGCCCCAGCAAGTCGTGAGGGTCGGCGCGGCGGGCGAAACGCTCGTCTACAAGGAGCGCTGGCACCTCGGCAAGCCCGGCTCGGTTCACGACGTGAGCGTCACGTTCCACGCGAACTCGGGCAACCAGCACATGCAGGAAGTGTCCCCGACCGTCCACATCGAGTGCCGCTGAACGCCTGACCCTGGCTGCGCGGGCCTAGTGCGCGCGCAGCCAGTCCGACAGCGCCTTCGCGGCGCCCTCGTCGAAGCGCCCGCCCTTTTCCTCGAACGCCTGCTTCGCGTCTCCATAGACGAAGAAGTGGTGGTTCATGCCGGGCCGGACCACGTAAGTCACCAATGAAGGGTCGCGCGCGCGCAGGATCGCCACGGCGCGCTCGGGCTCGTCGCGTCCCATGATCCAGTCGTACTCGCCCCAGATGACGAGAGTGGGCACCAACACCTCGCGCCAGGCGCCCTCGATATCGAGCCCCTGGAGCTGCTGGTAGTAGCGCATCCGCCGGCCGTACTGGCGCGTGGGCTCGTCGTACCAGAAGTCCTTCCACTCGGGATGCGCGGCGATCGCCATGGCCGGGGTCTCGCCCCGGTTCAGCGTCTCGTCGTAGAAGCCGGCAAAGGCGCGCATCGCCGCGTTCACCTGCGAGGGCGTGCTTCCGGACAACGTGAGGCGCCGGCGCTCGATGTCCAGCATGTGCTCGAGCCACGTGCGCGTGAATCCACCGCTCACGGCGATGGCGCGCGGCTTGAACTCGCGCGCCAGCACCGGCGCCAGCGCGCCGCCCACGCTTCCCCCGATGAGGTACAGCTTCGATGCGTCGGCTCCCGGATCGGCCATCGCGGCGCGAATCCCGGCGCGAAAGGCCGCCATGTCGTCGTCGAGATCCGAGTCGCCGCACGCGGGACCTTCGCTGTCGCCGACGCCGGGCTTCTCGATGCGCACCAGCTGCATTCCGGCCTCGCGCATCACCAGGCGCAGCATCAGGGACCATCCGTCCTTGTAGTTCTTCGGATTCTCGACGCGGTCGCACGAGAGCCACGGGATGAATACAGCGACGGGAAGGCGCCCCGTCGCGCCCCTGGGGCGCGAGGTATAGGTGCGAACCCGGTAACCCTTGTCCGTGCGCGCCTCGCCATAGCGGACGTCCACGCCTTCGAACGCCTCCTCCGGAAGCCCGCCCTTGCGGGGCAACGATTGCGCCGACGCGCCCGCACAGGTCGCGGCGAGGAAAACGGCGAATGCGGCACGAAGCATTGGAACTCCTCCGGATGGGGAAGTCCCGAGGCTAGCTAGGGCTTCGCGCTCCGGCTCGCCGAATCCCGCGTCGAAGCTGACTGATTCCGGAATTGGCTAGGTGTGACGCCATATCGGGCCTTGAACGCGCGGTTGAAAGGGCCGATGGAGCCGTAGCCGCAGTCGAGCGCGATTGTGAGCACCGGAAGGTGCCGCTCCGCCGCGTCGCAAAGGCGCCCCGCGGCTTCGTTCAGGCGATAGTCGTGCAGGAAGTCGTTGAAGTTGCGATAGCCCAGGTGGCGATTGATGGCGCGCCGCAGGCGGTATTCCTGGGTGCCGAGCTCGCGAGCGAGCTCCGCGATGCCGAGGCCATCGCGCTTCCAGAGCTTGCGCTCGGCCATCGCCTCCACGACGCGCCGGGCGATCGCCGCATCGAGGCCGTCCGAACGCACCACCGTGAGCGGCACCGGGCCGATGGCGGCCGGAGCGTCGAGCAGCTCCGCGAGCCCGCCGCGAGCCAGCACCTGCAACAGCGCGAAGGCGAGCGCCAGCAGCGCAGCGTGCCCGAAGACGAGAACATCGAGGGGCGCGCCGCGGCCGCCGAAGACGAACTCCGATGCCGCAAGCGCCACGAAGGTCGAGCCCACGACCACGATGAAGGCCGCGCGGGCGCGCCGCCTTTGCTCCACCAGGTCCTCGCGCCAGTGCGTCACCGCCATGGCGCAGGCCGAGAACAGCAACGCGAGCGCCGCGCCGCGTCCCGCCAGGAGGAGCATCCGCGATTCTTCGGGATATGCCGCGAGCGGGCCGAGGACGTAGCGGCCGTAGTCGCCCGCCATGGTCACGCCGACCAGCGCGCCGATCGCGAGCAGGTGCGCGGCGTTGTGGCGGCCGCCGTCGCGGAAGAGCGAGCGCGCGAGCAACCACACGATGCCGGGCGTCGCGAGGCACCACGCGTTGAAGACGAAGGCCATGAGGCCAAGCGATGCGTGCGCTCCGGGCGCCGACGCGATCATGAATGCGCCGATGCCCGCGACTGCGAAAGCTGCGTAAGGCGCCGCAGTGCTGCGATTGCGCCGGATCGCGATCGCGAACGCCGCGGAGAACGCGAGCGCGACGGTTGCCGCGCGCATCAGAAGGTCGAGATCGTTCATCGAGCCACTTTATTACGGAAATCCGGGCCAGGTTACGAAAACCGGGCGCAGGTTACCGGACGGCTACGGTTGAAATCGAATTTCCGGAAAAACCCTCGTAAAAACAGATGGTTCTGTGCGCCCGTTCACAGGGGAACGCGCTCGTCCTGCGTAAAGTGGACCCCGTCGAACAACGAAACCCACACACCTCAACTGAAAGAGAAAGCGAGAAACGAATCATGAACACGAACCTCCGCAAGAACCTGCTCAAAGCCGCTGTCGCCGTTGCCGTCGCCGCTCCTTTGTTCGCTAACGCGGACTCGGCGTTCACGACCTCCGGCGCTTCCCCCTACACTGCAGCCGCGCACCTCGACTTCGCGATCACGATCCCGAAGTTCCTGTTCCTCCAGGTGGGCGCGGGCACGTCGATGGCCGCCAACGCCACGATCAACCAGATCGCGTTCACGGTTCCCGCCGCGAACGTCGGTGACGCGTCGCTGATCTCCGCGTCGGCCACCTCCGGCGACCTCGGCAACGGCGTGGTCACCGCGCGCGTCATCGGCAACAACGGCGCGATCACGTTCTCGTCGCTGACCGTCGGCGCGCTGAGCAACGGCTCGGGCGACTCGATCTCCTACGCGCAGATCAAGACGACAGTCAACACGAACACTTCCACCACCGCCCTCTCCCACCCGACGCTCACGGACGGCGGCCCGGGCACCAGCGTCGCCCTCACGCCGAACGTCGGCACGAAAGTGACGAACCTCGACGCGAAGTGGACGTACCAGTACCTGAACCAGAACGTCGTGCCCCCGGGAACGTACGGTGGCGTGAATGCACAGAACAGCCGCGTCACTTATACTGCTTCGATGCCGTAACCGCCTACGTCGCGATCTACAGGCTTTCTAGAGGTGGAGGTGCCTCGCGCGACGTCGCAGGCACCTCGTTTTTTTTCGGGTACCGCCATGAAACGTAGCCGTTTGACGACGAAGGCGCTGCTGCTGGCCGCGACAGGCGTCGCGTTCGCCGCGTCCGCCTATACGGTCAACATCAACACCGGCACGAAGGCGATCTACCTGCAGGTGGGCAACGGCTCGTACACCGGCACGTACACCAGCGGCGGGACGCCCGGCGTGAACTCGACGATCAACAAGGTCACCGTGAGCGTGCCGGCGGCGCAGGTCGGCAACGGCACCGCGCAGGCGATGACGAGCGACAGCACGCAAGCGGTGAGCTTCTACGACAACTATTCGTTCTGCAATCCGCCGGCGCAGGTGTACATCGGCGGCTTCTTCCGCTCTCCGGGCACGACGGGCACCGCGACGTTGTCGGTATCGACGTCGACGCCCAACCTCGTGGACGCGGCGGGCGACACGATTCCCTTCAGCCAGGTGAGCTGGACCTCGAGCGGCAACGGCGACACAGGCACGGAGGCGATCCCCGGAGGGACGTTCACGGGCGGCACGCAGACCCTCACGACATTCGCGGTAAATACCTGGAACGAGAGCTGCCACACCTTTTCGTACAAGAACACGAACCGGGTCCCGGCCGGCACCTATACGGGCCGCGCGACGTACACATTGAGCGCGCCGTGAGGATCGCCGCTTTGGTGATCGCGCTCGCGATGGTCCTGCCGGCGGGCGCGACCACGACATATCGCGTGGACGACTCCCTCACGCTGCCGAACGAATCGAACCAGGCGATGAAGTGGCGCTCGCTCGCGCCCAGCCGTACCGCGGGAAGCGCGGTCGAAGGCACGAGCGTGATCACGATCCGCCTCGACACGTCGCCGTGGCTCAACAGGCCCGGCAAGATCTACATGGCACTGCCGCAGCAGCCCATCGGCCCCGTCACGGCCGAATGGACCACGCAGGGAAGGCTCCTGCCCGGCCAGCTCATCTCCGGCAATCGCACGCTCGTCTATTCCGGCATCATCAAGTCCAACATGCTGGAAGACACGATCGCGCTCAAGATCACAGCGGACGGCCGGCGCCTCGTCTCGGCGCAGCGCCTCCAGTTCTATTTCGAAATCGACGTGGACTGACCCCATGGCACGCAATGCGATGCGCACGACCGGTTGCGCCGCGATTCTCGTTGCATCCTTGTTCCCGATCGCCTCGAATGCGCAGGGCTTCGCGGCGCTCGTGTCGCCGCCGCGCTTCGAGCTTTTCGCGAAGCCCGGCGAGAAGGTGAGGCAGGTGATGGAGATCACCAACGCGGGCGCGCAGGCCGCGAAATACAAGCTCAAGACCGCCGACTGGTCGCTCGCCGAGGACGGGGCGGTGAAATTCGACGACGCGCTCGCGCCGGGCAGTTGCAGGCCCTGGGTCGCGATCGAAAGCAAGCAGGTCTCCGTTGCGGGCGGCGGCAAGTACCGCTACCGCTTCGAGATCTCGCCGCCGGCCGATACGCCCGCCGGCGAATGCCGGTTCGCGATCATGCTCGAAGGCGACGAGCAGACCGTGCAATCGCCCAACGGTCCGACGTTCCCGATCGCGGGACGTCTCGGCGTCATCGTGTACCTCACCATCGGCGATGCCGCGCCCAGGCTCGAAGTCACCTCGGCCGCCGTGGCTGCCGTGAACGACGCGCCGCTGCCGGTGATCGTCGTGAAGAATACCGGCAACGCGCACGGCCGCATCACGGGCTTCCTCTCCGGCACCGATGCGTCCGGCAAGAAGATCGAGTTCAGCCCCTCGACCTTGCCGATCCTCGTCGGCGAGTCGCGCACCATCTCGCTCGTGCCCAACGGCGAGAAGGACGAGGCGGTCACGATCGCCTACCCCATCACGATCAAGGGCAAGCTCGAATGGGGCGACCGCCAGTCCACGCCCTTCGAGCAGACGTTCTCGCGGTGAATCGTGAGATGGATCGCGGCGGTCCTCTGCATCACGGGTCTTGCGGCACTTCGGTGTAGCGCCGCGGACGAGGCGCCCGCGCCTCCCGCCTACGACGACAAGCTGATCGAAGGCGGCAAGCTCCAGCCGCTCGAGCCCGAGGAAGGCGACTTCGAGTACAACGCCGAGGGCCGCGCGCGTTCATGGCGCATCGAGGGCTTCAGCAGCTATCTCGACCAGGGCGGCGTGAAGACGCGCGAGAACGGGCTCGTGCTGAGCGGCCGCCTCGACAGCCTCGAGTACGGCGCCTTCAGCGCCGACGCGACGATCCGCGCCGACGGCGCGACGAGCGTGTTCTCGTTCCTTCAGCGTGGGCTCGCGTTCGATCACGGCTGGGTCGCGAACAACGGCGCGGGAATGCTCAACACCCCGACGATCGACATCTCGCGAAACCAATACCGGTTCTTCATGCCCACGTTCACGACGCTGGGCGTCCAGACCGAATGGCTCCGCGGCGACGACGTGCAGTTGCAGGCGAGCGCGGGAACGCCGGGGCTCTTCGACGGCTTGCGCGTGCCGGGCTTCTCGCGCCTCGGCGGATCGGTCGTCACCGCCGGCGCCCAGCTTCGACTGGACAAGAATGTCACGATCGGCCTGCAGGTCGCAGATGCCAGCAACGTTCCCTCGACTACCGGCGCAGGGGAAACGCCCGCCGCGAAGATCGATGCGCGCTCGGCGTATGCCGCGCTCAAGATCGAGGACGGCAAGTCATACATGCAGTTCAACCTCCTCGACAGCGAGATCGGCGATACGCGGCACACGCTCGCGGCGTGGTTCGATCGCGAGGAGCGCGACGGGCGCGTGCGCTGGAACTACGGGCTTTTCCGTTTCGACCCCTTGATGGTCTGGGGTTACACGCAGGTCAACTCCAACCTCCAGGGTGGCTACGCCCGCGTGAATTATTCGAGCCAGCAGTGGACGTGGTCGCTCGGCGTCGACGGCGTCGCGCCCGTCAACGACGACGGAACGCGCGGCTGGTATGAGACGGGCAACGTCCGCTACCAGGTGGATCACTCGACCGGCATCGGGGGGAATGTCACCGTGCGCACCGGCTCCGTCCCGTACTCGATCGGGACATCGCTATTCGTCGACGAGGCGACCCGCTTCGGCAGCTCGAGGGTCCAGCTCGACCTCGTGGACGCGCGCGACCAGCTGAGGAGCCAGAACCTCACGTTCGACCAGGCGTGGCCGACACAGGTGGGCTTGCGCCTGAGCACGTCGCTTTCGGCGGGACGCGAGAAGGGTCCCGACACGGACATCAAACGCGTGAGCGCGGCAGTGTTCGGTGGGTACGACCTCACCAACCGCCTTTCGATCGAGGGCAACCTGCGCTACAGCGTCGACCGCGACACGGCGCGCACCACGGGCATCTACGCGAACGTCGGCCTCGTGTGGCGGCTCGCGCAGCGCTGGTCCATCATCGCGACCTACTACGACAACCGAAGCGAGGTGACAGCCTTCACGTCGTCCATCTCGCCGCTCATCCCGGTGGACATTCCGACGACGATCCCGCGCGATCGCGCGTTCTTCCTCAACGTGCGCTATGAAGACCACGCGGGCACGCCGTCGGCGCCGCTGGGAGGAGCGCCCGGAACAGGCGCCGGCACCCTCGTGGGCTACGTCTACTACGACGCGAACGACAACGGCCGCCACGACGCCAACGAGCTGGGTGCGGGCAACATCACGATCGTGCTGGACGGCCGCTTCGCGACGCGCACCGACAAGGATGGACGCTTCGAATTCCCGCTCCTCGCTTCCGGTCCGCACAACGTGACCGCGATCGCCGACAACCTGGCGCTGCCCTATTCGTTCACGGGCGAAGGCAAGCGCGAGGTGATGATCCGCACGCGCGAGACGACCAACCTCGAGATCGCCGCGTCGAAGAACCAGTGAGTTGTCACCCCGGAGCAGGCCCGGGTTCCAGTCACGGCGCTTCGAGCGTGAGCGCCACCGGCCACGCGTAGTGGCCCGGCTGCACGCCTGGAGAAAGCTGCAGCTCGTATTGCACCGGCAGCGGCGCGGGCTTCGGACGCCCCACCATCGATGCCATCGGCAGCGTTGCGGAATCCGGCGTGGCGACGAGCGGCCCCGGGAGGCCGATCACCGAGACCGCGGTGACGACGGCGTTCACGACGCGTGCGCGAATGAGGTAGCCGCCGCGGCTGTTCACGAGGAGATCCAGCAGCGACCCGGTGACGGTGAGCTTGCCGCGCGCGACGTCTTCGGCGGTGATGTCGATCGATGCGGGACGCGCAAGCTCGTGAAGCTGCATCACCGTGGGGACCACGATGGAGACGTCGAGCGATGCGCGGGCGAGCGGTGCCCCGCCGATGGACACGCCGCTCGCGCCTCGCACTGCGAGTGGCGCGATCACCAGGGCCATCAAGAGGACTTGGGCTCGCATCGTCTCCCCCGATTGCAAGCGACACCGGACTTCAGCTTGCGCCATTCTGTCCCTTTTCCTCCGCTCCGGTACAGTTCTGGTATTCGGAATAATTCGTAACGGAATGTAAGTAATGCGCCTGGACCACATCGGCCTCGCCCTGGTCGTCGTCGCCGTATGGGGCTCCAACTTCGTGGTCATCAAGCACGGGCTCGCGGATTTCCCGCCGTTCTTCTTCGCGACGCTGCGATTCTTCTTCTCGGCGCTGCCCTTCGCGTTCTTCATCCCGCGGCCGCGCGTCGCATGGAGATGGCTCGCGCTCTATGGAATGTTCCTCGGCGCGGGACAGTTCGGGCTCCTCTTCTATGCCATGCGTGCCGACATCTCCCCGGGGCTCACGTCGCTCGTGGTCCAGATGCAGGTGTTCTTCACGATCGTGCTTTCGATGGCCCTTTTCGGGGAACGCGTGAGCCGGAGCGCCCTGGGCGGCCTCGTGCTCGCGGGAGCGGGACTCGCCGTGATCGGATGGCACATCGACGCCACCACGACCGTGAAGGGAATCGCGACGGTCGTGTGCGCGGCGTTCTTCTGGGGATGCGCGAACATCACGGTGAAGAAGGCCGCGATCGAATCCCAGGCGCGCTTCAGCATGCTCGCGTTCATCGTGTGGTCGAGCTTCTTCGCCGTGCCGCCCCTGCTGTTGCTCACCGTGGCATTCGACGGCGCCGACGCGGCGTGGAATTCCCTCGTGAACGCGGGCTGGGGCGCGTGGCTCGCAGTTGCATGGCAATCCATCGGCAACACGCTGTTCGCCTTCGCGGCGTGGAGCTGGCTCCTCACGCGCTACAACGCCGCGGTGGTCTCGCCCTACGCGTTGCTCGTGCCGGTCTTCGGCATGGGATCGTCGGCGGTCCTGCTCGGGGAGCCGCTGCCCCCATGGAAACTCACCGCCGCCGCGATGGTGCTCGCCGGAATCGCGCTGGGAACCCTGGTGCCCGCGCTGATCGCGCGGCGACGCCGCTAGGCGTCCTCGGGATTCACTTCCAGCGCGACGAGGATCCGCGCCACCATGTTGTACGTCGCGATGGCCGCCGTGAGCTCGACGATTTCGGACTCGTCGAAACGCGCGCGGATCTCCTCGAACAAGGGCGCGGCGACCTTCACGTCGCGCGTGATCGCCGCGGCATAGCGCATCGCGAGCCGTTCGTCGGCGCTGAAGGCCGGATCGGCGAGGGCGCGATCGGGGTCGTCGAGGCGAGTCCGCAGCGCCTCGTCGCCGCCCGCCTTCACGTACTCGGGCCAGTGGTGCTTGAACTCGTAGCCGGCCCCGGTGATGCGCGCCACCACGCAGATCGCCAGCTCCTTCAGCCGGGGCGACACCTTCAGCTCACGCCGGACCGCGCCCACGTACGCGTTCCATCCCCGCGTGAGCGGCTCGCTCCAGAGCAACGCGAGGTCGAGATTGATGAACTTGCCCCCGCGGCGCTTCAGCACCGCCTCGATGAGCGCGGGATCGCGCGGCGCCAAGTCGTTGCTCCAGGATCGGATGCGCATGGATGCCTCCTCGGATGAACGCTGCGATGCTAACCTAAGGGAGCCATGGACGACCCGACCGGCGTGATCCTCGCGGCGCTGCAATTCGCGGCGCAAAAGCACCGCGACCAGCGGCGCAAGGACCTCGAGGCCTCGCCCTACATCAACCACCCGATCGCGCTCGCGAACGTGCTCTGGGGCGAAGGCCGCGTCCACGATCCGGTCGTCATCTGCGCGGCGCTCCTGCACGACACGATCGAGGATACGGAGACCACCGCGGAGGAAATCCGCGCGAGCTTCGGCGCCAAGGTCGCGCGCGTCGTCGAGGAAGTGAGCGACGACAAGACGCTCGACAAGGCGACGCGCAAGCGCCTGCAGGTCGAGCACGCGCCGCATATCTCCCGCGAAGCGAAGCTCGTGAAGCTCGCCGACAAGATCTGCAACCTGCGGGACATGGCCGCCTCGCCGCCGAAGACCTGGCCGAGGAGCCGGGTGCGCGAATACTTCGACTGGGCCAGGGCCGTCGTCGACGGCCTGCGGGGCACGCACCCGCGCCTCGATGCGATTTTCGACGAGGCGTACGCCCGCAAGCCCTGAATGGAGATTCGCCGATGAAAGCAGCGATCCTCGCAATGGCGCTCTGTGCGTTCGCCACCGGCGATGCGGGCGCGCAATACGGAGGCGGCCGGCACGGTGGCGGGCCCCGGAATGACTCGCAACAGCAGGGGGAACAGAAGGGCAAGTGCTCCGAGATGCCCGACGATCCGTTCGCGGCCGTCGAGCGCGAGCTTCCCTCGCTCTCGCTCGACGTGGGCCTCACCGCCGTCCAGGTCGAGGCGTGGAACGCCTTCGCGCGCGACGTTCGCGACATCGCCGAAATGGGGCGCACGCGCCGGCGCCACGTGATGGCCATCCGCGACGACGGAGATCCGCCCGCGACCGCGCTCGCCGTGGTGCGCACGCTTTCGGAAGACGACCGCATGCGCGCCGACGCCACTCGCGACCTGCAGAAGCACGTCGAGGCGCTCTACTCGATGTTTTCCGACGCCCAGCGGCGCGTGTTCGACAAACGCCTCATCCTTTCCCAGACCGACCCGCTCGGGAAATGACGAGATAGACGACCGCCGCGAATAGCGTGAAGCCCGCGGCCACCCCGTAGAGCTGCCACGGCGTCTCGTCCTCGTCGTCGTCGTCCTCGGGAACGTCGTGGGACTGGACCTGACTCTGGGAGGGCTGCGCCTGCGTCGAGGGCTGCGATGGCGCCGTTTGCGCGGCCGACGGCGCGCCCCACGAGAGCGAAAGGACGAGCAACGCGAGGGCCGCGATTCTCATGGCGCCATTCTACTCAGGCGTGCAGGAGAGTATTCTTCGCCGGGGAGCACACACAGAAGGGCCCAATGAAGGAGCCCGTAGTCCACGAGGCGCTGCGGCAGATCCAGGACATCGTCGCGGAGGAAAGCGGCAAGCCGCTGCAGCCCGTGGCACGCGAACGCATCCAGAGAGTCCTCACCAGCGCGCTGGGCCAGCTCGCGGGGGTGCGGGGCAATGACAAGGCGCTCACGCGCGACGTGACGATCCTGCTCGCGGACCTTCGCGGATTCACCGCGATCAGCTCCAGCTACCCCGCCGTGATCGTGCTCGAGCTCCTCAACCGCTGCTTCGTGCGCATGAGCGAGATCATCTTCGCGAACCACGGCGCCATCGACAAGTTCATGGGCGACTCCATCCTCGTGATCTTCGAGTCGGGCCCCAACCCCGGCGAGGATGCCGTGCACCGCGCCATCGCCTGCGCGGTGGAGATGCAGCTCGCCATGGAAGTGCTCAACGCCCAGCACCGCGAAGAGGGCTGGCCCGAGATGTACTTCGGCATCGGCATCAACACGGGGCGCGTGATGTCCGCGCTGCTGGGCTCCGATCTCTACTCCGAGCACACGGTGATCGGCGACGAGGTGAACCTCGCCTCGCGAATCGAGTCGTTCAGCCTGCGCGGCCAGGTGCTGATCAGCGATAGCACGTTCAAGCGCTGCCGCGACTGGGTGAAGGCGGGCGATCCCATGGACGTCTTCGTGAAGGGCAAGAGCGCGATCGTGGTGCTGCGCGAGGTGCTCGCGATCCCGGGGAAGGAAGTCCCGCGCCAGGAAGTGCGCCGCAGCCCGCGCGTGACAGTCTCGCTGCCGCTCGCCTACCAGCTCGTCGAGAACGACGTGGTCATGCCCGAGCGCCTCGCGGGGCGAGTGCTCGACATCGGATACCACGGCGTGCTCATCGAGATCGAACACCCCGTCGCGCAGTTCGGCGAGCTCGTGCTGGAGTTCGACGTCCCTTTGGTCGGCAAGAAGATCCGCGACCTCTACGGCAAGGTCGTGAAGAGCGTCCCGCACGCGGCCGCCACCCGCGTGGGAATCGAGTTCTCCTCGATGAGCATCGAGAACAAGGCGGCGATCCAGATGTTCGTGCAGCTGCTGATCCAGGGCGCCGAGGCACAATAAAAAGCCCACGTGCGGACCGCCGGAGTGCCCGGGAGGGGATTCGGGCGCTCGCTCCACACGTGGGTGTCAAGCCGTTGCATCAACCTCCGTGCCTTGCGGCGACGAGGTCGGGTTTGTCGGAATCCATGGCGAAGCCGAGGTAGCCGGCCACGGCGAACGCGAGGATCAGCAGGATCGCGATGCGCCGCGTCGCGGCGAAGACATCGGTTTCCAGCCACGCGCGCTCTTCGTCCGTGGGACGCGGGTCGTGACCGCGCAAGTCGTCCGTCATCGTTGTCTCCCGGATCCTCATGCGTTCTTGATCTGCTCGATTCGCGGCGGCGGATCGTCCGACGCTTCGAGGACCACCAGCGCCACGCCGAGCAGGCTCACGGCGATCGCGAAGAGCACCGCGGCCAGAGCGAGGTACTCCCCGCGCCACCGCTTTTTCGGCGCGGCATCGCCCAACGGCTGCTCCGGCGGTTCCATGAGGATCAACATGGCGTCCACTTTCCGTCAGGGGCGGCAGCCAAGTCCTTAAGCGGTCCTAAAAGATGGAAAAAGTCGCCTCGCGGTAACATCGGGGGGGTGCGTGTCGCCCTTATCGCGCCCTAGGGGAGGCCGGTTGGCGCAGTCGTACCGTTTTGGCCCGGTGGAGCTCCGTCCCGCCGAGCGGCAACTCATCGTCGAAGGAAGACCCGCCCACATCGGGGGCAGGGCCTTCGACGTCCTCGTCGCCCTCGTGGACCGGCGTGACAGGGTCGTGACAAAGGACGAGCTTTTCGAGCTCGCCTGGCCCGGACTCGTCGTCGAGGAAAACAACCTTCACGTGCAGATCTCGGCGCTGCGCAAGGTGCTGGGCGCGCAGGCCGTATCCACGGTCGCGGGGCGCGGCTTCCGTTTCATGGCGCAAGTCGAGGTGATCGACATTCCCTCCGCGCCCGTCACGGCGCGGCACCACAACCTGCCGGCGCAGCTCAACAGCTTCGTGGGCCGCGTGGGCGAGATCGCGCGGGTTAAGGAGATGCTGGGCACTTCGCGGCTGCTCACGCTCACGGGACCCGGCGGCACCGGCAAGTCGCGCTTGTCGCTGCAGGCCGCGCACCAGCTATTCGACGAGTATCCCGACGGCGTGTGGCTCGTGGAGCTGGCGCCGGTGGCCGCCGAGGAGCGCGTGCCGCTCGCGGTGGCGTCGGTGCTCGGCGTGAAGGAGGAAGCGGGCAAGCCCGTCGCCGATGCGCTCGCGCGCTATGTACGCGATCGCAAACTCCTCGTGATCCTCGACAACTGCGAGCATGTGCTGGATGCCTCCGCGGCGATCGCGAAGCGCCTGCTGCAGGCCGGCGCCGCGATCCGGATCCTCGCCTCCAGCCGCGAAGCATTGCGCATCACCGGGGAATCGGTCTTCCCGCTCCCGGCGCTCGCCGCGAGCGAATCCGCGCGCCTCTTCGCGGACCGCGCGGTCGCCGTGCAGCCGGCCTTCCAGCCCGACGCGAGCGGGGCGGCGGTCGCGGATATCTGCGAGCGGCTCGACGGCATCCCGCTCGCCATCGAGCTCGCGGCCGCCCGCGTGAGCACGCTTTCGGCCGAGCAGATCGCCGTGCGCCTTTCGGACTCGATGGCGCTGCTCAAGGGCGGCGACAGGACAAACCTTTCGCGCCAGCAGACGCTTCGGGCATCGATCAACTGGAGCTACGACCTCCTGTCGATTCCCGAACGCGAGCTCTTCCGGCGACTCGGCGTGTTCGCCGGGGGCTGGGCCGTCGAAGCGGCCGAGGAAGTCTGCTCCGGTGGCGACGTGCAGGCCGACGACGTCGTCGAGCTCCTCACGCGGCTGTCGGAGAAATCGCTGGTCTCGGTCGATGCGGAGAGCGGCCGCCATCGCCTCCTCGAGACGGTGCGCCAGTATGGACGGGAGCTTCTCGCCGCTTCGGGAGAAGAAGACCAGGTGCGCACACGCCATCTCCATTACTGCGTCGCGTTGGCCGAAGAATCGCGCGCGGGCCTCGCGGGCCCCGGCCACGCCGCGTGGCTCAAGCGCATGAACCTCGAGAAAGAGAACATCCTCGGCGCGCATTCGTGGTGCGATCACGCGGCCGGCGGCGCGGACCTGGGACTCAAGCTCGCGCGCGGCAGCAAGGCCTATTGGATCAACGGCGGCATGCTCACGCTCGGCCATCGCGTGATCGCCGAGGCGCTGGCGCGTCCGCGCCCCGCCGCGCGCGACGAGCTTCGCTGCCGCGCCCTCTTCGACGCGGGGCAGCTCGCCTACTACATGGGCCGGTATCCCGAAGCGCAACGCCGCCTCGAGGAAAGCCTCGCCATCGCCCGCGAGCTCGGCAACAAGCAACGCATCGCGGCCGCACTGCAACCGCTGGGGGGCTCCTGCCTCGGCCAGGGATTGTTCGAACAGGCGCAGGCCCACCTCGAGGAGGGAGTCGCGCTCACGCGCGAGCTCGGCTCCAAGCGGGACGTCGCCGCGGTGACGAACGCGCTGGGCTCGATGCACCGGATGCGCGGCGCCCTCGATCGGGCGGCGGCGCTATACCGCGACGCCGACGCCCTCATGGACGAGGCCGGCGATACGCTGAGCCGCGCCTTCATCTGCCTCAACCACGCAATCCTCGCGATCCTGCACGAGGATCCCCGCGGCGCCCGCGCCCACCTGCTCGAAGCCATGGCGGTTTCCGATTCCCAGGGCGTGCCGCGCCTGGGCCTCGCGACGATCGAGGTCTGCTCCGGATTCGCGGCATCGCGTGGCGAGCACGAAAGGGCCGCGCGCTTCTACGGCGTGGCGGAAGCGGAGAACAGCGCCACGGGATTGCACCGCGATCCGGCCGACGAAGCGTTCCTCGCGCCCCTGATCGACAAGGTGCGCGAGGAACTGGGACCGCGTTACCGCGCGGTCGAGGACGGCGGGCGCGCGCTCACCTACAAGGGCGCGATCGCCGAGGCCCGCGCCTGGCTCGAGGAGCAGCCCGTCCCGGTCAGTGGTCGTTGATGACGTCCGGATCCTTGGTCGCGCAGGCCGAGCCATCGGCCTTCACGATCGTGATGCCGTACGAATAGGCGCGATCGCGCGCGCCGCCCAGGTTGTTGCGGTCGCGCCAGCGGAACTTGTTCTTGTCGGCCTTGGGCTGGTCGAATTCCTTCTGCCAGCCGTCGGTCTTGAACTTGATCCCGTCGTCCTTGAACGCATAGCCCGGCGTCGTGATGATCCAGTCGATCTTCACGTCGCGCGAGCCGTAGAGCACGCCCAGCGAATCGTGGTCGATCGTGATGCCGTCCGGCGTGCACGACGCGACCGTGATCGTGAGCTTGCATTCCGGGTCCTTGTCGGTGCAGTTCTTGGTCGGCTGGCGCTTGAGTGTCGAGGCGCCCGTGGATTTCGGCGGATCCGCCGCGCATGCCGCGAGCGCGAATGCCGCCAAGAACGAGAGCCAAAGTGCCTTCTTCTTCATCGTTATTCCCTCCCTGTGAAAAATCGTGCGCGATCCCATGGTAAGGGGGCCACGAGGCGCGCAACTAAAATTGCTCTAAAACCTTGCAAGTCCGAAGGAAGAGAGGTCCAGGCGGCTCGCGCCGTCCAGGATCCGCTGGGCGAGCGCCTCGCCGACGGCCGCCGAATGCTTGAAGCCGTGTCCCGAGCAGGCCGACGCGACGATGGCGGCCGGAACGGCCGGATGGGCATCGATCACGAAATTGAAATCCGGCGTCGCCGTGTACAGGCAGGCGACGGCCTTGACGCAGGCCGGCCCGACGTCGGGCAGGTAGGGCGCGACCAGCTCCTCGTGCATCCTTCGTTTCTCGTCCTCGCCCACCTCGCGAACGACCTCATCGGGCGTGGTGGCGCTCGCATATTGCTCGGTCGCGATCTTCACGCCGCCATGCGGACCGTCGATCGCGGGGAAGCCGTAGATCACGTGGTTGCGGTCGCGAAGCTCCCAGATCCAAACGGGAAACTCCGGCGGAGTGAAGCGCGCCACGGGCGGCTTCGCGTCGAACCAGAAGAGGAGCTGGCGCGTGACCGTCAGATGGCGCGACGCTCCGGCCGGAATGAGCTCGCGCACCCAGGGGCCGGCCGCGATGATCGCGTGGGCCGCGTCGTAGCGCGCGCGATCCGTGATGACGCGCACGCCCTCGCCGCGCGCCTCGATTCCAGTGACGCGCTCGTCGCGATGCAGCGTGGCGCCGTGCTCTTCGGCGAGGCGAAGCTGCGCCGCCACGCACGCCTCGGGCCG
>DATGGI010000248.1:0-3899 GCA_035308545.1 Usitatibacter sp.
CCGACGCTCTCGGGCGGCGAAGCGCAGCGCCTCAAGCTCGCGGGTCACCTCGCCGAAGCCGAGGGGCGCTCGATTGCGATGCTGCCGCGCCGCCCCGACGAGGTTCGCCACCCCCGCGATAGCCGTCACCCGGGCCCGCCCAAGGCGCGCACGCGAGTTTTTCTTTTTGATGAGCCGACAACGGGTCTCCATTTCGAAGACGTCTCCAAGCTCCTGCGATCCTTCCGCAAGCTTCTCGCCGCGGGCCACTCGCTCGTCGTGATCGAGCACAACCTCGACGTGATCCGCGCCAGCGACTGGATCATCGACCTCGGCCCCGAAGGCGGCGACGCCGGCGGCGAGATCGTCGCGACCGGGACGCCGAAGCAGGTCATGGAGCACGCGACGTCGCACACCGGCAAGGCGCTGCGTGACTATGAGGTCGCGCTCTCGGGTCATTTCCGCCGCGTCGGAAATCCGGCCCGCGCGGTCGCGGAGCCGCGAATCCCGTTCCGCGGCAAGTTCATCGACGTTCGCCACGCGCGCGAACACAATCTCAAAGGCATCGACGTCTCGATTCCGCGCGGGAAATTCACCGTCGTCACGGGAGTTTCGGGTTCGGGGAAATCCACGCTCGCGTTCGACATCCTGTTCGCCGAAGGCCAGCGCCGCTACCTCGAGTCGCTCAACGCCTACGCGCGCCAGTTCGTGCAGCCCGCCTCGAAGCCCGACGTCGACGCGATCTTCGGCATTCCGCCCACTGTCGCCATCGAACAGCGCACCAGCCGCGGCGGATCGAAGTCCACCGTCGCCACGCAGACCGAGATCCACCACTTCCTGCGCCTGCTCTTCGTGAAGCTGGGCACGCAATTCTGTCCCGATTGCAACGTCGCCATCGAGCCGCAGAGCGTCGACGCGATCGTCGCGCGATTGATGAAGGAGCGACGCGGGCAGTCCGCCGCATTCCTGGCGCCGCTCGTCACCAATCGCAAGGGCATCTATACGGACCTCGCCAAGTGGGCACTCGGCAAGGGCGTCTCGCACCTGCGCGTGGACGGCGCCTACCTTCCGACCAAGGGCTGGCCGCGCCTCGATCGATTCAAGGAGCACACGCTGGAGCTTCCCGTCGCCGAGATCGAGCTCAAGCCCGAGAACGAGAAGGCGATACGTGCCGCGATCGAATCGGCGCTCGAGCTCGGCAAGGGCGTCCTGCACGTGGCCACGGGATGGGGCGGCCGCGAGACGCAGATCTTCTCCGTGAAGCGCGCGTGCCCGTCCTGCGGCCGCAGCTTCGCCGAGCTCGACCCGCGCCTCTTCTCGTACAACTCGAAGCATGGCTGGTGTCCGGGCTGCTACGGGACGGGCGTCAACATCGACGAGGTCGATTGGGAAGAACGCTCGAAGACCGGCGCCGAGGACCACGTGATCGAATCGTGGATCCAGTGGCTCGAGCTGGACGAGACCTGCGCCCAATGCAACGGCCAGCGCCTCAACAAGGAAGCGCTCGCGGTGCAGTTCCGCGGGCAATCCATCGCGGACATGAGCGCGCAGCCCATCTCGAAGGCGACCACGTTCTTCGAGAAGCTCTCCGTCTCCGGGCGCGAAGGCGAGATCGCGCGCGACATCCTCGCGGAGCTCGCCTCCCGCCTCGGATTCCTCGAGCAGGTGGGATTGGGCTACCTCTCGCTCGACCGGGGCGCGCCGACGCTCTCGGGCGGCGAGGCACAACGCATCCGCCTCGCGGCTCAGCTCGGCTCGAACCTGCGCGGCGTCTGCTACATCCTCGACGAGCCCACGATCGGGCTGCATCCGCGCGACAACCTCGTGCTGCTGGACACGCTCTCGCGCCTGAATGCGAAGGGCAATACGCTGATCGTAGTCGAGCACGACGAGGATACGATCCGCCGCGCCGAGCACGTGATCGACCTGGGTCCCGGGGCCGGCAAGCTCGGCGGGTACATCGTCGCGGAAGGCACGGCCGAAGAGCTCAAGGCCAATCCCGCGTCCCTCACGGGCCGGTTCCTTCGCGAGCCGTTGAAGCATCCGCTGCAGCCGCGCCGCGCGATCAATCGCTCGACGCCCTCGGTGGACGTCGTGGGCGCGCGCCTGCACAACCTGAAGGACATCGACGTGCGCTTCCCGCTGGGACGCCTTTCGATCGTCACCGGCGTGTCGGGCTCCGGCAAGTCGACGGTTGCGCGCGATGTGCTGCACGAGAACCTGCAACGCATCGTGGCGGCGGCACGCGACCGCAAGAAGGCGGGTCCCGTCACGGGCGCGAAAGCCATCAAGGGGGCCGAATACGTGTCGCGGGTTCTCGAAGTGGACCAGACGCCCATCGGCAAGACGCCGCGCTCGTGCCCGGCCACCTACGTGGGCTTCTTCGACAACATCCGCAAGCTCTTCGCCGACGCGCAGGAATCGCGCATCCGCGGCTACACCGCGAGCCGCTTCTCGTTCAACACGACGGGCGGGCGTTGCGACGGCTGCGAAGGCCAGGGCATGAAGACGATCGAGATGAGCTTCCTGCCCGACGTGAAGGTGGCCTGCGAAGTCTGCAACGGCGCGCGCTTCAACGCCGAGACGCTTGCGGTCAGGCTTCGCGGCAAGAGCATCGGCGACGTGTTGGCGATGAGCGTGGACGAAGCCGTCGGCTACTTCGAGAACCATGCCTCGATCCACCACTCGCTGCGCCTGCTGCAGGACGTGGGGCTCGGATACCTCACGCTGGGGCAGCAGAGCCCCACGCTTTCGGGCGGCGAGGCGCAACGCATCAAGCTCGTGACGGAGCTCGCGAAGGTGCGCGGGCCGCAGGCCCCGCGCCCGGGACGCGCGTCGCAGCAACAGCACACGCTCTACGTGCTGGACGAGCCCACGGTCGGCCTGCACATGGCGGATGTGGAGAAACTCATCCGCGTTCTGCATCGCCTCGTGGACGCGGGCAACACCGTGGTCCTCATCGAGCACAATCTCGACATGATCGCGGAAGCCGATTGGATCATCGATCTCGGCCCCGAAGGCGGAGACCAGGGCGGACGGGTCGTGCTCGCGGCTCCGCCGGAGGAATTCCTCAAAGCGGGGACGAAGACGCACACCGCGCGCGCTCTCAGGGAGTTCATGGCGAGCCGGTAGAATCGCGCGTTGTGAGACTTCTCGAGCGCGATCAGGCAATCGCCACCGTTCGAACGCGGCTGCAACAGGCCGCGCAGGGCAACGGGTGCACGGTGCTTGTCTCTGGTGAGGCCGGCGTCGGCAAGACGAGCCTCCTGCGCTCGGTGGCGGAGGAGCACAAGGGCGTCGTGTGGTGGGGCGCCTGCGACGCCCTGGAAACGCCGCACCCCCTCGCGCCTTTACGCGACATCGCCCGGGCCGGAAACACGACGTTCCGGACGCTCCTCGACGGCGATCGCACGGAGCTTTTCGAATCCGTGCTGTCGGAGATCGCCGCATCGCGCGAGCCCAAGCTCCTCGTGATCGAGGACGCGCACTGGGCCGACGAGTCCACGCTCGACCTCATCAAGTTCCTCGGGCGGCGCATCGCGCGCCTTGCCGCGGTGCTCGCGGTCACGTATCGCGACGACGAGGTGACGGCGTCACACCCGCTGCGGCGCACGATCGGTTATCTCCCCGCGGCGGACACCGAACGCATCGAGCTCGCACCGCTCACCCCCGAGGGCGTGGAGATGATGGCGCGCCACGCCCTTCGCAGCGCTCACGGACTGCATGCGCTCACGCGCGGCAACCCGTTCTTCCTCACGGAGCTGCTGCGCCAGGGTGGGGAGGGCGTTCCGCGAAGCGTCGAGGACCTCGTCGTCGCGCGCCTCGCGGCGCTATCCTCCGGGGGCCGGGAGATCGTGCACCTGGCCGCGATCGTTCCCGGGCGAATCGAGCGCGGTCTCGTCGATTCGATCCTCGGGCCG
>DATGGI010000249.1:0-31742 GCA_035308545.1 Usitatibacter sp.
CGAATTGCGGCGCGCCGGGAGTAAAAGACCGCTCCCATAGGGTAAAATTGCGGACTTCGATCCGCCGCGGACCCTCGCAACGCATGCTTTCCGGAAGCCTTGTCGCCATCGTCACCCCGATGCTCGCCGATGGCGCCCTCGATTTGCCGCGCCTGAAGTCGCTCATCGACTGGCACGTGGCCGAAGGCACCGACGGAATCGTGATCGTCGGCACCACGGGTGAATCGCCCACGGTCGACGTCGAGGAGCACTGCAAGCTGATCGAATCCGCGGTGAAGTTCACCGCCGGGCGCATCCCGGTGATCGCGGGCACGGGCGGCAATTCCACCCGCGAGGCGATCGAGCTCACGCGCTTCGCGAAGAAGGCGGGAGCCGACTACTCGCTCTCGGTGGTGCCCTACTACAACAAGCCGATGCAGGAAGGGCTCTACCGGCACTACAAGGCGATCGCGGAGAGCACCGACATCCCGGTGATCCTGTACAACGTGCCGGGGCGCACGGTGGCCGACCTCGCGAACGACACGGTGGTCCGGCTTTCGGAGGTCCCGAACATCGTCGGCATCAAGGAAGCGACCTCCAGCATCGACCGCGTGAGCGACCTCATGAAGCGCGTGCGCAAGGATTTCCTCGTCCTCAGCGGCGACGACGTGACGGCGCTCTCGTACATGCTGATGGGCGCGCACGGCGTGATTTCGGTGACAGCCAACGTAGCTCCGCGCCTCATGCGCGAGCTCTGCGCCGCCGCGCGCGGGGGAAAGACGGCCGAGGCCATCGCCATCAACGACCGCCTGCTGGGCCTGCACAAGAATCTTTTCCTCGAGTCCAATCCCATTCCCGTGAAGTGGGCGTTGAACCGCATGGGCCGGATCGCCGAAGGCATCCGCCTGCCCCTCACCCCGTTCGCCGCCCCGCACCATGCCGCGCTCGCCGCGTCGCTGCGCGAAGCCGGCTGCATCGAATAAACACGAAGGATCGTCACCCCATGAGACTCGCCCGAATCGCCATCCCCCTCGTCGCGCTCGCGCTGCTCGCGGGCTGCAATCTCTTCGGGGGAGGCAAGTCCAACGAATACAAGGGCGCTGCGCAGCGCGCCGAGAAGCCGCTCGAGGTTCCGCCGGAGCTCACGGCGCCCACGATGGACGACCGCTACTCGGTGCCGGATCCGCGCACCCAGACATCGTTCTCCACGTACAACCAGAAAACGCCCCAGGCGACGGCGCCGGCCACACCCACGGGCTCCACGGTGCTCCCGAAGTTCGACGACGTGAAGCTGGAACGCGAAGGGTCGCAGCGTTGGCTCGTGGTGAAGGGCGATCCCGAGAAGATCTGGCCCGTCGTTCGCGAGTTCTGGATCGATTCGGGCTACCAGCTCGCGATGGAAGCGCCGGAGCTCGGCCTCATGGAGACGGACTGGCTGGAAGACCGCTCCAAGATCCCGCAGGACTGGTTCCGCCGCACCGTCGGCAAGTGGATCGACGGAATGTATTCGTATCCGCGCCGCGACAAGTACCGCACGCGCCTCGAGAAGGGCGTGGTGCCGGGCACGACCGAGATCTTCGTGAGCAACCGCAACGTGGTCGAGCTGATGAACAGCTACCAGGACAGCACGAAATGGCAGCAGCAGCCCGCCGACGTCGAGCTGGAAGCGGAAATGCTCTCGCGCATGATGATCAAGATCGGCGGCGGCGACACCAAGGTCACGACGGCGTCCGCGCCGCAGCCGGGCCGCCGCGGCGTCACGCCCACGCCGGTCGCGGCGCAGGAGCCGCGCAACGCCGTGCTCCAGAACAACGGCGCCGGCCCGCTGGTTGTGAACGACAGCTTCGACCGCGCGTGGCGGCGCGTGGGCCTCGCGCTCGACCGCGTCGGATTCACGGTCGAGGACCGCGACCGCTCGAAGGGCCTTTTCTTCGTGCGCTACATCGATCCGGAACGCGACGTCGATGCGGGCAAGCCCAAGGAGAGCTGGACCGACAAGCTCAAGTTCTGGAAGTCTTCGCCGAAGGAAGGCCAGCCGCAGTTCCGCATCTACGTGGCCGACGCGGGCTCGAACACCTCGCAGGTCGTCGTGCAGGACTCCAAGGGCGCCACGGAAGGTACCGCCACCGGCAAGAAGATCCTGGGCCTTCTCTACGACCAGCTGAAGTAACGCGATGCGATTCACCTCGCTCGGCAGCGGCAGCTCGGGTAACGGGCTCGTTGTCGAGAATGGCCGCACCCGCGTCCTGATGGATTGCGGCTTCGGCCTCGCCGAGACGAAGGCGCGCCTCGAGCGCGCGGGGCTCAAGCCGAAGGACATCACCGCGATCGTCGTCACTCACGAGCACGACGACCACATGGGTGGCGTCGCGCGTTTTTCGTTGCGCTACGCGATTCCGGTCTACCTCACGCGCGGCACGGCGCAGTGGCTTCCCGAGGATTTCCCCGCGGTGCTCGTGCGCTACATCGATTCGCACACGCCTTTCGCCGTGGACGAAATCCGCGTCGACCCGATTCCCGTTCCCCACGACGCGCGCGAACCCGTGCAGTACGTTTTCTCGGATGGCGCGGTGCGCCTCGGCGTCGTGACGGACCTGGGCACTGTCACGCAGCACGTCGTCGAAAAGCTTTCGGGATGCGAGGCGCTGGTGATCGAGTGCAACCACGATCTCGACATGCTGATGACGGGGCCCTATCCCGATGCGCTGAAGCGCCGCGTGGCGGGGCGTTTCGGCCACCTCAGCAACGCGGATGCGTGCCACCTCGTGCAGGCGCTCGATCGCGGGAAGCTGCGGCATCTCATCGCCGCGCACCTGTCGCAACAGAACAACACGGCCGCGCTCGCGGTCGAGGCGCTGGCCCGCGGTGCCGGATGCGAGCGCGAATGGATCGGTGTCGCCCGGCAGGACGAAGGATTCGACTGGCGGGACGCGTAGCAGGCGCGCAGATGAAAAAAGCCGGCCCGAAGGCCGGCTTTTTCTTTGCGCGAGCGCAATTACTTCTTCGGAGCGTCCGCGCCCTTGGCGTCGGTTGCGGGAGCGGCCGTGGCCGCCGTCGCATCGACTTTCGGCGCATCGGCGGAGGCGGGCGCGGCGACAGGCGCCTCGGCGGGCTTCGGCGCTTCGGCTTTCGGGGCGGGCGCGGGGGCCGGGGCGGGAGCTTCCTTGGTGCAGGCAGTGGCGGCGCCGAGCGCGATCAGCGCGGCGACGATATACGGCGATTTCATTCTTGTGATTTCCTTGAGATGGGTTTGTACGGTGGCGGGTTGCCGGCGCGATTATACGGGCTTCGCTGCGGTGCATCAAAGCCCGAGCGTGGTCGCCGACACGGCCGGCTCGGACAATTCCCAGATCTCGTCGAAGCGCTGCGCGATCGGCATCGCATCGTTCGGCGAATGGAGCGCGACGATCGCGCGCGGCTGCTCGAAGTGCAATTGGTGCCAGACGCTGTGGTCGTCGGCGAGCACGAAGGGATCCATGGCGTTGCGCGCCTGGGCGATCGTGCGGTGGATCTCGATCGACATCGGGAACTGCCGGAGCAGCGTGAGCAGCCGCGGGCACTCGCGCTCGAGGCCCTCCGTTTCGTGCAGCGCGATCTGCAGGCGATGGGCGCGCCCGCGCACGAGGAAATCGCGAAGCTTCTCGGCGCGCCCGGGCGAGTTGAACCCGCGGTTGGCGAGCGTGATGTCGAAGATGCGGATGGTTCGCTCGGCGGACGAGATCACGTCCTCGATCGCGGCGAGCGACTCGGCGATGCCGGAGATGGGCCGGTAGACCGGACCCGAAGGTGCGGTGCTGCTCTCGCTCATCGTGCCTCCCCAATCTTCAGGAACCCGCGCAGGTACCACCCGTGCGCCGCCTCCCAGAACGCCCGCGGCGCCGATACCGGCCCTTCGATCCGCCCCGCATCCGCGAGGCGGCGCATGAAGCCGCGCGCCGTGGCCGGAACGCGGACCTCGTCGCCGTTCAGGAAGAACATCGTGCCAGAAAAGACGAGGCGGGAGCGCGGATCGAGCTCGACGCCCGATCGCGACGCCCGGCGCTCGAACTGCGGACGCGGCAGCGGCCGCGACGGTGGCGTGAAGAAGACATGCGTCTTCGGTTCCGAGAGGAAGCGTCCCGCGAACGCGCGGATGTCGCGATCGCTCCACCGGATCGACCGCACCGCGTGGGCCGCATGCCGCATCCACCGCGGCGGAATCGCGCCCGGATGGCGCGCGGGCCGCTCGCCCGGATCGCGATAGTGCCCTGAAGGCGCAAGGCGGTCGCGCAGGAAATCCAGAAATCCCTGCGCGAGTTCCTGGTCGGCAGGCGCGCGGAATCCGATGGACCATGTGAGGCATTCGGTTTCCGCCACGCCATGATGCGCCACACCCGGAGGCAGGTAGAGCATGTCGCCCGGCTCGAGGACCCACTCGGTCCCCGGCTTGAAGCGCGCGAGGATCTTCAGGTCGAGGCCCGGGACGAACGCGAGATCCTTCTGCCGCGAAATCGTCCAGCGCCGGCGGCCGTGCCCCTGCAGGAGGAACACGTCGTAGGAATCCACGTGCGGGCCCACGCCGCCGCCGGGCACGGCATAGCTCACCATCACGTCGTCGATGCGCGCGTGAGGAATGAAGTCGAATCGCGCGAGCAGCTCTCGCGCGGCGCGCGAGAAATGGTTCGTGTCCTGCACGAGCACGGTCCAATCCCGGCGTGGAAGTTGCTTGAATCGCGAGGCGGGGAGTGGGCCGTGCTCGACCGACCAGCGTTTGCCGTTCCGGATCACGAGGCGCGAGACCGCATCCTCGTTCGCGGCGAGGCGGAGCACTTCGCGCGGCGAGAGCGGGTCGGCGAAGCGCGGAAACGCGCCGCGAATGAGCAGCGGCTTGCGTTGCCAGTAGTCGCGCATGAACGCGGCGCGATCGAGTTTCAGAAGGTCGTTGACTGTCACGAAAATGGGCTAGAATCGATTCGACTGTCGAGCGAAATGCGGGTGCCATGCTACATGTAGGTCAGCCAGCGCCGTCGTTCCAGCTTCCCGACGCGAGCATGGAGATGATGGATCTCTCCAGCTACCGCGGCAAGAAGAACGTCATCCTTTACTTCTATCCGAAGGATGGCACACCCGGCTGCACCATCGAGGCGATCGGCTTCAGCGACCGCGAGGGCGAGTTCCACAAGCTCGACGCGGTCGTCTTCGGCGTATCGCGCGACGACGTGCTCTCGCACCAGGCGTTTCGCGACGAGCACGGGCTCACCGTGCAGCTGCTCGCGGATACCGAGGAGGAAGTCTGCCGCCTCTACGAGGTGATCGAGGAGAAGATCGTCGACGGGCATCCGAAATCCTGCCTGCTTCGCTCCACGTTCATCATCGACAAGAAGGGCGTCGTGCGCCACATCCTGCGCGACGTGAGCCCGCGTGCCCACGTGGAGGAAGTACTCAAGGTCTGCAAGACCCTCGGGAAGGCGCGTGCCAATTAGTCGCGGGATGGTCGTGAGGCTCGACTACGAGCTCAAGGACAGCGACGGCGAGCCCGTGGAAGACGAGGGCGCCCAGCTGGAATACCTTCATGGCGGCTACGGCGGCATCTTTCCCAAGGTCGAGGATGCGCTCGAGGGCAAGGATGTGGGGCACGTGATGGATCTCACGCTCGAACCCGAGGACGCCTTCGGCGAATACGACGCGGAGCTCTTGCGCGTCGAGCCGCGCGCGAGCTTCCCGGAAGCCACCGAAATCGGCATGCAATTCGAAGGCGTGCCCGGCGACAACGAAGACGAGGCGCTCATCTACACGGTGACCGACGTGACGCCGGAGTCCGTCGTGGTCGACGGCAACCATCCGCTCGCGGGTGAACGCCTCTGGTTCAAGGCCAAGGTAAGTGGCGTGCGTCCGGCGACACCCGACGAGATCAAGCACGGCCACGCGCACGGCGACCTCGGAGTGCACGCGCACTAATCCGGAATGGAGCCGCCTCCGAACGGGGGCACGATCGCGTGCAGCATCGGTTGCGCGATGAAGAGCGCCGGCTCGGCCGGATCGACGATCACGCGCACCCATCCCACGAACGGGCTTCCATAGGTCTCCAGCCGCAGCGCGTTCGCGACAGTCGCGCCGGTCGCATCCTTGAAGGGCGTGTCGTAGTGGTACGTGTGGGTGTCGCCGTGGACGAACATCACCGGGCGATGCAGGCGCTGCGCGAGCGCGCCCATGTGCGCGATGAGCTCGCGGTATGCCGGGATGTCGTTCAGCCACGGATCGGCCTGCGTGGCGATCACGAGGGCGCGGTCGCCCTCGCGCTCCGCGAGATCCGCCGCGTGGTCGATCCACTTGCGGTTGGCGGCATTGCGGCATTGCGCCTCGGCGTCGGAGGCGGCATCGAAGCCTTCGTTGTTCTTGCTGCCGGGGACGTTCACAGTCGCGAATCTCACGCGGCCGTAGGACCACAGGCGATTCTCGGGATAGGAATGGCATCCGGGCGCCGCGTCGTCGTCGGCTTCCGTAGGGAGCTCCACGCGGCCGAGCGTGCTGCGTCCCCTGAAGAACACCTCGCGCAATTTCTCGAGGCGCTCGAGCGGATCGTCGGCGCCGTTGGTCTTGCGGCGGCAGTCGGTCCATTCGTTGTCGCCGGGCGTGTAGATGAGCGGATGGGTCGATGCGTCGAACCAGGCCTTGCGCTCGCGGAAGAGCTCGTCGGTGCAGCGCGAGTGGCTTCCGGCCTTGATGTCGCCCACGTGGATCACGAAGGCGAGCGGCTCGCCGTTCATCCGGTCGATCATCTCGACGAAGGGCTTCTCCTCGCCCTTGCTGTAGGGCGCATCGCCCATCACGCCGAAGACGAATCCTTCGGGGGATTTCGGCGTCGTGGCGCAGGCGGCGGCAAGCAGCGACAGCGCGAGCGCCGCGACCCTACGCATCGGAGAGCTTCTTCAGGCGATAGAGCGCTTCGAGTGCGTCCTTTGGCGACATCTCGTCGGGGCGCATCGCGTCCAGCGCGTCGGAGACGGCGTTGGAAGCCGTGGGCTCCGCGGCGGCGGGCGCGCCTTGCGAGAAGAGGTCCGATTGGGTCCCGTCGGCGCGGAGTTGGCTTTCCAGCTCGCCCAGGCGCTTTCGCGCCGCGCGCACGACGTCCTTCGGGATCCCCGCGAGGTGCGCGACGTGGATGCCATACGAGCGATCGGCGGGCCCGCTTTCGAGGCGGTGCAGGAACACGATGCGATCCTTGTGTTCGATCGCGTCGAGGTGGACGTTGGCCACGGTGGGAATCGCCCCGGCGAGCTGTGTGAGCTCGAAGTAGTGGGTTGCGAAAAGCGTATAGCAGCGCGTCGTTTCCGCGAGATGACGGGCGATGGCGTAGGCGAGCGCGAGGCCGTCGAAGGTCGAGGTGCCGCGGCCGATCTCGTCCACGAGCACCAGGCTTCGCGTCGTGGCGTTGTTGAGGATGGAGGCCGCCTCGGTCATCTCCACCATGAAGGTCGAGCGTCCCCCGGCGAGATCGTCGGAGGCGCCGATGCGCGTGAAGATGCGGTCGAGCGGGCCTACGATCGCCGAGTTCGCCGGAACGAAGCTGCCGCAATAGGCGAGGAGCGCGATCTGCGCGACCTGGCGCATGTACGTGGACTTGCCGCCCATGTTCGGGCCGGTGATGAGCAGCAGCTGCCGCGAGCGCGACAGGCTCGTGTCGTTCGGGATGAAGTCGTCGACCTGGCTTTCGACCACGAGGTGGCGCCCGTCGTGGATCTCGATGCGGTCTTCGCCGGTGAATTCGGGGCGCGCGAGCGAAAGGGTTTCGGCCGAGGCGGCGAGGGCGGCGAGCGCGTCCAGCTCCGCGGCGGCATCGGCGATGAACTTGAGCCGCACGATGTGGGCGTTGAGGTCGTCGAGGAGCGCCTCGTAGAGCGCTTTCTCGCGTGCGAGCGCGCGGTCGCCGGCCGCGAGGGCCTTGTCCTCGAATGTCTTCAGCTCCGGCGTGATGAAGCGCTCCGCGTTCTTCATCGTCTGGCGCCGCTTGTACTCGACCGGCACCTTGTCGAGGTTGGACTGGGTGATCTCGATGAAGAAGCCGTGGACGCGGTTGAACTCGACGCGCAGGTTCGCGATGCCGGTGCGCTCGCGTTCGCGCTTCTCCATGTCCAGCAGGAACGCGCCGCAGTCGTTTTGGATCGCGCGCAGCTCGTCCAGCTCGGCATCGCAGCCGTCGCGGATCACGCCGCCTTCGCGAAGGATCGCCGCGGGCTCTTCCTTCAGCGTCTTCGCGAGGCGATCGTGGAGGTCCGGCGCCGGTGCGAGCGACCCGGCCGCCGCCTGCAGTCCGGGGTTGCCGCTTTCGGCGAGCGCGTGGTGGAGCGAGGGCAGCGTCGCGAGCGTATCGCGCAAGCCCGCGAGGTCGCGGGGGCGGGCGCTGCGCAACGCGACGCGCGCCGTGATGCGCTCCACGTCCGACCACGACGCGAAGGTCGAAGCGAGATCGGGATAGCGAAGCCGCGAGGAAGGGTCGCTCAACGCGTCGATCACCGCGTGGCGCCGCTTCAGTTGCGAGACGTCGCGCAACGGATGGTGCAGCCAGTGGCGAAGCCTTCGGCTGCCCATCGATGTGGCGCAGCGGTCGAGGAGCGAGAAGAGCGTCGGCGATTCCGCGCCCGCGAGCGTCTCGGTGATCTCGAGATTGCGCCGCGTGGCCGAGTCCATCGTCACGAACTCGCTCTCCCGCTCGACACGCAAACCCGTCACGTGGGGAAGCGTGGACTGCTGCGTGTGGCGGCAGTAGGCGAGGAGCGCGCCGGCCGCCGCGATCGCCGCATCCATGCCCTCGACGCCGTAGCCCGACAGGTCCGTCGTGCCGAACTGCTTCGAAAGCTCGCGGCCGGCGACGGCCGCGTCGAACTGCCACGGTTCGAGACGCTTCACGGCGGCCCGTGTGTTGCCGGGATCGAGATCGTGCACCGCGAGAAGCTCCGCGGGCGCGAGGCGCTCGAGCTCGGAGGCGAGGCGCGCGCGCGGTACCTGCGAGATCGTGAGGCTGCCGCTCGCGAGCGACATCCACGCAAGCCCCGCTTCGTTGCCGGCGACGTGCAGCGCCGCGAGGAGGCTTTCGCGCGAGGCGGCGAGCAGCGCGGAATCGGTGATCGTCCCGGGCGTCACGACGCGTGTCACCTTGCGCTCGACGGGCCCCTTCGAGGTGGCGGGATCGCCCACCTGCTCGCAGATCGCGACGGATTCGCCGAGCTTCACGAGCTTGGCGAGGTATTGCTCCACCGAATGGAAAGGAACACCCGCCATCCGGACCGGCGCGCCCGCCGACTGCCCGCGCGAGGTGAGCGTGATGTCGAGCATCTTCGAGGCGCGTTCGGCGTCGCCGTAGAACATCTCGTAGAAATCGCCCATGCGATAGAAGAGCAGCATGTCCGGGTACTGGGCCTTGAGGGCGAAGTACTGCTGCATCATCGGGGTGTGGGCGGCGGCGCTCATCAGTGCAGCTTCACCTTCGGCTCGACCTGCCTGCGGATCATGCGCGCGAGCGTGTCCAGCGCCATGCCCCAGAAGCCCTGCAGCGCCCAGATGTGCTGGCGGTAGAGCGAGACGTAGAAGAATTTCGCGAGCCATCCCTCGACGCGGAATTTTTCGCTCGCGATGAATCCCATGAGTTGGCCGAGCGTCTCGTAGTTGCCGAGCGAGACGAGGGAGCCGAAGTCGCGGTAGCGGTATGCGGCGAGGGGTTTGCCCGCGAGGCGGCGCGCGAACGCATTCACCACGTGGGACGCCTGCTGGTGCGCGGCCTGCGCGCGCGGCGGCACGAGCCGGCCCTCGGTCCACGGGCATGCGGCGCAATCGCCGATGGCGAAGACGTCGTCGTCGCGCGTCGCCTGCAGCGTGGGCTTCACGATGAGCTGGTTCAGGCGATTCGTCTCGAGGCCGCCGAGATCCTTCAGCACGGCGGCGCAGCGGATGCCCGCGGCCCACACGATGAAAGTCGCCGCGACTTCGTGTCCGGAAGCGGTCTTCAGTCCCGCGGCGCTGGTTTCGACGACGCGTTCGTTCGTGAGCACCTCCACGCCCAGGTCCGTGAGCGTCCTGAGCGCGCCCTCGGCGATGTGGTCGGGAAGCCCCGGCAGGATGCGCGGCCCGGCTTCCAGGATCGTGAGGCGGATCTGCTTCGCGGGATCGAAGTTCTCGAGTCCGTAGGCGGCGAGCACGCGGATCGTATTGTGCAGCTCGGCCGCGAGCTCGACGCCCGTTGCGCCCGCGCCCACGATCGCGATGCGGATCGCCTCGCCGCTCGCGGCGAAATTGGCCCGGAAGCATTCGTTCACGAGGCGGCGGTGGAAAAGATGCGCCTGCCACGTGTTGTCGAGCATGAACGTGTGCTCGCGCACGCCGGGGGTGTTGAAATCATTCGATTCGCTGCCGATCGCGAGCACGAGCATGTCGTAGGGGATCTCGCGCTGCGGCAGGATCTCGCGGCCCTCGTCGTCGCGCACGGCTTCGACGGCGATGCGCTTCGCGGCGCGATCGAGCCCCGCGAGCGCGCCGAGGACGAAAGTGAAGCCGTGCCAGCGCGCTTGCGCGAGGTAGTCGAGCTGGTGCTGGTGCATGTCCATGCTTCCCGCGGCCACTTCGTGCAGGAGCGGCTTCCACAGGTGCGTGCGGGTGCGATCGACGAGCGTCACGTGGGCGCGGCCCCGGCCGTACTTGTCGCCCAGGCGCGTGGCGAGCTCGAGCCCGCCGGCTCCTCCGCCGACCACGACGACGCGAGGAATCATCGCAGGCGCGCGCAGGGGCGCATGGTCAGCCCTTCTGCTTGAGTGTCTGCAGGATCGCCGAGAAGAGCTTGGCGTTCGACGCGACCACGCGACCCGACTCCATGAACGTGTCGTTGCCTTCCAGGTCGCCGATGAGTCCGCCGGCCTCGCGCACGAGAAGCGCGCCGGCCGCCATGTCCCAGGGCGAAAGCCCGATCTCCCAGAAGCCGTCGATGCGCCCGGCCGCGACCCACGCGAGGTCGAGCGCCGCCGCGCCGGGGCGGCGGATCCCGGAAGTGGCCAGCATGATGTTGCGCATCATGCGGATGTAGTCGTCGATGTTCGACACCTCGCGGAACGGGAACCCGGTGCCCATCAGCGCGGCTTCGAGGCGATCGGTCTTGCTCACGCGGATGCGCTTGTCGTTCAGGTACGCGCCCACGCCCCGGGTGGCGGTGAAGAGCTCGTTGCGGTTGGGGTCGAAGATCACGCCCTGGGTCGGCACGCCCTTGTGCAGCATGCCGATCGACACGCAGTACTGCGGGAAACCGTGCAGGAAGTTCGTCGTGCCGTCGAGCGGATCGACGACCCAGAGGTACTCGGACTTCGCGTCGCTGCGCCCGCTTTCCTCGGCGAGGATGGCGTGGTCGGGATAGGCCTCGCGCAGCACCGAGAGGATGGCGTCCTCGGCGGCGTGGTCCACCTCCGAGACGTAGTCCTTCTGCTGCTTGCTGCGGACGGTGAGCTTCTCGAGGTCGAAGGAGGCGCGGGTGATGATGCTGCCGGCCTTGCGCGCGGCCTTGACGGCCGTGTTGAGCATCGGGTGCATCCGCCCGATTTTACTTCACTACGTGGGACGGGACAGGATCTTGATGAACTTGGCCCAGGCGGGGCCGATCCGGCGCAGTTCCGCGCGATGCGACGCCGCGAGCCTTTCGAAGACGCGCGCGCCGTGCGGGGTGAAGCGCACGACCACCTTGCGCCGGTCGCTCTTGGACGGCTCGCGGCGCACGAGTCCCTGCTGCTCCAGCCTGTCGACGAGGCCCACGGCGCTGTGGTGCTTCACGAGGAGCTGCGCGGCGAGCTCGCTGATGCTCATCATCCCGTGGCGCGCCTTCATCACGAGCAGCGCCTGGTATTGCTGCTGGGTGAGGCCGACCGCGGAGGCGGCCACGTCGCTGAACGCGAGGAAGCGCCGCAGCGTGTAGCGGAACGCGGCGAGCGTCCTGTACTCGGCAAGGCCCAGGTCCGCCGCCCTCGGTTTCTTCGCTTCGGTCAAGCGTCTCTCCTCGTCCCCCATTGCACTACAGGCCCCGCCCTTTTACAACCATGGCGCGGCGGACCGATTGACAAAATATCGTGCCGCGATATATACAGGAGATGTATCGCGCTGCGATGCATGTGCCGGCAGTCACGCGCATCGCGGACGGTACGGTAGCACCGGTGGGGCAAGCGGGGTGCCGCATTTCGCGGCGCCCCGTTTTTTCGCCGGCGGCCGTCGTGCACAATCGGCCGATGCCCAAGACCGATCCGGCCGCGCGAACCGCGGTCGTCCTGTCGCACCCCAGCCACCCCGGCAACATGGGCGCCGCCGCCCGCGCCATGAAAACCATGGGTTTTTCCGACCTGCGCCTGGTCGCGCCGAAGCGTCTGCCGGGGCGCGAGGCCGAGGCGCTCGCTTCGGGAGCCCTCGACGTGCTCGAATCGGCCCGGACCTTCGGCCGCCTCGAGGAGGCGCTGGGCGACGTGGAGCTCGCGGTGGGATTCAGCTCGAGGTCCCGTGACCTGTCCCACCCGGTCCTCTCGCTTCGCGATGCGGCGCCCGCGATCGTCGAGGCGGCGCGTTCCGGCCGCGTGGCGCTGGTCTTCGGCAACGAGACCTTCGGCCTCACCAACGAGGAGCTCGGGCGTTGCCAGATGCTCTGCGCGATCCCGGCCAATCCGCAGTACGCGTCGCTCAACCTCGCCGCCGCCGTGCAGGTCGCCTGCTACGAGATCGCGAGCGTCGCGCGGTTCCATTCGCCCGCCGCGAGCGCTGTGAAGGAGGCGGCCGCGATCGGGGACATCGAAGCCCTGTATGTCCATTGGGAAGCCTCGATGGTGGCGAGCGGATTCCTCGACCCTGAAGAGCCAAAGCGCCTCATGGAACGCATCCGGCGCCTCTTCGGGCGCGCGCGGCTCGAGCGCGAGGAGGTGAAGTTCCTCCGCGGCATGCTCGCGGCATACGAGAAGCGGATGAAGCGCTAGCCGGCGGCGCGCGGGGACTCGACCGGATGCGGCGCGGTGATGAGCAGCGCGAGCAGCGCCACGGATCCCGCGAGCGCCGACGACACGATGAACACCGAGCGCAGGCTCACGGATTCCACGAGCCAGCCGCCCAGCGCCATCCCCACCCCGAGGCCGCTGATGATGCACATCGATCCCCAGGTGAACGCTTCGGTGGCGTAGCGCGGCGGCGCGAGGCGCGAGACCAGCACCGATTGCGCCGCGATCGACGGAGCGATGAGCGCGCCCGCGAAGAACGCAAAAACCATCAGCACGGGAGTCGGGGGCAGGATCGCATGCAGCAGGATCGGCAGGGCCATGAGCCCCAACGCGCAGGCGAACTGGCGCTCGACGGGAAGGCGGAAGTGCAGGCCGCCGTAGAGCGCGCCGCCGGTGGCGCTGCCAAGCGAGTTGATGCCGAGCAGGAGTCCACCCATCGCGGGCACGGCGAGGAACGCGCCGTAGGCGGGATAGCCCACCTCGAGCAAGCCGAGGCAGACCGTGAGGCCGAACGTGCACGCATAGATGAGGAGCAGGCGCGGCTCCGTGAGGGGCCCCAACAGGTGCCGCTCGCCGCCATCGCCGGCCTGGAAGTAACGCAGCGCGGGAGAAGCGAGGAACACCAGGAAGGAACCGATGACGGTGGCAATCGCGACCGCGAACGCGGCGGTGGAGCCGAAGCTCGCGAGCACCGCGGCCACGATTGTCGGGCCGAGCGTGAAGTTGATCTCGATCGTCACCGAGTCGAGCGCGAACGCCATGCGGCGATCCTCCTCGCGCTCGAAGCGGTGGCGCCACATGGTGCGCGTGAGCGTCGTGGTGGGCGTGGAGAAGATGCCGGTGAGCGCCGCGCAAAGGCCCACGACGGTGAACGACCACCCCATCTTCACCGCGACGAGCAACACCACGAGCCACAGCGGCTGCATCACGCCGGTCACGTAGAGGACGCCTTTCGGCCCGCTGCGATCGACGATGCGGCCCACGATCGGCGCCGCGATCGCCGCCGCGACGTAGTCGATGCCGACCGCGGCGCCCGCCAGGGTGAAGTTGCCCAGCGATTCGCGCAGGAAGATCAGCATCGAGAAACCCACCATCCCGATGGGCATGCGCGAAAGCAGCCCTACCAGCAATAGCTTGGTGACGTCGCGCTGCCGGACAAAGTCGGCGTACTTCCGCAGGAATTGCTTCAACGGACGGATCGGATCACGGGGGAATAGTTGATTATTTTACTCGGGAATAATAAACTGAGTCCATGTTCAAGCGAACACTCGAAGACATCAGGTGCGTTTTCGACCGGGATCCCGCGGCCCGCACGGTCTGGGAGGTTTTCACCTGCTATCCCGGGTTCCACGCCCTGCAGATGCATCGCTTCTCGCACATGCTCTGGACGCTGGGCCTGCGCTGGATGGGACGATTCTCCTCGAACATCGCGCGCTTCCTCACGGGCATCGAGATCCATCCGGGCGCCACGATTGGACGGCGCGTCTTCATCGACCACGGCATGGGCGTCGTGGTCGGCGAGACGGCGGAAATCGGCGACGACTGCACGCTCTATCACGGCGTCACGCTGGGCGGCGTTTCGTGGAACCAGGGCAAGCGCCATCCCACGCTCGGCAAGGGCGTCGTGGTGGGCGCCGGCGCGAAGATCCTCGGTCCCTTGACGGTCGGCGATGGCGCGAAGGTGGGCTCGAATTCCGTGGTGGTGAAGGCGGTGCCGCCCGGAGCGACTGTAGTGGGCATTCCCGCACGCATCGTGGAAGCGGCAGCGGCCCGGCCGGCGGCCGAGCGCATGGCCTTCGATGCCTACGCCGTGGGCGCCGGCCTGGACGACCCCCTGAACCGGGTCCTCAATGCCCTTGGCACCCGGACGGAAGACTTCGATGAGCGGCTGGCCGAGATCCTCAATCGGCTGGATCAGCTGGAATCGGATTCGAACTCCGGCGATCTCCGCCGAAAGACCGGCTGACCTTTCTCCCGGGCACTTGGCTCAGGGAACAATAGTTGAGTATAATTGTCGGATATAGGGAAACCCATGAGACTCACCACCAAGGGACGATTCGCCGTCACCGCCATGCTGGACCTGGCGCTCCATAGCGCCCAGGGCCCCGTGACGTTGGCCGGCATCAGTGGGCGGCAGAAGATCTCGCTGTCCTATCTCGAGCAGCTCTTCGGCAAGCTTCGCCGCCGCGAGCTCGTGGAGAGCGTGCGGGGTCCGGGCGGCGGGTATCACCTCGCGCGGGACGCGGCGAAGGTGACTGTCGCGGAAATCGTGAGCGCGGTCGAAGAGACGCTCGATTCGACGCAATGCGGCGGCCGCGAGAACTGCCATGACAACCAGCGATGTATGACGCACGAGCTGTGGGAAGAGCTGAACACCACGGTGCAGGGATTCCTCGCCGGCGTGACGCTCGCCCAGCTCGTGGAGAAGCAACGCACGAAGCCCGTTTCCGTGGTGCGCAATCACCAGCGCCCGCATGGCCATCCGGTTTCAGCCTGAACATGACATCCGCACGCAAGAACCCGATTTACCTCGACTACTCCGCGACGACGCCGGTGGATCCGCGCGTGGCGGAGAAGATGATTCCGTGGCTCACGGAACACTTCGGCAACCCGGCCTCCCGCAGCCACGGCTACGGTTGGGAAGCGGAGGAAGCCGTCGAGAACGCGCGCGCCGAGGTCGCGAAGCTCGTGAACGCCGATCCGAAGGAGATCATCTGGACGTCGGGCGCCACTGAAAGCGACAACCTCGCATTGAAGGGCGCGGCCCACTTCTACAAGACGAAGGGCAAGCACCTCGTCACCATGAAGACCGAGCACAAGGCGGTGCTCGACACGATGCGCGAGCTGGAGCGCGAAGGCTTCGAGGTCACGTACCTCGATCCCGAACCCGACGGCCTGCTCGACCTCGGCAAGTTCAAGGCGGCGCTGCGTCCCGACACGACGCTGGTGTCGATCATGCTGGTGAACAACGAGATCGGCGTGATCCAGCCCATCGCGGAGATCGGCGAGATCACGCGCTCGAAGGGCATCATCTTCCACGTGGATGCGGCGCAGGCCACGGGCAAGGTCGCCATCGACCTGGACAAGCTCAAGGTCGACCTCATGAGCTTCTCCGCGCACAAGACCTACGGTCCCAAGGGGATCGGCGCGCTCTACGTCCGCAGGAAGCCGCGCGTGCGCCTCGAAGCGCAGATGCACGGCGGCGGCCACGAGAAGGGATTCCGTTCCGGCACGCTCGCCACGCACCAGATCGTGGGGATGGGAGAGGCGTTTCGCCTGGCCCGCCTCGAGATGGCCGCCGAGAACGAGCGCATCCGCATGCTTCGCGACAAGCTGCTCGCGGGTTTCAAGGACATGGAAGAGATCTACGTGAACGGCGATCTCGAGCATCGCGTGCCGCACAACCTCAACGTGAGCTTCAACTTCGTCGAGGGCGAGTCGCTCATCATGGGCATGAAGGAGCTCGCCGTGTCGTCGGGCTCGGCATGCACTTCGGCCTCGCTCGAGCCGTCCTACGTGCTGCGCGCGCTCGGCCGCAACGACGAGCTCGCCCACAGCTCCATTCGTTTCACGCTCGGCCGCTTCACTACCGAGTCCGACATCGAGTTCGCCGTGAAGCTGATCAAGGAGCGCATCGGCAAGCTTCGCGACATGAGCCCGCTCTGGGAAATGTACAAGGACGGGGTGGACCTCAACACAGTGCAATGGGCCGCGCACTAGCGCTCTCGCGCCTCGTGCCCCGCGCCTAGGAGACAGACATGGCATACAGCGAAAAAGTCATCGATCACTACGAGAATCCCCGCAACGTCGGTTCCTTCGGCAAGGAAGAGAAGGGCGTGGCCACCGGGATGGTGGGCGCGCCGGCCTGCGGCGACGTGATGAAGCTCCAGATCAAGGTGAACGAGAAGGGCATCATCGAGGACGCGAAGTTCAAGACCTACGGCTGCGGCTCGGCGATCGCCTCGTCGTCGCTCGTCACCGAGTGGGTCAAGGGCAAGAGCGTCGACGAGGCGGCCACGATCAAGAACACCCAGATCGCCGAGGAGCTCGCGCTCCCGCCGGTGAAGATCCACTGCTCGATCCTCGCCGAGGACGCGATCAAGGCCGCGGTCGCCGACTATCGCAAGAAATACGGCGACGCCGACAAGAAGGCTGCGGACTGATGGCCGTCTCCCTCACCACCCGCGCTGCCGAGCACGTGCAGCGCTACATCGAGAAGCGCGGCAGGGGCGTCGGCCTTCGCCTGGGCGTGCGCACGACGGGATGCTCGGGGCTTGCCTACAAGCTCGAGTTCGCCGACGAGACCCGCCCGGAGGACACGACGTTCGAGTCCAACGGGGTTCGCGTGTTCGTGGATCCCAAGAGCCTCGCCTACCTCGACGGCACGGAGCTCGACTTCGTGAAGGAAGGCCTGAACGAGGGCTTCAAGTTCAACAACCCGAACGAGAAGGACCGCTGCGGCTGCGGCGAATCGTTCAACGTCTGAGAAACCATTTCGAGCTCCTGGGAATGCCGGTGAGGTACGCGGTGGATCCCGCCCGCCTCGAGGCCGGTTACCGCGAGCTTCAGTCCCAGGTCCATCCCGACCGGTTCGCCTCGGCCACTGAGGCGGACCGCCGCGCGGCGATGCAGTGGGCGGCGGCGGCGAACGAGGCGTACCGGACGCTGCGCGATCCCGTCGACCGTGCCCGCTACCTCCTCGGGCTCAAGGGCTTCGACACTGAAGAAGAAACCAACACCTCGATGCCCGCCGATTTCCTCATGCAGCAGATGGAGTGGCGCGAGGCCGCCTCGGATGCGCGCGCCACGCGCAACGCCGCCGCGCTCGAGGCCCTGCGCCGCGACCTCGCCGTCGAGCAACGCGAGATGGTGAAGCAGCTCGAGCGCGCGCTCGACGCGGACGCCAACTACGAGGCGGGTTGCTCGCTCGTGCGCAAGCTGCGTTTCCTCGCCAAGCTCGACGAAGAGATCGACGAGGCGCTCGAGCCCCTGGGGCACTGATGGCGCTGCTGCAGATCTCCGAGCCGGGCGAGTCGCCCGAGCCGCACCAGCGCAAGCTCGCGGTCGGCATCGACCTGGGCACCACGCACTCGCTCGTCGCGACCGTGAGGAGCAGCGTCGCTGAGGTGATCGCCGACGAGGAAGGCCGGCCGCTGCTTCCGTCGATCGTCCGCTATTTCCCCGACGCCCGCGTCGAGGTCGGCTATCCGGCCCGCGCGGCGCAGGCCGACGATCCGGCCAACACCATTGTTTCCGTGAAGCGCTTCATGGGCCGCGGCGTGGCCGATGTGGCCAGGTACGGCGCGTTGCCCTATCGATTCAGGGAAGCGCCCGGGATGGTCAGCATCGACACCGCGGCCGGTGCGCGCTCTCCCGTGCAGGTCTCGGCGGAAATCCTCAAGGTGCTGCGCGATCGCGCCGAGCGCGCGATGGGCGGCTCCCTCTTCGGCGCCGTCGTGACCGTGCCCGCGTACTTCGACGATGCGCAGCGACAGGCGACGAAAGACGCCGCGCGGCTGGCGGGGCTCAATGTCCTGCGGCTGCTGAACGAGCCCACGGCCGCCGCCATCGCCTACGGCCTCGACCATGCGTCCGAAGGCACGTTCGCCATCTTCGATCTCGGCGGCGGGACGTTCGACATCTCGATCCTCAAGCTCACTCGCGGCGTCTTCGAAGTGCTCGCCACCAACGGCGACTCGGCCCTCGGTGGCGACGATTTCGACCAGGCCATCGCGACGCACTGGCGCGTGCACCACAAGATCGCCGATGCGCGCGGCGGCGATACGCGCCGCCTGCTCGCGGCGGCTCGCGAGGTGAAGGAAAAGCTTTCGGCGCAAACCGACGCCGACATCCGCATCACGCTTTCGTACGGCCAGAAGCTTCACCTGCAACTCTCGCGCGCCGAGCTCGAGCAGATGACCGCCGCGCTCATCCAGAAGACGCTGGGTCCGACGAAGAAAGCGCTTCGCGACGCGAAGCTCGACACGAAGGACATCGATGGCGTCGTGCTCGTGGGCGGCGCCACGCGGATGCCGGGCGTGCAGCGCGCCGTCGAGGCGTTCTTCGGCCGCGTGCCCTTGAAGGACCTCGATCCCGACCAGGTCGTGGCGCTCGGCGCCGCGATCCAGGCCAATGTCCTCGCGGGCAACCGCGGCGCGGACGACGATTGGCTGCTCCTCGACGTGATCCCGCTTTCGCTGGGCCTCGAGACCATGGGCGGTCTCGCGGAGCGCGTGATCCCGCGAAACTCCACGATTCCCGTGGCGCGAGCGCAGGAATTCACCACGTTCAAGGACGGCCAGACGGCGATGGCGATCCATGTCGTGCAGGGCGAGCGCGATCTCGTCGCCGACAACCGGTCGCTCGCGCGCTTCGAGCTGCGCGGCATCCCGCCGATGGTCGCGGGCGCGGCGCGCATCCAGGTCACGTTCCAGGTCGACGCCGATGGCTTGCTCAACGTCTCGGCGCGCGAGAAGACAACCGGCATCGAGTCGTCCGTCGCGGTGAAGCCTTCGTACGGCCTTTCCGACGACGAGGTCGCGCGCATGCTGCAGGAAGGATTCGCGCATGCGGAAGAAGACCGCGATACCCGCGCGCTCGCCGAGCAACGGGTCGATGCGGAATCGTTGCTCGCGGCATTGCGCAGCGCGCTGGAAAAAGACGGCGGACTGCTCGACGCCTCCGAGCGCGCGGTTCTCGACCGGGGCATGGCCGAGCTCGAGCGCGCCTGGAGCGGGACGGACCATCGCGTGATCAAGGCCGCCATCGAGGCGCTGAACCGCGCGAGCGGAGACTTCGCCGCGCGCCGCATGGATCGCGCCGTCTCGGGCGCGCTGTCCGGAAGATCACTCGACGAAGTCGCGCGCAAGTGACGAAGCTCACCATCCTGCCCCACGAGACGCTCTGCCCCGAGGGCGCCGTGATCGAGGCGCGGCCGGGAACTTCGATTTGCGATACGCTGCTGGAGAACCACATCGAAATCGAGCACGCGTGCGAGAAGAGTTGCGCTTGCACGACGTGCCACGTGATCGTGCGCGAGGGATTCGACTCGCTCGATCCGGCGACCGAGAAGGAGGACGACCTCCTCGACAAGGCCTGGGGGCTGGAGCTCACCTCGCGCCTTTCTTGCCAGGCGCGCATGAAGGACGAGCCGGTGACAATCGAGATTCCCAAGTACACGCTGAACCAGGTTTCGGAGGGCAAGAAATGAAATGGCTGGACACCCGCGAGATCGCGATCGCGCTCGCAGATGCTCACCCGGACGTCGACCCCCGCAAGGTGAACTTCGTGGACCTCTACACGTGGGTCCTCGCCCTCGACGGATTCGACGACGACCCGGGGCGCGCCGGCGAGAAAGTGCTCGAGGCGATCCAGGCCACCTGGATCGAGGAGGTCTAGAGTGAGCGAGCAGATCCTCGTCGATCATGGGCGCCTCAGGTACTTCATCGCGCTCGCGTTCGAAGCGGTCGGAATGCCCGCCGCCGACGCGCGCACCGTCGCGGGCCTCATGGCCGATGCCGACCTCCAGGGTTCCGACGGCCACGGCGTGATCCGCCTCGTGCCGTACCTGAAGCGCATTCGCGCGGGCGGCGTGAACCTGAAGCCCGACATCCGCATCGAGAAGGAGCGCGCCGCGATGGCGCTCGTGAATGGCGACAACGCCATGGGACATCTCGTGATGAAGCGCGCCGCGGAGATCGCGATCGAGAAGGCGAAGGTGGCCGGAGTCGCATGGGTGGGCGCGCGATGGAGCAACCACGCGGGTCCCGCGTCGCTCTACGCGAAGATGATGCTGCCCCACGACATGCTCGGCCTTTACTTCGCGGTGGGCAACGCGAATCATCTTCCGCCCTGGGGCGGCATCGAGATGCTGCTGTCCACCAATCCGATCGCCGCCGCGATCCCGGCCGGCGAAGAGCCGCCGATCGTGCTCGACATGGCGACCACGGTCGCCGCGTACGGCAAGGTGAAGGCGAAGGCCTCTCGCGGCGAGATGATGCCCGAGGGCTGGATGGTCGACCGCGAAGGAAAGCCGCTCCTGGATCCGAAGCGCGCCGCCGAGGGATTCCTCCTTCCGATCGGCGGATACAAGGGCTACGGCCTCGCGCTGGTCGTGGGCCTCATCGCGGGCACGCTCAACGGTGCGGCGATGGGACGCGACGTGATCGACTTCAATGCCGATGCCGAGAGTCCCACGAATACCGGACAGGCGATCGTCGCGATCGATCCGTCGGCGTTCGGTGAGGTCGCCGAATTCAAGGCGTCCGTGGACAAGCTCATCCGCGACCTGCGCGGCTCCGAGCGCATGCCCGGCGTCGAACGCATCCTCATGCCCGGCGAGCAGAGCCTGGCAAGGAGCGCGCGCCAGAAGAAGGAAGGCATCGCGCTCACGCCATCGCTCATGCAGACGCTCGACCGTCTCGCCGAGCAGCTCGACATCCCGCCGCTCCGGACGAACTAGGAGGTCCCGATGCAGCTCCCGCTTCGCATCGCGTTCGCCGGTGTCGCGCTCGCGCTTTCGCTCGCTGCATCGGCGCAGGGCTATCCCACGAAGCCCATCCGCATGATCGTGCCGCTCGCCGCGGCGAGCGCGGTGGACAACGGCGCGCGCATCCTCGCCGAGAAGATGTCGGCGAACATGGGCCAGCGATCGTGATCGAGAACATGCCGGGCGCGGCGGGCCAGATCGGCGCCGACCGCGTGGCGAAGGCCGCGCCCGACGGCTACACGCTCGGCGGATTCAACGACAGCATCATGACGATGCTGCCGAACCTGGGCGTGAAGCTGCCGTGGGACATCCTGAAGGACTTCGAGCCCGTGTCGCTCGTGGCCACCATCGAGTGGGGGCTCGTGGCGAACAATGCGTCGCCCTATCGCACGGCGGGCGACCTCATCGCCGCCGCGAAAGCGCATCCGGGCGAGATCAACTACGGGTCCGGCGGCGTGGGCAGTCCGCAGCACATCGCGATGGCGCTCTTCGCGGCGGACGCCCGCATTTCACTCACGCACATTCCCTACAAGGGCGCATCGCAGGCTGCATTGGGCGTGGCGGCGGGCGAAGTCCCCGTCGCGTTCCAGGGACTCGCCACTGTCGCGGGACTCGCGCGCGGCGGCCGCCTTCGCGTGATCGGCGTGACCACCAAGGAGCCGCTTTCCCAGTTTCCAGAGGCTCCGACCGTTTCGTCGTCGGGCCTGCCGGGCTTCACGTTCAATTCCTGGTTCACGATCATGGCGCCCGCGGGCACGCCGAAGGAAATCGTCGCGAGGCTCAATGCCGAGATCGTGAAGGCGCTCGCGGATCCCGAAGTGCGCGAGAAGCTCCACAACCAGGGGCTCACCATTCGCGCGTCGACTCCCGAAGAGCTGGGCGCGGCCACGCGCGAGCAGCTCGCGAAGTACGCCCGCCTCTTCAAGGAGGCGAACATCAAGTCCGAGTAGAATCGGCCTGCCTACTCCGGGCCAGACCACAACAAAGGGAATCCCATGCAACGCTCGCTTCTCGCGGCCGCTTTGCTTTCCGCCCTGTTCGCCGCTACCACTGCCGCTGCCCAGACGATGGACGCCGCCAAGAAGCGCGGCGCGCTTCGCCTGGGATATTCCGAAACCTCCGCGCCTTTCGCATTCAAGTCGAAGGATGACGGCAAGCCGGTCGGGTATTCGGTCGAGCTTTGCAAGCGGATCGCCTCCGCGGTGGCTTCCGCCGGCGGGCCCTCCAAGGTCGAGTGGGTTCCGACGACGCCGGCCACGCGCCTCGAAGCCGTCGCGAAGGGCGACGTCGACATCGAGTGCGGCACCACGTCGATCACGATGGCGCGGCGCGAGAAGGTGGACTTCAGCCTGCCCATCTTCGTGGACGCGGCGACGATCCTCGCCCGCAAGGCATCGGCCACGACGATCGCCGAGCTCCAGGGCAAGAAGATCGCGGTGGCCGAGCAGACGACCACGCTGGACGCCGTCGAGAAGGGCCTCGCGAAGCGCTTCGTGAAGGCGGAAGTCGTGAAGACCAAGACGGTGCTCGAGGCGTTCGAGATGCTGAAGGACGGCAAGGTCGACGCGATGGCGAGCGACCGCACGAAGCTCGTCGGCACGTTCCTCGTGGGCGGCGGCGCCGAGGGCCTCATCGTGTTCGCCGAGGATCTTTCCTACGAGCCGTATGGACTGGCCGTGCGCAGGAACGACGGCGAGTTCCGCCTGATCGTCGATCGCACCCTCGCGTCGCTCTACCGCTCGGGACAGATCGAGGAAGTCTACGGCCAATGGCTCGCGCCGCTCGGCAAGCCCGGCATCCCGCTCATGAGCATGTACCTGCTGAACAGCTACCCCGAGTAGGTCGACATGCACCGCCGTTCACGGCGGAACCGAGTCCTTCTCGCGCCGCTCGCGATCGCATGCACGGATGCGCTCTCGCAAGCGGCGGTTCCGCTGGAGCCCGTCGTGGTTTCGGCGACGCGCGCGGAAACGCGCATCTTCGACGCGCCCGCGGCCGTCGGTGCCGTCGGCGCCGACGTGATCTCGATCGCCGGCCCGCAAGTGAACCTCTCGGAGTCGCTCGATCGCATTCCGGGAATCTCCATCCTCAACCGCCAGAACTACGCCCAGGACCTGCAGCTGTCGATCCGCGGCTTCGGCGCGCGCTCCACGTTCGGGGTCCGCGGCGTGCGGATCATCGTGGACGGAATTCCCGCCACCATGCCGGATGGACAGGGCCAGACGTCTTCGATCGACCTGTCGTCGGCCGCGCGCATCGAGGTGCTGCGCGGCCCGCTGTCGCTGCTCTACGGCAACGCCGCGGGCGGTGTCGTGCAGGTCTTCACCGAGGACGGCGCGCCGTCACCCACGTTCTGGGCAAGCGCCGCGGCGGGCGCGTATGGAATGAATCGCGAGGCCTTCAAGTTCGCGACGTCATCCGGATCGCAGACCTTCCTCGTCGACGGCTGGCATTTCCACACGGACGGGTATCGAGATCACAGTTCGGCAACGCGCGATCTCGTGAACGCGAAGTGGACGTGGCAGCCGTCGCCCGACACGCACGTGTCGGTCGTATACAACTGGCTCGACCAGCCCGAGGCCCTCGATCCCGGCGGCCTCACGCATGCGCAGTGGGATGCCGATCCGCGCCAGGTGCAACCGGGCTACATCCAGCTGAACACACACAAGACGCTGCGACAGGACCAGGTCGGCACGGTGCTCGATCACAAGTTCGACGCCGACACGACGCTGACCGCGCGCCTCTACTACGGCGAGCGCAGCCTCGACAACGGGCTCGGCATTCCGCTTTCCGCGCAGCTTCCACCCAGCTCCGCCGGCGGAATCGTCGTGTTCGATCGCGACTACTGGGGCGCGGGGCTGCTGCTCTCGCGGCGCTTCGCGCTCGGCGGCGGCAACGTCGCGCGCCTCATGGCGGGCTACGACTACGACTCGATGCACGACGACCGCCAGGGCTACCTCAACGTGAACGGAGACCGCGGGGACCTGAGGCGCAACGAGGACGACTACGTCCACAATTCGGACGCCCTGTTGCAGGGCACGATCGATCTCGGGAGCTCCTGGAGCGCGATCGCCGGCGTGCGCGCGAGCAACGTGGAGTTCGTCACGAAGGACCACTACATCGTGCCGGGCAACGGTGACGATAGCGGGACGATCAAGTACCGCGCGACGAATCCCGTGGCCGGCGTCACATGGCACGCTGCGCCCGAGATGAACGTCTACTTCAATGCGGGGCGCGGTTTCGAGACGCCGACGTTCACCGAGATCGCCTATCGCGACAATGCCTCGGGCCTGAATACGGATCTCAAGGCATCCCTGAGCCGCCACTTCGAGGTCGGCGCGAAGTGGCGCGTCGAGCGCCAGTCCCTCGACGTGGCCGCATATCACATCACCACGAACGACGAGCTGATCGTGGACCAGAACGTGGGCGGCCGCTCGACGTACCGGAACGCCGGCCAGACGTTGCGCGAGGGGATCGAGATCTCGCACCTGGCCCGATGGACCGAGGAGCTCAACTCCACCATCGCCGTCACGGTGATGCGGGCTCGCTACGACGAGGCGTTCGTGAGCGGAAGCGGGACGGCCGCGGCGCCGGTCACGCCGGGCAACCGCATTCCGGGGACGCCGGAGCGATATGCTTTCGCCGAGCTTGCCTATGCGCCGCGCTGGGGATGGTATGGATTGAATGGCGCGATCGAAGCCGTGTATACGAGCCGGCTGTACGTGGACGACATCAACAGCGACTTTGCGCCGCCATCGACAGTCCTCAACCTGCGGGCCGGGATGCGGATCGGCTGGGGGCGACTCGAGGTCGTTCCGCTCGTGCGTCTGGAAAACGCCACGAATCAACGCTACAGTGGCTCGGTGATCGTGAACGAGTCCAACAAGCGCTTCTTCGAGCCCGCCCTCCCGCGCAACTGGATGGCCTCGCTCACGGCTCGGTACCGGTTCTAAGAAAAAGAAGGACGCTCGTCATGCCGGATTCGGGACTGCTGGGGCCTTTCGACCTGACGACGGCGGGGGTCGACATCGCCGTGAAGAAGACTTCGCCCGGCGTTTTCGCGCTCGGAACCTCGTCGGGCGCCACCTTCACCATTGCTTATGTGGGACGTTGCGACTCCGACGTCCGGAACCATTTGAAGAAATGGATCGGCGAATACGATGAGTTCAAATTCGCCTATGCGGGATCGCCAAGATCCGCATTCGAGAAGCAGTGCAATCTCTTCCACGATTTCGGCGGGGCCACGCTCGACAACCGCACCCATCCCGCGCGGGCGGAAAACCAGCGCTGGAAATGTCCACGTTGCGGGTGACTCAGTTAGCGCGTGGGTTGCTCCGGTCCATGGTCTTGAGCACGTCGCGCAAGGCCATCAGGTAGCCGTAGTTCCAGTAGGCGCGAGCGTCCGTGCCCTCGTCGAGGTGCGCCTGCTGCTTGCGCACCTGGGGAGCATGCTCCTCGAGCCATTTTTCGAGCGCTTCCGCGCAACCGCGAATCGAGTCTTCCATGCCAGGAATCTTAGGCGGTCGCCGCGCGGAGTCCTATCGGCATCCGCCATTCGGCATGTAGGCGAAACGCTACAGAGCGACACAAAAAAAACGGGGCAGGAAGAACCTGCCCCACAAGGCGCACTCTTGAATACAGGAGGGTGACACGTACACCCCTGTTGCAAGGACAGTGCCAACAGATCGAAATCCCGCGTCATCAAGCACTTAGGTCGCGATGATCCGTTTGGCTTTCCGCCCAGGTCACCCGCGTCGTCGCAAGCCAGCGACAGTCGCCTCCCTTCGATGAGTCAACTCTTTGATTCATCGAACGAATGAGGTGTCGCCAACGAGCGACAGGCGCCACCAGCGCGGCGCCTATTTCGCGTCGGCTTTGAAGGTCGCGGCTTCGATCCCGTGGCGCTGCAGGAGCTTGTAGAACTCCGTTCGATTGCGGCGCGCCAGCTTCGCGGCCTGCGTCACGCTGCCCTTGGTGAGCTTGAGGATGCGCGTGAGGTAGTCGCGCTCGAAGCGCTTGCGCGCGTCCTCGAACGACGTCATCTCGTGCATCTCCACCTGGATGGCCTGGTCGACGAACGCCTGCGGGATGATCTCCGTGGGACAGAGCGCGATCGATTGTTCGACCACGTTGTAGAGCTGGCGCACGTTGCCGGGCCACTTCGCCTTCACCAGCAGCTCGAGGGCTTCCTGAGAGAAGGCCGATTTGTCCCGCCCGTAGCGGGGTGCGAGCTTCGCGGCGAAATACTGCGCGAGGAGCGGCACGTCCTCCGGGCGCTCGTCGAGCGAAGGGAGCTTCAACGCGACGACGTTCAAGCGATAGAAGAGATCCTCGCGGAACGCACCCACCTCCTTCTCCTTCACGAGGTCCCGGTGTGTCGCGGAAATGATGCGCACGTCGAACGGGATCGCGCGCGTGGCTCCGATGGGGCGCACCTCGCGTGTCTCGATCACGCGGAGGAGCTTCACCTGGAGCGACAGCGGCATGTCGCCGATCTCGTCGAGGAAGAGCGTGCCCTTGTCGGCGGCGACGAAGAGGCCGCGCTGGTCCGCGATCGCGCCCGTGAAGGCGCCCTTCGTGTGGCCGAAGAGCTCGCTTTCGAGAAGCGTCTCGGGAATCGCGCCGCAGTTGATCGCCACGAAGGGTTGGTTCGCCCGCGCGCTCGACTTGTGGATGGCGCGCGCCAGCAGCTCCTTGCCGCTGCCGCTCTCTCCCTGGATGAGCACGCTCGCGTCTCCCGCGGCGACGCGCTGCGCCTTCGAAAGCAGGTCTTCCATGAGGGAGGACTGGGTGACGATCTCCTCGCGCCAATAAGCGGGCGCGCCCGACTGGCGCGTGGCGCCTCCCTGCAACGAAAGGGCGCGGTTGATCTGGAAGAGCAGCTCTTCGGCGTCGTATGGCTTCGTGAGATAGCCGAACACGCCGCGCTGGGTCGCCGCGACCGCATCGGGAATCGTGCCGTGGGCCGTGAGGATGATGACCGGCAATCCGGGATAGCTCGCCTGCACTTCCTGGAAGAGCGCCATGCCGTCCATGGCATCCATGCGAAGGTCGGTAAGCAGCAGGTCGGGACGCGTCGCGGCGATGGAGGCGAGGGCGCGCTGGCCGCTGTCGACAGCGGTCACGTCGTACCCGTTCGCCTTCAATCGGATCGCGAGCAGGCGAAGCAAATCCGGATCGTCGTCAACCAGCAACAGGGAGGCCTTCGAATGCTTCGGCATCAGGGCCTCTGACAGGGTTTGCCGCAGGGACATCGCGCATCTCCGATCTTGGCGCCGCGAAACGGGCGCGTAGCGGAGGGAATGTGCAAGAAATCTGCCATGAAGGACGCGTTCAGGCGGCTTCCTCCTCGTTGCCCGTCTTCTTGCGCGGGAAGCTCACGCGAAAGTGGGCGCCGGGCCCGTCGAGCACCTCGATGCGCCCCTTGTGGAGCTGGATGTACTCCTTGACGATCGACAGTCCCAGCCCGCTGCCCTTGATGGCCGCCACCGGCGCATCGGCTCCGCGATAGAAGGCCTCGAAGATCTTCTCCCGGTCGACCGCGGGGATGCCGGGGCCTTCGTCGAGCACCTCGAACACCGCGTCGTTGTGCTCCTTGTAGAGCTTGATCGAGATGAGGCCGCGCTCGGGCGAGTACTTGATCGCGTTCGAGAGCAGGTTGTCGAGCATCACGCGGATCTTCTCCTCGTCGCAGTACGCGGTCACGTGCTCGCAGTTGAGCTCGATGCGCATGTCCTTGGCGACGATTGGAAGCTTCCGGTCGTTCACCACGCGCCGCACGACCTCGCGGAGCTGGACGATCTTCGCGTCGAGATACGAGGTCTGCGCATGCACCGCGCTGTAGTTGAGCAGGCCCTCGATCAGCTTGCGAAGCTCGATGGAGTTCTCCTGGAGGATCCGCGCGATCTCCCGCTGCTCCGCGTTGAGGCTGCCCACCACGCCGGATGAAAGCAGGTCCGATCCCTCGCGCAGCGCGGTGAGCGGGGTCTTCAGCTCGTGCGACATGTGCTGCAGGAAGCGTGTCTTCTGGGCTTCGAGCGTGATCAGCCGGTCGCGCAGCCAGTCGAGCTGCTCGCCCAGGCGCACCATGTCGCCCGGCCCCTGGATCGCGATCGGCTTGGCGAAGTTGCCTTCGCCCAGGCTGCGGATGCCCTCGCTCACCTGCGTGATGGGGCGCGCGATGAGGAACGTGAACGAGCCGATGAGGAGGATCGCCGTCGGGATGAGGGCGATCATCAGCCAGAAGACGCTGTCGCGCGAGTGCACCGCCTGCGCGCGAAGCTGTTCGATGCCGGAGTCGGTGGCCTGGTCGCCCACGCGAATGAGGTTCTGCCCGTGCTCGGTGAGGTTCGCGAATTCCTGCGGCAGCCGGCGCGCGAGCTCGGGCGTGGGCCCCGAGTGCGTGATGAGCATGTTCACCGCATCCTCGTCTCGGATGATCGAGGCGAGCTCCGCGCGCTGCGCTTCCGAGAGCTCCATCTCGTCGAGCTGGTGGGTGAAGCGAAGGAACGCCGCGCGGTTCGTGCGGTATGCGTCGAGATACATGGCTTCGCCCGCGACCGAGTATTGCCGGGCCGCGCGGTCGAGAGACGCGATCACGGTCGCGAGGGAGCGGCTCGCCTGCGTCACCTTCACACTCGAATGGACGGTCTGCTCCGCGAGGCGCGAAAGGCGCTCGAAGGCGAGCGCGTTGGTGAGCAGCGCGAACAACAGGGGCGCGGCCACGATCGAGAAGCCGATCAGCAGCAGGGACAGGAACGAGCGCGGATAGGTGAGCCTCATCCTTCCTCAATTATAGGGTGGTAAAATCCACGCATGGCCTACGAATCCGAGCTCACGCGCTTCATGCGCGATTTCATGGCGAAGAACCCGCAGCTCGCCGAGCTGCAGAAGAAGAACCGCGCCACCTGGTGGGACAAGCCCCAGGACCTGGAGGTTTCGGAAGAGCGCGCCGAATCGGCCGTGCCGCAGCCCGGCTACGTGTACTTTTCCCACACCCGGGAAGAAGACAAGCCCGCCTAGGCGGGAAAGAGGTTCAGCACGCCATCGAGCCCCATGTAGTCGAGGGCGTATCCGGCTTTCTCCCGCACCACCGGCTTTGCGTGATACGCGATGCTCGTGGCCGCCTCGGCCATCATCGGCAAGTCGTTGGCGCCATCGCCGATGGCGAGCACGCGGTCAGCACCGATTCCGAGCTCGCGCTTCAGTCGCGCCACGTGCCCCGCCTTTCCCTGCGCATCGACCAGGGGCCCGGTCACCACGCCCGCGAGCTTTCCCTCGTCCACGACCAGCGTATTCGAATATGCGTGGTCGAAGCCCAGGCGATCGCGGACCCGGTCGGTGAAATAGGTAAAACCCCCCGACACCAGGAGCGTCTTCACGCCATGCCTGCGCGCCGCGGCGAGGACCTGCTCGGCGCCCTTGTTGAAGCGCAGGCGTTCCGAATACACGCGCTCGAGCGTCGACTCGTCGAGGCCGGCGAGGGCCTTCACGCGCCGGCGCAGGCTTTCGGGCCAGTCGATCTCGCCGCGCATCGCCGATGCGGTGACCGCGGCCACCTCCGCCTTGCGTCCGGCGAAGTCGGCGATCTCGTCGATGCATTCGATCGAGATCAGCGTGGAATCCATGTCCATCGCGATTAGCGCGAAATCGGAAAGCTTGCGTCCTTCCTCGACGAAACCCCAGTCGAGCCTCGCCGCCGCGCAATGCGCCGCGACCTGCGTGTGGGCCGAGCGGTCGGCTCGCGTGATGCGGAACGCGTCGTCAGAGATGCGTTCGATCGTCGACCCGCGCGCGATGCCGTGAAGCTGCTTGAGGTCCTGCGTCGCGATGTCTTCGCCCTGGACTACGAGATTCATGGTCAGGCCAATTTTCTCAGGAACTGGCGCACTTCATTCGCCCGCAGCTTGAGGTCTTCCTGCTGCACCTCGATGCGCACGCGATCGGGACCGGGCAGGCGATAGATTCGGCTCGATTGCACGAGCGAAAGCACGCGCCGCGGCTCCACGGGCGGGTGCGGCACGAATTGCACGACGATGCCGCCGGCCGACGCGTCGATCTTCTGCACTCCGAGTGGCGCGCCCTGGACGCGAAGCCTGTGGCACTCGAGGAGCACTCGCGTGGCGTCGGGGAGCGGGCCGAACCGGTCGACGAGCTCCTCGGTAAGGCGCTCGAGCTCCTCGTCGGAGTTGCAGTTGGCGAGCCGTTTGTAGATCACGAGGCGTTCGTTCACGTCGCCGCAGTACGTATCGGGAAGCAGCGCCGGCGAATGCAGGTTCACCTCGGTGGCGACACTCAGCGGCGCGGAGAGATCCGGCTCCTTGCCGCTCTTCAGCTGCTTCACCGCATGCTCGAGCATCTCGTTGTACAGCGCGAAGCCCACGTCGTGGATTCCGCCCGACTGCGATTCGCCGAGCACCTCGCCCGCGCCGCGGATCTCGAGGTCGTGCATCGCGAGATAGAAGCCCGACCCCAGCTCCTCCATCTGCTGGATCGCCTCCAGCCTGCGTTTGGCCTGATTCGACAGCGCTTCCTCGGGCGGCGTGAGCAGGTACGCATACGCCTGGTGATGCGAGCGGCCGACGCGGCCGCGCAGCTGGTGCAGCTGCGCGAGTCCAAAGCGGTCCGCACGATGGATGATGATCGTGTTGGCGGTGGGCACGTCGATGCCGGTCTCGATGATGGTGGAGCACAGCAGCACGTTGATGCGCTGGGCGACGAAGTCGCGCATCACGGCCTCGAGCTCGCGCTCCGGCATCTGCCCATGCGCGATGGCGACGCGCGCCTCGGGCACCAGCGTGCGCAGCTTCTCGCTCATCGTGAAGATGGTATCGATGTCGTTGTGCAGGAAGTAGATCTGGCCGCCGCGCTTCAGCTCGCGCAGGCACGCCTCGCGGATAATGCCCGACGAATACGGCGAGACGAAGGTTTTGATCGCCAGCCGGCGCTCGGGCGCCGTGGCGATGACCGAGAAATCGCGCAGACCCTCGAGCGACATCGCCAGCGTGCGCGGAATCGGCGTCGCGGTGAGCGTGAGCACGTCGACCTCGGCACGCAGGCGCTTGAGGCGCTCCTTCTGACGCACGCCGAAGCGATGCTCTTCGTCGATGATGACGAGGCCCAGGCGTTTGAACTTGACGTCCGACTGGATCAGCTTGTGAGTGCCGATCACCAGGTCGATCCTGCCGTTGTTGAGACCCTCGACCACGTTCTTGACCTCGGACGCGGAGCGGAAGCGCGACAGCTCCGCGAGCTGGACGGGAAGGTCAGAGAAACGATCGGAGAAGGTCTGG
>DATGGI010000250.1:0-4067 GCA_035308545.1 Usitatibacter sp.
CTCGTGATGTTCTGGGCGTGGGTTCCGCTGCTCGTCGTGGTGCTGGGCGAGGCCGCCGATCGTGGCGCGTAGCGTCCTGGGCGCCGTGGTGGCGCTCGCGCTCTGCGTGCTGCTCTTCGCGAGCGCCTTCGAAGCCTTTCCCGAGCAGCCCGGCGCGGACTTCTACCAGTTCTGGGGCGTGCCCATGGGCAAACGCCTGATGGCGGCGCACGACTCGCACCAGTCACCCTATGTGAACCCGGAGGGCTACGCTTCCGAGCTGAACGGCGCGGTTCAATTCTCGAGGAGCGAGAAGCTTCACGCGGCCAACGCGCTGCGCCGGACGCTCGAGCCGATGGGAACGCCGTTCCTCTACGCGGTGTTCGCGGTCTTCCCCGACGACTACGACGCGGCGCAAGCGATCTACGTGGCGCTTCTCTATCTCGGCGCGGGATTCGGCGTGTTCGCCCTGGCGCGGCTCCGGGGGCTTTCCTTTCGATGGGCCGCGTGCGTGGCTTTCGCGGTGGAGCTCACCTTCGCGCCCTTCATGATCGACGTGCGTGCCGCCAACGTGAACTCGCTGCAACTTGCGTTGATCGCGGCGCTGGTCTGGATCGCAGCCCGCGATTTTCGCGTGGGGAATCCTTTGGCGGAGGGCCTCTTTCTCGCGGTGCTGGCGCCGCTCGTGATCTTCAAGCCGAATACGCTGTGGATCGCGCTCGCGCTCGCGATCCAGTTCGTCCTCACGCGAGACCGGCGCACGGGACTCGCGGGCATCGGATTGGCGTTGCTGTCCTCCGTTGTCGCGTTGGCGATCGGTGCCGCCTATTTCGGCAGCGCTTCCACATGGGGCGAATGGCTTGGCTTCGCGCGCCGGCTGCAGTCCGAGCTCCCGCTCACGCTCGAGCAGGGCAACGAGTCGATCGCGATGTGGCTCTCGCGGCACGCGGGCACTTATGGGGCGGCGGGCTACGGCGTGATCCTCGGCCTCGCGCTGCTGGTCGCGTTCGCGCTCGCGATGACCGCGATGGGACGGCGCACGGACCTCCTCGGGGCCACGGCGAAGCGCGCGTTCTCGAGCCCCGGGTTCGCGGCGAGCGTGGGCGTCCTCTTCACGTTCGCCACGTCGCCGCTCGTGTGGTCGCACTATTTCGTGCTGGCGCTCGTGCCGATCCTCTGGCTCGTGGGCCGCGACGGCATCAGGGGCGTGGGGACGTGGGGCGCCGCGATCTGCTACTTGGCGCTCGCACGGGAAACTGTCGATCTCCTCGTTGCAGGCGGGCACATGGCCGTGCTCTATGCGATCACGATGCTCTCGTGGATCGCGCTCGTGCCCGGCACGCTCGGGTACGCTGTCGAGCAGCGGCGGAGCCTGGAGGCGGCGACATGATGGCGCAGGAGTTTCGCAAGTTCGTGGTCTATTGCGCCGTAGGCTTCCTCGCCACGGGCGCGCACTACGCCGTGATGATGGGCCTGGTGCACTGGGCCGGCTCCTCGGAAGTCCTTGCGACGTGCGCGGGCTACATCGCCGGATCCATCGTGAAATACCCGCTCAACTACGGGCTCGTGTTCAGCAGCACGGAGCGCCACAGCGCGGCGGTGGCGAAGTTCGTGGTGGCGCTCGGGATCGGGTTCCTGCTGAACGCGGCGGTGTTCGCCCTGCTGCTCAAGTTCCTCGACGCGTACTACATGGTCTCGCAGGTGCTCACGACCGGCATCGTGCTCTTCGCCAACTACCTGCTAGCCCGCTACTGGATTTTTTTCACGCGCGCCGGCAAGGAATCCTCCTGAATCGAAGTCGAGGAAGCGGGGCCGCGCGAGCCCCAGGCGCCATGCGCGATACGAAAGCGACGTCGCGAGCACTCCGAGCCCGTAGCGAACCGACCGCGCGAAGCTGATCGAGCTCGAGTCGTCGCGGTAACGCGTGGGGCACGAGATCTCGCCGATGGGGATCCCGCGCGCGACGGCCTGCACCAGCATCTGGTTGTCGAAGACGAAGACGTCGGAATTCGCGAGCAGCGGCAGCGCGAGCAGCGTCTCCCGCGAGAAGGCGCGATAGCCCGAGTGATACTCGGAGAGCTTCGCGCCGATGATGACGTTCTGCGCGAAGGTGAGCGCGCGGTTCGCCACGTATTTCCAGAGCGGCATCCCGCCCGCGAGCGCGCCCGTCGGGCCGCCTCCGAGAATTCGCGATCCGAGCACGACGCCATACACGCCCGACGCGACCATCCCCGCCATCGCCGTGAGCAGCTTCGGCTCGTACTGGTAGTCGGGATGCAGCATCACGACGATGTCCGCGCCCGCGTCGAGCGCCGCCGTGTAGCAGGTCTTCTGGTTGCCGCCGTAGCCGCGATTTTCCGAGTGCACGTGGACGTTCATGATGCCGAGGTTCTTCGCCACGGCGACTGTCTCGTCGCGGCTGCGATCGTCCACGAGGATCACCTCGTCCACGAACGCCTTGGGCATGTCGTTGAACGTGAGCTCGAGCGTCCCCGCGGCGTTGTACGCCGGCAGCACGACAACGAGTTTCTTGCCGTCGATCATGGGCGAATTCTCTCACGGCTGTGAATAACCCGGGGTCAGACCCCGAGGAGGAAGGGGGTTGTCAACAGCGGGAAAGAATTTGCTTTCGCCTTCGTCGAGGCGATCCGGGGCGCGTAAAATTTAGGCATGCCGCTCAAGACCACCGCCGGCGATCACGGCGCGGCCGCCAAGGGCCGCGGCGCGACGATCAATCCCGAAGGGCGCTTCGAGAAGTGGGGCCGCGACGCGGCCGACGACGGCTGGTTCCAGGATCCCGGCGACGAGCCCGCGAAGCCGAAGACGATCATCGCGATCGAGAAGGCGAAGAGCGTCATCTCGCGCAACGATTCTCCCGACATCGGCTTCTCGCAATCGCTGAATCCCTATCGCGGATGTTCGATCGGGTGTCCCTACTGCTACGCCCGCCCGAGCCACGCCTACCTGGGACTCTCGCCGGGGCTCGATTGGGAAACGCGCATCAGCGCGAAGACGAACGCGGCCGAAGTGCTGCGCGAAGAGCTCGCCAAGCCCGGCTACAAGTGCGAGACGATCGTGATCGGCGTGAATACCGACGCCTACCAGCCGATCGAGAAGGAGCACCGGATCACGCGCTCGATCCTCGAGGTCGCCGTCGAGACGCGCCATCCCGTCGGCCTCATCAGCAAGTCGGCGTTGATCGAGCGCGACATCGATCTCATCGCCGATCTTGCCCGCGACGGCCTCGTGAGCGTGACGATCACCGTGGTCACGCTGGATCACGGGATCTCGCGCTACCTCGAGCCGCGCGCGAGCGCGCCGGCGAGGCGCCTCGTCGCGATCCGGCGCCTCCGCGATGCGGGCATTCCGGTCCATGTGAACGTGGCGCCCGTGATTCCCTTCCTCACTGATTCGGAGCTCGAGAACATCCTGGAAGCCGCGAAGGGTGCCGGGGCGACGTCGGCCTCGTACACGCTGCTTCGATTGCCCTGGGAAGTGAAGGACATCTTCCGCGCGTGGCTCGAGGAGCGCTTTCCCTTGAAGGCGGCCCACGTGATGTCGCGCGTCCACGAGATGCGGGGCGGCCGCGACAACGACCCCAATTTCGGCAGCCGCATGAAAGGGCAGGGCCTCTGGGCGGACCTCCTCAAGCAGCGCTTCGTGAAGGCCTGCGAGCGAATCGGGCTCAACGAGGAGCATTGGCCGGGGTTGAATACGGGCCTTTTTACCCCACCGTCTCTTCACGGACAGAAATCCCTGTTCTAGTCCCTGGGCCCCGGATCATTGCCGCGCCGCGGCGTCCGGGGTGACAGCGCTCGGACGAGCTATAATTTGCGGCTATTTCCCGCGAAGGACACAATCCGGAGGCGGGATGCATCTCGCCCCAAAGCACCCCTTTTGAGGAGCAGGAATGTCCGCATTGCCCATCTCGCTGGACGACAAGTACGACCTCGCGTCCGGCCGTGTTTTCCTCAACGGCACCCAGGCCCTCGTAAGGCTCGCGATGATCCAGCGCGAGCGCGACCTCGCAGCCGGGCTCAATACCGCCGGATTCATCTCGGGCTATCGCGGCTCGCCGCTGGGCGGCT
>DATGGI010000251.1:0-1633 GCA_035308545.1 Usitatibacter sp.
CCTCTTGTGGCGCGGCGATTTCCAGAACGCGCGCCAGATGCTCAACGCGATGACGTCACGCGCGGAACCGAAGAAGGCGACGCGCGCTCAATCGCCGGTCGACGATTTCAACCACGAGCGGCAGGCTCGCGCGCAACGCGCGCGCACGCTCGCTGCGCTTCTCATTCCGCTCGAGGCCGACTACACGATTCCCCTGCGACGCGCGCCGGATCTTCGCGAGGCGTGCATCGAAGCCTACGGCCCTTCGCAGGCCGCGGCGCTGGTCTCGCTGCGCGAGTTGCTCGGCGTGAACGGCGCGCACGAGTGGCGGCGCAAAGGGGTCGCGGTGCCTGCGATCGGCGGCCGCATTCATCCGCACTATGGCGTCTTCGCGCCGATTCGCAGCGAGTACGTCGACCTCGTGGACCAGGCGCCGCTGCCCGCCGCCGCGGCCTCGACGTCGATCGCGTTCGATGTCGGAACGGGAACGGGAGTCCTCGCCGCGGTGCTCGCTCGGCGCGGAATTCAACGCGTGATCGCCACGGATCTCGATCCTCGTGCGCTCGCCTGCGCGCGCGAGAATGTCGAAAGCCTCGCGCTCGGAAAGCAGGTCGAGATCGTGAAGGCGGATCTCTTTCCCGAAGGCCGCGCCGCGATCGCGGTGTGCAATCCGCCGTGGGTTCCCGCGAGGCCCAGCTCGCCGCTCGAGCACGGCATCTACGATTTCGAGAGCCGGATGTTGCGGGGCTATCTGAAAGGACTCCCGGCGCATCTCGTGGAAGGCGGCGAAGGATGGCTGATTCTTTCCGATCTTGCCGAGCACCTCGGCCTGCGTACACGCGCCGAGCTGCTCGCATGGATCAAGGAATCTCATCTATCCATCGTGAAGCGCACGGACATCCGGCCGAAGCATCCCAAGGCGTCCGACAAGTCGGATCCGCTGCACGAGGCGAGGAAGGCGGAGGTCACTTCCCTGTGGCGCCTTTCCGCGGCCGCGACGCCCTAGGGGCATTTCGTCCCACATTTCAGGCATTCCGTCGCTTTGTACTCGATGCGGTCACGGCGGCTGGCTAGAGTGCGTTCATCGATCAACGCAACGCACCCAGGGAAGCCCGAACATGATCACCACTCTCTTCGTACTCGTGACCGCCGCCTACTTCGTAGCCCTTGCCGCCGACGTGGTCGTGAGCGTCGTCGCCAGCACGCGACCGCTGTAAGAAAGCCTCGACCGTCCTGAAGAGCTCGTCGCGGCCGCTCTCCAGGTGCATGCGGTGAGTGCCGCCGTGAAGCCAGGTGAGCCGCTTGCGAGGCGACGCCGGCAGTGAGTGGAAGAAGCGGATCGAATCGGCCTCGGTCGTGACGACGTCCCAGGATCCGCGCACCACGAGCATCGGAGTGTCGATGGTGCCCGGGTCGTAAGGCAGGACGCCTCGACGAGCACACTCGATATCGAAGGCCGCACCCGCGGGGACGCGCCCGCCATATTTCTCGAGCCATCTTTCGAATTCCGCCCGACTCATCGGAGGCTCGGTTCCATCGGGCACGCCTGCGCTGAAGGCGGCCCACTGCGCATCGCCCGAGACTTCAATGAACGGGGCCGCATTTTCGGGCAATGGCTCCATCGTTTCGCTCGCGACGATCGGCCCGTAGAACA
>DATGGI010000252.1:0-33988 GCA_035308545.1 Usitatibacter sp.
GTCACCCATTTCGACTTCTATCCGGATTCCGAAGCCCTCGTGAAAGCGGCCGCCGCCGGCGACGTGCGCCTCTTCTGCATGGATACGCTGCCCGCGCGCTACTTCATCTACCGCGAGGGAATCGCCGGCCAGTTCAACGAGTCCGCGCCGCTCTACACCACGCGCCTGCACTGGGCCGTCCGTGGAGGCTCGGGCCTGCGCCCGTTCATCGAGCGCGGCTTCCAGGGCATTTCCCAGGATGAGATGGATCGCATCGACGCGAAGTGGATGGGCGCGCCGCTGCGCTCGCCGCTGGACGTGCGTTTCCTCTACGCGCTCGCGGCGATTCCGGTCGCGCTGCTCGCGCTCTCCGGCATCCTCCTGCTCTGGAACCGGTTCCTCCGCCTTCGCGTGGAAGCGCGGGCGCAGTATTTCTCCACCCGCGATCCGCTCACCGAGCTGCCGGCCCGCGCGCTGCTGTACGACCGGCTCACGCAATCCATCGCCCAGGCCGGGCGAAGCGGCAACAGCCTGGCCGTGCTCTTCGTGGACCTCGACCGCTTCAAGGCGGTGAACGATTCCTTCGGCCACGCCTTCGGCGACCGCGTGCTGCGCGAGACTGCCTTGCGGCTGCAAGGCCTTTCAAGGACCTCCGATACGGTGGCGCGCATCAGCAGCGACGAATTCGTGGTCGTGCTCGCCAACATGGAACGTGCCGACGACGCCGGAGGCTTCGCGCGCAAGGTGATGGCCGAGCTGCATCGCCCGTACCAGCTCGACGGCACGCCCGTCTATTGCACGGCGAGCATCGGCATCGCCGTGCATCCCGGCGACGGCGCGACCGCGGGCACGCTCATCCAGAACGCCGACATCGCGATGTACCGCGCCAAGGAAAGCGGCCGCAACAACTTCCAGTTCTTCCTGCCGGAGATGCAACAGAGCGTGGTGCGGCGGCTGCACCTGGAGATCGCGCTGCGCGGCGCGCTCGCGCGCAAGGAATTCCTCGTCCACTACCAGCCGAAGATCGACGTGGCCACGGGCATCATCACGGGGTTCGAAGCGTTGCTGCGCTGGCGGCATCCCGAGTTCGGGCTGCTCTCGCCCTCGGAATTCGTGCCCGTCCTCGAGGACACGGACCTCATCGTTCCCGTCGGCGAGTGGGTCCTGCAGACGGTGTGCGAACAGATTCGGCAATGGGCGATGCGCGGGCTCGCCGCGCGGCCCGTGGCGGTGAACCTCTCGGCACGCCAGTTCCGCCTGGAAAACCTCGACACCGTGGTGTCGCGCATCGTCACCGGGACCGGCATCGATCCGTCGCTCCTCGAGCTCGAGCTCACCGAGACGCTGCTCATGCACGATCCCGAGCGGGCGATCCGGACGCTGCGCAACCTCGAGCGCTTCGGCGTGCGCCTCGCGGTCGACGATTTCGGCACGGGCTATTCGAGCCTCGCGTACCTCAAGCGCTTCCCCATCGCCTCGCTCAAGATCGACCGCGCGTTCATCGCGGAGGCGATCACCAATCCGGACGATGCGGCGATCACGCTTGCGATAATCAACCTCGGCCACAGCCTGGGCCTGAAGGTCGTGGCCGAGGGCGTCGAGACGGAAGAGCAGCTGGAATTCCTGCGCGCCAACGGCTGCGACCAGATGCAGGGATTCTTCTTCAGTCCCGCGATCCCGGCCGAAGACGCGGCCGCGCTCCTTCCGCGCGAGACGGCTCAGTTGCCCGACGCGATCTCCGAGCGCAACCACTCCACGAACTGACGCGCCTCGATCCGGTCCCGCGCCTCGCGGGCGAAGATGGCGTTGTAGCCGCGCGCGAGCTGTTGCTGGCGCCCGAAGAGCGGAACCAGCCGCTTCGCGCGAATGTGCTGCTGCGTGAGCGTCATGCGCCCGAGCGCGACCCCCTGCCCGTGCAGCGCGCCGTGGATCACCTGGTCGTATTGGTCGAAAGTGAGCGCGCCCGCGGGCGTCGGATCCTCCACGCCCATCGCCTCGAACCATGCGGCCCACGTGAGCCACGGCCAGCGGCGCTGCGCATCGTGCAGGTAGAGCAGCACGTGATGGCGCAAGTCCTCGGGACGCTTGAGCGGCAGGCCGGCGCGGCGCGCTTCCTTCGCGTAGTCGGGACTGCACATCGCCGCGAGATGCTCGCCCACGAGGAATACCGATCCCGCGGGCTCGCGTCCCGCCGGGCAGTCCCGGATGGCGACATCGACGCCTTCGCGCTCGAGATCCACGACCTCGTGCGTCGCCATGATCCGGACGTCCACGCGCGGATGTTCCTTCCGGAAGCGGGCGAGCCGCGGCACGAGCCACAGCGCGGCGAAGGAAACGGTTGTCGTGACGGTGAGCACGTGGTTCTGCCGTGCCTCGCGCAGCTTCCTCGTGGCCTCGCGCAGCTCGCCCAGCGCCTGGGCGACCCCGCGGTAGTAGGCCTGCCCCGCATCCGTGAGGGCGAGCGCCTTGTGGCGTCGCTCGAAGAGCGGCACCCCGATGAAACCCTCGAGAGCCTGGATCTGGCGGCTCACCGCGGACTGCGTGAGGTACAGCTCCGCCGCGGCGCGAGTGAACGAGAGGTGGCGCGCCGCCGCCTCGAAGCCCCGCAGGAGATCCAGCGGCGGGAGGGCACGGTTCGGGCTAGCCATGCGTGCAGGTCATGCTAGGAATGCGCCTTTTTCGTTTGAATCATAGGTAGTAGGGGCTCATTATGCATTCACGCAATGCATTCATCAAGGAGACCCGCATGAGACTCAATACCCCAACCCCCGCGCTCTTCCTCGAGCACGGCGAGGTCCTGACCCTCGACGACGCGGAGGGAGTGCGCATCGGCGCGCGCACCGGGATGGTCTGGGTCACGCAGGAAGGCCGCTTCCAGGACGACATCGTGAGCCCCGGCGACGCGATCGTCGTGGGAAATCCCGGCCGCACCATCGTCCAGGCCCTGCGCCCCGCGTGGATCACGCTGGTGCCGCGCCCGGAAGCCGCCAACGATTCGCACTGACCCGATCGACGGAGCACGCCATGCATTTCGATACCCAGTGGTATGCGCAAGGACTGCGGTGGATCGCGAACCTGGTGGAGACGGCCGCGGCCCGCATCGAGAGCAACCTGCACGAGACCCGCGATGACTGCACGGGTCCCCACTGCGTCGAGAAGACGCGGTTACGCGCGCACCTGCGCGGCCTCTAGCAGCATCGCGTCGCCGTAGCTGAAGAACCGGTAGCGCTCGCGCACCGCGTGCTCGTAGGCGCTCCTGATGTGGGCGCTGCCGGCGAAGGCCGACACGAGCATGAGGAGCGTCGAGCGCGGCAGGTGGAAGTTGGTGACGAGCCGGTCGACGACCCTGAACGAATATCCCGGAACGATGAAAAGGCGCGTCTCCGCGCTCCCCGCGCGAATCTCGCCCGTCGATGCTGCAGCGGATTCGAGCGCACGCAACGCGGTCGTCCCGACGGCGACGACACGGCCTTTCGCCGCCCTCGCCGTCGCGATGGCGCTCACGGTGGCCTCGGGAATGCTGTACCACTCCGAATGCATCACGTGCTTCGAGACGTCGTCGGTACGCACCGGCTGGAACGTCCCAGCGCCCACGTGCAATGTGACCGATGCACGCGCGACCGCCTTCGCTTCGAGCCTCGCGAGCAGCGCCTCGTCGAAGTGGAGTCCCGCAGTCGGCGCCGCGACGGCGCCCGGCGCCCGCGCGTATACGGTCTGGTAGCGGGCCTCGTCGCCAGCATCGGCCGGATGCGTGATGTACGGCGGCAGCGGGACTTCGCCGTGCGCATCGAGTGACGCCAGCACGCCGCCCGCGAATTCGAGCTCCCAGAATTCGCCCTGGCGCCCCATGACGCGGACCTCTTCGCCGCCGAGGACAAGCCGCCGTCCCGCCTTCGGCGGCTTGCTCGCGCGCACCTGCGCAAGGACGTGGCGTTCGTCCAGGATGCGCTCGACGAGCACCTCCACCTCTCCGCCCGAATCCTTGTGTCCGTGCAGGCGCGCCTTGATGACGCGTGTGTCGTTCACGACCAGGAGGTCGTTCGGCGCGAGGAGCGAGACGATGTCCGGAAAGCGCAGGTCCTCGATGGCGCCGGTCCTGCCGTCGAGGCGGAGGAGGCGGCTCGACGTGCGTGAAGCGGCCGGGTGCTGCGCGATCAGCCCGGGCGGGAGGTCGTAGTCGAAGTCGGAGAGATGCACCGATCCATTATAATTTCCGGTTCATCCCGCGCCGGGATGGCGGAATTGGTAGACGCACGGGACTCAAAATCCCGCGGTGGCGACACCATGTGGGTTCGATTCCCACTCCCGGCACCACTGGTTCACAGGTCGTATTCGATTCCTTCTCCGCGGGACGTGACCAGGCCGGCCCTTGCGCGGGCAGCCGCGGTTGTTTGTATATCGACGGGTTTTGCGCGGACGGGGACGACAACGCTCGTCTCGACCGGCTTCACCGGCTCGACTCCGAGGATCTCGAATCCCACGAGGGCCCAGCCGCGACCGCTGCGGCGCACGCGGTTGAAGCGGAGCGTGAATCGCTGGCCGGCGATGCACGCGTCGCGCGATTCCATGTCGCGCAACGACTTCTCCGGGGCGATGAATGAATCCTGCTTGCCGCACGCATCCGAGCCGGCCACATAGATGAAGGCCTCATCCTCGCGACGGCCATCCGCTGTGGTTCGCGAAAGCGTGATCGAGCGCGGATGGTCGCTCAGCTCCTCGATGCCGATGGTGACGTGGCCGAGGATCGCGCCCGGAACGCGCCGCGTCACGCGGCCCAGCACGCAACCTTCATCGCGAGCGAGGCGAAGGCTCACAAGGTCGTCCACCGCGAGGTTCGCCGCTTCCTTCTCGGTCGCCTCGAAGCCGTATCCCGAATCGCTGATGTCGACGAGGCGCAGGATCCTGCGCGATGCCTCGTACTCGCTGGCGAACTGGACCTGCCGCAGGCGCTGCGTGTCCGAAAGGCTCGCCTTGGCGGCGGAGAGGCCCTCGGACGACGCGGTCGCGCCGCCAAACCCCCGCAGCAAGATCTCGGCGACGCCGACGCAGACCTCGATCGGATCGCCCGCGACCGGCCGCCGTTCTTTGCGCTCGACGAGCTTCTCCCGCTTCGCTTCGAATGCGGCACGAAGGTGGTCGAGGACCGCGATGTGCTCTTCGAGGCGAAGGTCGGAGGCCACGCCCACGGATGGCACGATTCGACCTCGGTGGAATTCCTCGATCAATGCGCGCCGACGCGCCTCGAGGGGAGCGATCGGCAGGTAGAGGGACGGGCCGCCGTCGGTTCTCTCGCCACGGCGCAGGCCCCCGTTGCCATCGAGGTCCACGCGAAACGCCGGATCTCCGGGCCACGCCCGCGTGCACCTGAGGTCCGGCATCCACTCCCACAGCCAGGCATCCAGCACCTCGAGCTGCGGACCTGAAAGGTTGCCACCGGCAAAGCGGTCGAGGAACAGCGCGCGAAGGAAAAGCGATTCGAGGCTTGCGACCCGCTGCCTGCCATCGAGCCGGACTTCGCACGGATGGAGGTTGCAACCGCCTTCGATGGCGTTGCGCATCAGGTAATGAATCCATCCGAACGCGAGCCGCTCGCGCCGGTTCACGATCCATTTTGCCGCTTCGCCCCAGTGCAGGAACGCAAGAGCCGTCACCCGCAGCGCGTGCATGCCGCAAGCGCCTTCGCGCCGCTCGAGGAGATCCGCGGCCCGGCGCGCAAGGTCGGCGAGCGCGCAGTGCTGCAGGTAGATCCATTCGGAAACGCCGCGATCGGCCGGATCCCAGTGCAGGGTCGATCCCACGAGGCCGGGCTTGAGCCTGCGCACGCCCGCGTCGAGCACTTCCTCGAGCTCCTCGACAGCGCGCACGACATCCCCGCTCGCGGTGTTGCCGAGGCTCTCGCGTACCGAGCCACGCAGCCGCTCGAACTCGCCCCGCGCATTGGGATGCTGGAAATGCAGGCCGCTCTTCATGCGGCCTTGCCGATGACACGTGGCACGAATCCATCGACGGCGACGCCTTCGCGCTCGAGGAGGCGATGGAAATCGGAGGCCAATACCTCGCCCGTAAGATCCCAGCTCGCCTGGATCCAGTTGGGCAGGTGCGGCCACGGACCATAGTGCTCGTTGGGGCGTGGTCCGCTCTTCGCGCCGAAAAACTTGTCGTCGGGCGCGAGCGCGCGGCCCAGCCGCGTGACCTCCGCCCAGTGCGTGCTGGCCGGATGCGATTGGCGAAAAGCCTTCGCGCGCTCCGAGAAGCGCGCCGCGTCGTACGCGAGGTAAAGGATTTCGAGTTGCGCGAGCCACAGGGCCTCGATGTGCGGATGCTGCTCGATCGCGAGGTCCAGCAGCTCCTGGCCCGTCTCCGCGCGCCCATCTTCGAAATACAGGCGCGCCGCCTTGATGACGCGTTCCGGCGACTCCAGGTCGGCGGCACCGCTCACCGCCCCCGGGAATCGCGCGCCGATGTACCGGTCGCGGATGCGGCGGCGCCTGCCCTCACCGCTCACGCGGGGATCGTCAACGGGAGCAAGGTCGGGCTCGGCGCAATCATCGACGTCGCCGTCCCACTCGATCGGCGCGAGGTCCACCGGGAGCTTGCACGTAGCCGCCAGCAGCCTTTCGAAATCGACGCGAGGAGCCGTTGGTGCGGAAGTGCTGGAGCGCATGAGCATGGAGCTCTCCTCTAGGATGGCTCCAACGATGCAGTACGCGAACCGACTTCGGCAGTCGGTTGCATCCGAGAGTGGATTAGGTAAATCGCGACGCGCGCGGTCAGCGTGCGCCTACCGCCCTGCACTCCCGGCCGCTACGGGCGGCAGGTCTCTATAGCCTGCGCGTCACCATGAACCCGATCGTGCGCGGCCTCTGGCGATAGGCCTCCGTGAGGAATTGAACCAGCGGCCGCTGCAGGATCGTCTGGTCGTTCGCGAGGTTCTTGCCGAAGAGCGATAGCTCCCAGCCGTTGATGTCGGCGCCCACGCTCGCGTCGATTGTCGTGTACGCCGGACGTGAGTAGTCCGGATTGTTGGGATCGAACGATCCTTTGCTGGGGCCGACCCATCGCACGGCGCCGCGCAGGAATCCGCTGTTGCTCCCCGAGCTGTAGAACCGGTAGTCGGCGTTGATCGCCGCGTTGTATTTCGGAACCCCGAGGAGCTCCTGGCCCGCCGACACGTTGATCGAGGGCACGTCCTCGTCGAAGGTGGCGTGCGTCGTGCCGCCGAAGATTCCCAGCGTGAGGTCCGCGGTGGGACGCGCGCGGGCCTCGATCTCGACTCCCTTCGACGTGGCCCGGCCGAAGTTGCCCTCGAAGTCGAACGTGCACGCGAGCTGCACATCCTGCTGGATGTCCTTCCACTTGATCATGAATGCCGACGCGCTCACGTAGAGCGTGTTGTTGAGGAAGCTCGACTTGCCGCCCAGCTCGTAGCTCCAGAGGCTGTCCGAGTTGAACGTGCCCGGGGATTCGGTGAGGTGATAGACGTTGAAGAGCTCGTCGCCGCAAAGGGAGAGCGGGATCGCGCGGTTGGCGCCGCCGAGGCGGAATCCCTCGGCCGCATTCGCGAAGAGCGTGCTGCCCGGCGCCACATCCCAGCTCAGGGCGAACTTGGGCGTGGTCGAGTGGTAGTCGCCCGAGAACGAGGAGCTCACGGGCCCGCCGGCGAAATAGAAATTGCCGTCGCGGTCGAGCGATTCGGTGGCATGCAGCACACGCAGGCCGGCGGTGAAGCGAAGCCCGGGCGTGAAGAAGTACGTGAGCTCGCCGAAGAGCGAGGCCTGCTTCTCGGTGTAGCGGCGCTCGCTGAAGTAGGCGTTGTCGTTCGGGAAATCGTTCGGGAAACCACCCGAGATCACGTTCGGGTCGCCCGGGTTCGCCCCGAACGCGGCGAATGTGGAATTGATTCCGAACACGGGCTCGTTGTCCGCGACCCTGGTCTTGAGCTCGGAGTAGTACAGGCCCGCGAGCCAGATGAACGGCAATCCCCTGCCGTCATAGGCCTTCGATGCGAGGCGCAGTTCCTGCGAGAACTGCTTCACGCTGTTGTCGAGATACACCGCGGAAGGCAATGCGTTCACGGCGGCGGCGAGACCCGCGGGCGTGGATGCGATCAGGCAGCAGCCGAGGAATTCGCTGTTGGCGGCTTGTCCGTCCTGCGTGCGGTTGAAGGTGCGCTTGTAGTAGCTCGTGACCGAAGTGAGGTCGCCGTAGCCCGTGTCGTAGTTGATCGTGAGGCTCGGCACGATGAGCTCGTCGGTCGCCGGCTCGCGCATGAGCTGGTCGGTGCGATTGGCCGGCAGGTCGTTGCCGTTCACGTCGGTGAGGTGCGAGACGTCGAGGCCGTCGCTCCTCACCTTCTGGTAGAACACCGCGGGCGTCACGTCGAGTCGCGCGTTCGGCGACCACTTGTACGCGGCCTTGAACACCACGTCGTTCTCGGAGTTGATGTCCTTGGCGATCACCTGCGAGGGATCGGCCTGCGAGACCTGGTCGATGTAGCCGCCGATGTGGCTCACCTGCACGCCGAGCCGCAGCGCCGCTTCGCCCGGCGTTATGACCGCGTTGTACACGCCGCTCAAGGTGCCCGACGCGCCCCCATCCTTCGTCGTCGACACTTCGGCGAGCACCGAGCTCTCCACGGACTTGAGGTTCGGCTGGTTCGAGATGAACCTGATCGTGCCGCCCATCGAGCTCGCGCCGTAGAGCGTGCCCTGCGGGCCGCGCAAAACTTCGACGTGGTCGATGTCGAAGAACTTGGGCTCGGCGCTGCCGAGGCTGTAGAGGTTGCGCACGCTCATCGACACGTCGTCGAGGTACACGCCGACCGTCGCCGATCCGGCCTGGGAGCTGACGCCGCGGATCTGGATCGTGGAAAGTCCCGGCCCCGCACCCGCGGCGCCGCCCGTGAAGGCGACGTTCGGCACGGCGCGAGTGAGGTCGGCCATCGTGTCGATGTGCTGGTCCTCGAGCGCGTCGCCGCCGATCACCGTGATTGCGAGGGGGACCTTGGTCTGGTCCTCCTTGCGCTTGGTGGCGGTGACGACGATTGTCTCGAGCTCCGCCGCCTTCCCGGAGGGCGCCGGGGCACTCGTTTGGGGCGTGTCGGTGGATTGGGCGAACGCGGTTGTCGCGAGCGAGGCACAAGCGACGACTGCGCCGGCGCGCAGCGGCCGAGCAAGGATTTCCATGGACTTCTTCCCCTTTTCTTGTCGTTGTTTCTTGTTGTGATTCCTGCAACTGCCCGGTCAACGTAGCACGATTCGTTCCAGAGTCCGGCGAGCGCCTAGGTGCTGAGGATCCCGTACGCGGGCAGCAATTCGTTGAGCACGAAGAAGCGATGGGCCTCCAGCGCGTCGTGGAAGAGCTTCCAGTGGCTCGAGAAGAATTCCGGCGGGCAGTGGATCGGATGGCCCGCATCGGAGATGTCGTCGTCCGACGTGTCTCCCAGCGCCGCATGGCGCCACGATCCCGGCCCGGATTCGACATAGGTGAGCTCGTCGCGAAAGCCGAAGGTGCCGTCGCCGATGGCGCGAAGCCATCTCGCGTGCCGGTCCGCCTTCTTCTCGTCGCGCGCCTCCGCGAGCATCTTCTCGAGCGCGGCGAACGCGTCGGGCAGCGGATAGTCCATCGGGATCGCATCGCGCCCGTGCTTCGGATGATCGCGGTACCGGCGAAACCATTGGTAGAGGCTCGCCGCGGCCTTCGCGAACTCCCGCGGGTTGTCGCGCTGGATCAATTCGCCGTGGCCATTGCGATACGACCACACGAGGTAGGGACGATCGGGATACGAGAGGACCACGCCGTGGCCGAGCGGCAGGCTCTCGCCGACCAGCTTCTCCTCGACAACCTCGATCCCGTGGCCGAAGAAATCGGCGAAGCGCTGCTCGAACGTGCGCTCGTGGTGCTCGTCGTTGGCGCTGATCTCCGTGGCGAGGTTGATGCGGTCGCGATATCCCACGAAGCCCTGGTGCGCCCAGGTGTCGCAGTAAACGTGCGCGGCGATGCCGAGGCGATGCAGCGCGTACGGCCGGTTCTGCCGCAGCACCACCGCGCCCATGACCTCGCGGGCCGGCGCGCTGTCGGGCCGCGTGATGCAGCGATCCACGAGTTCCTCGTGCGTGAGGACGGGCGGACTCTTCGGCCGCGGCTCGCCGCGATTGCCGGGAAGGAAATGGAACGGGAGCCAGACGCGATGGTTCGAGAGCGCGCCCATGTTGCGGTAGTCGTAGAACTTGTGCGCCGACGACATGCGCTCGTACATGCCGCCGTTGTCGAAGAAGATCTCGCCGGAGGAGGTCGCGTCGTCCACGTACTGCGCGCTGTGAGCGACGATCTCGGCTTCGTCGGCGGGGAAACCCGCGAGCCGCGCGACCACGTAGGTGGCGGCGTGGTGGAAGTCGATCTGCATCGCTAGAAGGTCGCGAACATGGCCACGACCGCGGCGCCCATCACGCCGGTCGCGATCCATCCCATGACGCTCAGGCGGCGCGACGCGGCGAACTCTCCCATCACCTCGCGCTTGCTCACGAGCAGCATCATCACGACCATGATCGGCACGGCGATCACGCCGTTCACGATCGCGGCCCAGAGCAGCGCCTGGATGGGATCGACGTGGACGAAATCGATCACGACGCCGATGAGCGTGGCCGCCGCGAGTATCGCGTAGAACCCGCGCGCCTCGAGCAGCGTGAGCCCCAGGCCGATGGGCCAGCGGCGCGATTCGGCCACCGCATACGCCGCGGAACCCGCGAGGACCGGGACCGCGAGCATTCCGGTGCCGACGATGCCGGCGGTGAAGAGCGCGAACGCGAAGTCGCCCGCGATGGGGCGCAGCGCACGGGCGGCTTCCTCCGCCGTGTCGATGTTCGTGATTCCGTGGGTGTGCAGGGTGGCCGCCGTCGTGAGCATGATGCAGAACGCGACGAGGTTCGAGAACGTCATGCCGATCCACGTATCGAACTTGATGCGCCGGAAATTCTCGTCGGCCTGGTGCGGAGCCTCGCGCAGCGGCTCGTGGCCCGGCGTCGCCCGCTGCTCCTCGACTTCCTGCGAGGCCTGCCAGAAGAAGAGATAGGGGCTGATCGTCGTTCCGAGCACCGCCACGAGCGTCGCGATGTACTCGGGCTTGAACTGGATGTGCGGCACGAGCGCGGCCGCGCCCGCCTGGAACCACGGCACGTCCACGACGAGCACCGTGGCCACGTAGCCCAGCAGCGCGAGCGTGAGCCACTTCAGCAGCGGCGCGTACTTCGGGAACGGGATGAAGATCTGGAGCACGAGCGACAGCAGGGCGAAGAACACCACGTAGAGCTCGGCGGAGCCTCCGACCAGGAGTTGCAGGGCGTTGCCCATCGCGCCGAGGTCGGCCGCGATGTTCACCGTGTTCGCGAAGAGCAGCAGCGCCACGATCGAGTGAAGGAGCCATGCGGGGTAATGGTCCCGGATGTTCGCCGCGAGCCCATGCCCCGTCACGCGGCCGATGCGCGCCGAGACGATCTGGATGCCCACCATGAGCGGCGTGGTGAGGAACACCGACCAGAGCAACCCATAGCCGTACTGCGCACCGGCCTGCGAGTACGTCGCGATTCCGCTGGGATCATCGTCGGCGGCTCCGGTGATGAGGCCCGGGCCAAGGCGCTTCAGGAGCGGGATCCTGGAAGCGTGCCGCTCCATCGAGTCGTCCACCCGGCGATGGTAACCGACGGTCGCGGGGGCTGTCTCGCGGAATGTCACGGTAGACTCCGCTTATCGCAAGGGCGTCCGGGAGGCGCGATGAGAAAGGTCCTCTTCATCTTCAGCGGGCTCACCGACGGCGACGTCGATTGGCTCTCCACAGCGGGCCAGCGCATCCACGTCGATCCCGGAACCGTCCTGATTCCGCTCGGCTCGCGCGTCGAGAATCTCTACTTCGTCCTCGACGGGCAATTGCGCATCCGCACGCGGGCGGGCGACGCGCTCGCGATCCTCGAGTCGGGCGAGATCATCGGCGAGATGTCGCTCGTGGATCCCGCGCCCACCGCCGTGTCGGTCGAGGTCGCATCGGATGCGACTCTTCTCCGCATCCCCGACTCCGTCGTGCGCGAGAAGCTGTCCTCGGACCTGGGCTTCGCCTCGCGCTTCTACCGCGCCCTTTGCGTCTTCATGGCCGACCGCATGCGCCAGACCACGCAACGCTTCGGATACGGCGCCGCCACCGACGACCAGCACTCCAGGGACGAGCTCAACGAAGACCTGCTCGACAACGTCCACCTCGCGGGAGCGCGCTTCGACCGCATGATCAAGCGGCTCGCCGGCTGATGGCGGGCGACGAAACGCTCTTTCGCAAGGCCGCGCTCGACCGGCTCGCATCGCCCGAGCGCCTCGACGAACGCCTGCAGCTGCCGGCCTTTCCACGCGTGCTGCTCGCCGCGCTCGTGGTGCTGCTGGTCGGCGTGACGACCTTCGCCCTATGGCTGCAGTCGGTGCACTGAGCGCCGGGGGCGCGGCGCCGGCGACGCAGGAGGCCGCCCCGCAGCCCCCGCGCGCGCCGCTGCCCGAGACAGGACGGCGGCGCACGCCCACGATCCTGCAACTGGAAAGCGTCGAGTGCGGCGCGGCGGCGCTCTCGATGATCCTCGCGTACCACGGACGCCACGTCCCGCTCGAGCAGATGCGCGTCGATTGCGGCGTGTCGCGCGACGGCAGCAAGGCGGGCGGACTGCTACGCGCCGCGCGCGCCCATGGAATGACGGCGCGTGGCTTCAAGAAGGAGCCGCGCGATCTCGCGGAGCTTCCGCTCCCCGCGATCGTGTTCTGGAACTTCAACCACTTCGTCGTCTTCGAAGGCTTCCACGAAGGCCGCGCGTGGCTGAACGATCCGGCGCGCGGGCGGCGCAGCGTCGACCAGGACGAGTTCGACCAGGCCTTCACCGGCGTCGTGCTCACCTTCGAGCCCGGCGTGGAGTTCGAGCGCGGCGGCAATCCACCCTCGGTGGTGCGATCCCTGGAGCAATACCTGGATGGTTTCCGCGGCGCCATCGCGGGAGCGTTCGCGATCGGCCTCTTCCTCGTGATTCCCGGCCTCGTGATGCCCTGGATCCTCGGGCGATTCGTCGACGAGGTGCTGGTCGCGAAGAGCGACGGCATCGCGATTCCCCTGCTCAGCGGTTTCCTCCTCGCCGCCCTCATGCGGTCGCTGCTCCTGTCGCTCCAGGCGCGGCTGCTGATGCGAACCTTCGGGCGCGCGGCGCGTGGCTCGGCACGCGCGTTCTTCGCACACGCGCTCGCGCTTCCGATGACGTTCTACTCGCAGCGGTCGGCGGGGGAGATCGCGGCGCGCGTGAACCTGAACGAGCGCGTGGCCGAGACGATCTCGTCGGACCTCGCGCGCCTCGCGCTCGATTTCGTCACGGCGAGCTTCTTCCTCGTGCTCATGGCGCGCATGAGCCCGGGACTCGCGTTCGTGGTGGTCGCGTGCCTCGGGCTCGAGCTCATCGCGTGGCGCGTGCTCGCGATTCGCACGGCCGAAGTGTCGCAGGAGCTTTCGGTGCAGGCGGGCAAGCTCGCGGGCACCGCGACCGGAGGCCTCGCCAACATCGAAAGCATCAAGGCCGGAGGCCAGGAAACCGCGCTCTTCCTCAAGTGGATCGGCCTCCAGGTGCAGTTCGTGAACGCGTCGATCAAAGCGCAGCGCTATCTCGTGACGCTCGGGCAGGTTCCCTCGGTGCTGGGCCTCGTCGTGCACCTTTCGGTGCTCGGCCTCGGCGTGAAGCTCATCATGGAAGGCTCGTTCACAGTGGGCGACCTCGTGGCGTTCCAGGTGCTCCTCGGGGGATTCACCGCGCCGGTGCACGCGCTCTTCTCCCACACGCAGAAGCTCCAGACGCTCCGGGGCGACCTCGCGCGCCTGGACGACGTCCGCAACCACGCGCGCGAGGAGGGCGTGGACGTCGAGGCGCGCGGCGCGGCGAGCGCCACGCGGATCGCGCGGACACTCGAGCTTCGCGACGTCACCTTCGGCTACAACCGCGGCGAGCCTCCGCTCGTGGACGCGCTTTCGCTCACGGTGAAGCCCGGCGGCCGCGTCGCGCTGGTCGGCGCCTCGGGTTCCGGAAAATCGACTGTCGCGCGCCTTGCCGCGGGCCTCTACAAGCCGTGGAGCGGAGAGATCCTCTTCGATGCGGCGCCGCGTAGCGCCTATGACCGCGCGCAGCTCGCCGATTCGGTCGCCTACGTGGACCAGGACGTTTCGCTCTTCGAAGGCACCGTGCGCGAGAACCTCACGATGTGGGGAGAAGCTCCGGAGGAAGCCTTGCGCGCCGCGATCGCCGATGCCGCGATCGATTCGGAGATCCTCGCGCGCGAGGGCGGCCTCGACGCGGCGCTGCAGGAAGGCGCGCGCAACCTTTCCGGCGGGCAACGGCAGCGCCTGGAGATCGCGCGGGCGCTCGTGAAGAATCCATCGCTGCTGATCCTCGACGAGGCCACCAGCGCGCTCGATCCCGCGACCGAAGCCGTCGTCGAAGCGAACCTGCGCCGCCGCGGCGTGACCTGCCTCGTCGTGGCGCACCGTCTGTCCACCGTTCGCGATGCCGACGAGATCGTCGTGCTCGACGGCGGTCGCGTGGCCGAACGCGGAACCTACGACGAGCTCAAGGCGCGCCAGGGCCGCTTCGCGCAGCTCGTGGCATCGGAGGGGGCCGATGGCTGACCCGGGACTGTCGCTCCGGTCGACGACACTCGCGCAAGCGTGGCTTCTCCTTCGGGGCCAGACCCCGAGGAGTCCCCAGGCCAAGGGGTCTGACCCCGAAGGCCCCGAAGCGGAGGCCGCCGATGCGATCGAATCGCTCGCGCTCGAGGCGGGCCAGCGTTCGCGGCGTGTGCTGCTCGAAGGACGTTGGTGGCTCGAGGCCGGCGGCCCGATGATCGCGCGCGTGGCGGACCGGCGCCGCGTGCCGCGCGGCGAGGCGCCGGTGCCGCATCCCTCGCTCGCCGGGGGTACGGGATGGGTCGCCCTCGCCCCCGGCGCGAATGGCTACCGGATGCGCGCGATCGGCGACGACGGCAACGCCGCCGAATGGCGCGTCGACGAGAATTCCGCGCGGCGCCTTTCGCCGTTCGCATTCACCTTCCATCGCCGGTTCGAGGCACGCGCGCTGGGAGCGAAGGACATGCTGCGCTTTGCCGCGGTCCACGGCGGCCGCGACCTCGCGGTGCTCGTCCTCACGGGCCTCGTCGCGGGGATCGTGGGATTGCTCACGCCGCTCGGGACGGGCTGGCTCATCGACCACGCGATTCCCACCGGGTCGATCGGCACGGTGGAAGCGATGATCCTCGGGCTCGCGGTCGCGGGATTGAGCATCATCGCGCTCGAGATGCTTCGCTCGCTCGCGGTGATCCGCTTCGAATCGCGGATCGGCGTCTCGATGCAGGCGGCGCTCGTCGACCGCGTGATCTCAGCGCCCGCGCGTTTCTTCCGCGATTTCTCGAGCGGCGACCTCGCCCTTCGAATGGGATCGGTCAACACCATCCAGCGCACGCTCACGGGCTCGACGATCGGCACCTTCGTGACGTCGCTCTTCCTCTTCTCCAACGTCGTGCTGATGATCATGTACAGCCCCTCGCTCACGCTCGCGGCCTCGGGCATCGTGGTCGTCGTGATCGGGCTGTCGACGCTGGTCGGGCTCGCGCGACTTCGCGTGGGCCCGCGCATCGAGGCGCTCGACGGCAAGCTCTCCTCGATGGAGTTCGAGATCTTCTCGGGCATCGCGAAACTGCGCGCCGGCGCGGCCGAGGGACGCGCGCTCGAGCGCTGGTATGCGAGGTACGACGAGTTCCGCCGCACCATCGGCGAGAGCGTGCGCTGGTCCAACTGGGAAGCGATCGCGCTCAACCTGCTGCAGCCGTCCGCGACGATACTCATCCTCTGGCTCGCGTGGCGCGAAGCGGCCACCTCGCCCATGCCGACGGGACACTTCGTGGCGTTCCAGGCCGCGCTCTTCTCGCTGCTCGGCGGCGTGCATGCACTCGTGGCCACCGCGCTCGACCTGGTGAACCTGAAGCCCGTGTGGGATCGGGCCCGCCCGATCCTCGTCACGCTGCCCGAAGACGCCGGCAACAAGGGCGATCGCCACGATCCCGCGGGCGCGATCGAGCTCGCCGGCGTGAGCTTCGCGTATCCGGGTGGCCCTCCCGTGCTCCAGGACGTCGATCTCAGCGTGCGTCCCGGCGAGTTCGTCGCGATCGTCGGCGCGAGCGGCTCGGGCAAATCCACGCTGCTGCGCCTGCTGCTGGGATTCGAGACGCCCGCGGCGGGCGCCGTGCGCTACGACGGAAAGGACGTCCGCACGCTGGACGCGAGGCATCTTCGCCGGCGCATCGGCACCGTGCTGCAGGGCGGAAAGCTCTGGGCGGGCGACATCCTCGCCAACATCGTGGGCGCGAACACCGCGGGAGTTGAGGAGGCGACGAACGCGGCGCGCCGCGCCGGGCTGGAGCGCGACATCGAGGCGATGCCGATGGGCCTCTACACCGTGGTCGGCGAAGGGCTGAGCACGCTATCCGGAGGCCAGCGCCAGCGCGTGCTGATCGCGCGGGCGCTCGTGGCCAATCCGCGCATCCTCCTGCTCGACGAAGCGACAAGCGCGCTGGACAACGTCTCCCAGGCGACCGTGCTGGAGGGACTCTCGGGGCTGGAGGCGACGCGCATAGTGATCGCGCACCGCCTCAATACGGTGCGAGGGGCCGATCGCGTCGTGGTGCTCGACCGCGGCAGGATCGTCCAGCAGGGGACGTTCCAGGAGCTCGCGGCCGAGGCAGGTCCGTTCCGCGCGATGCTCGCGCGGCAGACGGCCTAGTCTTTGTGCGTCTTGGTGTCGGCCTGGGCGATCTTCGTGCCGGCAAGATCCGGCTTGTCGCGCTGCGCGGTCACCACGATGGTGTCCATCTTGACGACCTTCTGCTCGGGCTGCGGGCGCTTGGCCGTCACCACGATGGTTTCCATCTTGCGCACTTCCTGGCCACCGGCAACCTTGTCGAGTTGCTGTTCGGAAAGTTCGCCGTCACCCGGTTTCTTGTCGTTCTTGCTCATGTTCGCTCCGTCTTGTTCAGGATGGGACTCGAGTTACGGATGCAAGATAGCACGGGAGGGGGGGTGCATCTGCCGAATTTTCGGCAGTTCCACCCGGTGATATGCACGCCGACACGGAAAAAAAGCTAGTCTGGGCAATATGTTCGACGCCAAGCCCTACCTGAAGGAGATCGCTCGCGGCCGCAGCGGAGCCCGCGACCTGACCCGCAGCGAGGCCCGGACGCTTTTCTCGGCGGTCTTCGCCGGGGAGGTGGCCGATATCGCGCTGGGCGCGCTGATGGTCGCCCTGCGGGTGAAGGGAGAAAGCCTCGAGGAGCTCGCGGGGATGATGGACGCGCTGCAGCCGCACGTGCGCCCGCTCGACATGCCGGCGCGACGCGCGATCCCGGTGATCCTTCCGAGCTACAGCGGCTCGCGCAAGCTCGCCAACCTCGTGCCGCTCCTCGCGATGCTCCTCGCGCGCGAGGACGTCCCGGTGCTCGTGCACGGCGTTCGACAGGAGGCCGCGCGCGTGGGCACCTTCGAGATCCTCGAGCACCTCGGGCATCCGTGCGCGGAGAGCGTCGCCGAAGCCGAGGACCATCTCGACGCGCGCAAGCTCGCCGCGATGCCGGTGGCCGTGCTGTCGCCCGATCTCGCGCGCGTGATCGACCTTCGGTCCGTGACCGGCGTTCGAAACAGCGGCCACACGATCGCCAAGCTCATGTTGCCGAACGGCGTCGCGCCCGCCGGCGCATGCCGCATGGTGCCGGTCACGCATCCGGATTTCCTGAAGCTCATGCGCGACTACTTCAATGCGTTCCCGGCGAACGCCTTCGTGATGCGCGGCGTGGAGGGCGAAGCGATCGTGCGCCTCAATGCGCCGCAGCCCATCGAGGAGATGCGCTCCGACGGATCGACGATCTCGCACCTCATCGGCGAGAGCGAGGCGAACTATCTCCTGCCGGCCCGCGAGGCCGACGCGACGGCGACGTGGACCCGCGACGTCCTGGAGGGGCGCGCCGCGGCCCCGCTCGCGCTCACCCGCCAGGTCGCGCTCATCGTCGACCACTGCCGCAAGGCGGCGAACGCGGGCCGCCCGCCGCTGCACCTGGTGTCTTCGAAGTGAGAGCGACGCTAGCGGCCGAAGGCGCGCAGGAAGTCGAGGAGCGCCGAGAACGCGAGTCCCGCATCGGCGGCGCTTACAGTCTCCGCCGGGTTGTGGCTCACGCCGCCCGCGCCGCAGCGCACGAACATCATGCCGACGTCGCAGGCCCTCGCGAGGATCATCGCGTCGTGCCCGGCCCCGCTCGGCAGGCGCCGCGCCGGGGCGCCCGGAATCGTGCGCTCGATGCTCGCGGCAATGCGGTCCTGCAGCCAGCCAGCACAGGGCGCCGCCTGGACTTCGTGGGTCTTCGTCGTCTCGAAAGCGACGCCGCGGCGCCTTGCGATCACTTCGCATTCGGCGAAGGCATCGCGCGCGGCATCGACGTGCGCGCTTCCGTCAGCCGCGCGGATGTCGACGGTGAACTCGACCTCGCCGGGAATCACGTTGGCCGTTCCGTCCTTCACGCGAAGCGTGCCGACGGTGCCGACGAGCGAGCCGTGGCCGGAGCAGCGCTTCTCGATCGCCACGACCATCTCCGCGGCGGCGGCGAGCGCGTCGTGGCGCCGCGCCATGGGAACCGTACCCGCGTGCCCGGCCTCTCCCTTCACCACGATCCGGTAGCGCAGTCCGGCCGCGATGCTCGTCACGACACCCAGCGCGCGTCCCTCGTCGAGGAGCACCGGTCCCTGCTCGATGTGGACCTCGACGTAGGCCGCCAGCGATCGTGGATCGACGCGCTGCGCATCGGCGGCGGCCGGATCGAGTCCCGCGGAGCGCAACGCCTCGCCGAGCGTGACGCCATCGGCATCGCGGCGGTCGAGCAGGCCCTCGAGCGATGCCCCGCCATCGACCATGGCGCGGCTTGCGAGGAAGCTCGTCTGGAAACGGGCGCCTTCCTCGTCGCTGAAAGCGGCCACCTCGATCGCATGGGAAAGCCGCTCGCCGCGCCGGTGGAGCTCCGCCACGCACGCGATGGGAACCAGGATGCCGAGGACACCGTCGAACGTACCCCCGTTGCGGACGGAGTCGAAATGCGAACCGAGAAGCAACGTCCTGGCGCCGGTCACCGCGGCCTCATATCGGCCGATCACGCTGCCGACGGCGTCGACCCGCACCACCATTCCCGCCTCCCGCATCCATCCCGCGATCTCCTCCGCGGCCGCGCGATGCGAGGGCGTGAGGTAGGTGCGCGTGTAATGATGCGGCGATTCGCTGTGCCGGGCGAGGCGCTGGACGCGCTCGATCAACTCCCGGCCGGCCGCCGGAGGCACGGTGTCCATGGTTGAGCGCGAGTGTATATGAGCGAAGTTCGTGCGATGGTGGCTTGCCCGGAATGCGACCTCCTGCAGAAGGAAGTCGAGCTTGGCCCGCGCGGAGTGGCCCAGTGCGCACGGTGCGGAGCGCAGCTCTTCCGCTACATCCCGCACTCGGTCGACGCGACCCTCGCCTTCATGATCGGCGCGGCGGTCTTCTTCGTGATCGCCAACGCCTTCCCGGTGCTCTCGCTGGAAGCGCAGGGGCTGACCAACAGCACGACGCTGCTGGGCTCCGCCCAGGCGCTGTACGACGACAACGAGCGGCTGGTCGCGATCCTCATGTTCATGACGACGATCCTCCTGCCGGGCATCGAGATCGCCGCGATGCTCTACCTGCTGGGCTCCGTGCGGTTCGGCCACGTGCCGCGCGCCTTGTCGTTCGCGTACAGGCTCACCGAAGCGGTGCGCCCCTGGACGATGATGCAGGTCTTCCTCATCGCCGTGATCGTTTCGGTGGTGAAGCTGAGCCACATGGCGACTGTCGTGCTCGGCATCGGCGTCTACTCGCTCGCCGGCGCGATCATGATGGTCTCGGCGGCGGTCTCGATGTACGATCCGCGCGCCTTCTGGGCCTGCGTGAAGGAGCTTCGCCCGTGAGCACGACGGCACTCCGGTCGGGACTCTACGTGTGCCGCGCGTGTGACCTCATCTGCCGCCCGCTCGAGGGCGGGCGCGATTGCGACTGCCCGCGCTGCGGCGAGGGCTTGCATGCGCGCAAGCCCGACAGCCTCGTGCGCGCATGGACGTTTTTCGTGCTCGCGTGCATCCTCTACATTCCCGCCAACACGATGCCCGCGCTGGAGTCGACGACCCTGCTTTCCTTCACGAGCAACACCATCCTCGGCGGCGTGCGCGTCTTCTGGGAAGACGGCGACTACCTCATCGCGGGAATCATCTTCTTCGCGAGCATCGTGATCCCGCTCGCGAAGCTCGCGGCCATGGGCTTCCTGCTCTCCACCGCGCAGGCGCGCTCGAAGTGGCTGCCCCGCCGCCGCGCGATCATCTACCGTGTCGTGCATACGGTTGGACGCTGGTCGATGGTGGACATCTACGTGGGCGGCCTGCTCGTGGCCATCGTGCAGTTCAACACGATCGGCGAGGTGAGCATCGGACCGGCGTCGCTGCCTTTCGCCGCGGTCGTGATCCTCACGCTCTTCTGTTCCCTCAGCTTCGATCCCCGCCTCATCTGGGATCCCCTCGACGACCCGAAATGAGCGACCCCACCACGCCGGACTCCGGAGTGCCGAGCGCGGTGGCGCGCCGGCCGGGCATGCGCTGGGTGCAGCCCGTATGGATCATCCCGGCGATCGCGATCCTCATCGCGGGATGGCTCACGCTGCAGCACTTCCTCGACCGCGGCCCCACGATCACGATCCGCTTCCGCACCGCCGAGGGCCTCGAGGCCGGCAAGACGCGCATCAAATACAAGGAAGTGGACATCGGCACGGTGAAGCAGATCACGCTCGACCGGGACCGCAAGGGCGTCATCGTGACCGCCTCGATGGTGAAGGAAGCGTCGAGCGGACTGCTGGTGACCGACACGCGATTCTGGGTCGTGCGCCCGCGAATCTCCGGAGGCCGCGTTTCGGGATTGGGCACGTTGCTCGCCGGCGCATACATCGGCAGCGATCCGGGCCATGCGTCCGAGGAGAAGCGCGATTTCGAAGGCCTCGAGACTCCGCCGGCGGTGACCGCCGACGTGCCCGGCAGCATGTTCCGCCTTTCCGCGGAGGACCTGGGCTCCATCGACATCGGCTCGCCCCTCTACTTCCGCGGCGTATCGGCGGGACAGGTCGCCTCCACGGAAGTCTCCAAGGACGGCGGCGACGTGATCGTGAGCGTCTTCGTGAACGCGCCCTTCGACCAGTTCGTGACGCCCGCCTCGAGATTCTGGAACGCGAGCGGCATCGACTTCGCGCTCGACGCGAACGGCCTCAAGGTGGACACGGAATCCGTGGTCACGGTGCTCGTGGGCGGCATCGCGTTCGACAACCCGGCAGGAGTCACCACGCGGGCCAACAAGAACGACCTCTTCGTGCTGTGGCGCGACCGAAGCGACGCGATGAAGAAGCGCGAGAAGGTGGTCGAGACCTACACCATGCGCTTCGACCAGACGGTGCGCGGCCTGAACGTCGGCGCGCCTGTCGATTTCCGCGGCGTGGAGATCGGCGAAGTCTCGCGCATCGACCTGGAGTACCTGCCCGAGAAGGTGAACTTCCGCACCGTGGTCGAGATGAAGTTCTTCCCCGAGCGCCTCGGCCCCCTCGCCCGAAATGGGTCGCACAAGGCCGAGGACATTCCAGCCGATGAACGCATGCGCCGCTTCGTGGGCGCGGGCTTCCGCGGGCAGCTCCGCAACGGAAACCTGCTCACGGGGCAGCTCTACGTCGCGCTCGATTTCTTTCCGAACGCGCCGCCGGCCACCATGGATTACCACGTGAGGCCGCCGGAGATTCCCACGGTTCCCGGGACGCTCGCGGAGCTCCAGGACACGATCGCCCGCATCCTCAAGCGGATCGACAAGGTGCCCTTCGACGTGATCGGGGAAGACCTGCGCAAGGCGCTCGAGCAGTTGAAGACCACGTTGCAGCAGGCCGACACGCTGGCGAAGCACCTCGACAGCGACGTCACGCCGGAGCTGAAGCGCACGCTCGAGCAGGCGCGCCGCACGCTCGCCGATGCGCAGAAGACCATGGCGGAGGACTCGCCCATCCAGGCGGACCTTCGCGACACGCTGGAGGAAATGAAGCGCTCTTCCGAGGAGCTGCGCGCGCTTGTCGATTTCCTCGAGCGCCATCCCGACGCGCTGATCCGCGGCAGACGACAGGGAGAACAGCAATGATGCGCTGGATTGCCGCCCTCGGCGCCGCGCTGCTCGCTTGCGCGTGCGGCACGGAACCGAAGATCGATTTCTACTCGCTGTCTGCGCCGCCCGCGCCCTCGGCGCCGGCCGCGCCCGCCTCCACGCTCGCGATCCACATCGGCCCGGTCACGGTCCCCGACGCCGTGGACCGGCCGCAGATGGTGATCCGGCACGACGACAACCGCGCCGACATCGACGACCAGCATCGCTGGATCGAGCCCATCAAGAGCGCGATTCCGCGCCTTCTCGCCGACGCGATCGCCCGCGAGCTCAACACGCCCAACGTGCTCACCAGCCGCCAGTCCTCGGCGCTGGACATCGACTACCGCGTGGCGATCGACGTGCAGCACTTCGATTCGTCGCCGGGCGAGATCTCCGAGGACGTGATGTGGACGATCCGCTCGCGCAAGACCCAGGCGCCGCGCCTGGGCCGCACGTCGGTGCGCGAGGCGGCAGCTCCCGGAGCCGAGGGGATCGCCGCGGCCCACAGCCGGGCGCTGGCGCGCGTCGCGCACGACATCGCCGAGGCGATTCGCGCGATGGAAGCGAAGTGACATTCTCGAAGGAGTTCGTCGAGCGCGAGTACAACAACCGCGCGCTCGTGCCGGAGCATGCGGAGTATTTCGCGCGCTGGGACGAGGACTCCCGCTTCGTTCGCGAGACGCTTTCCGCGCACGTAGACCTCCCTTACGGCGCGCACCCACGGCATCGCATCGATCTTTTTTCCGCGGGGAGCGGCGCCCGGGGCACGCTCATGTTCATCCACGGCGGCTACTGGCGGTCCCTCGACAAGGCCATGTTCTCGTGGCTCGCCGCTTCGTGGGCCGCCGCCGGGGTGAACGTCGCGATGCCGGCGTACCGCCTCGCGCCCGAGGCCCGCATCGACGATATCGTCGACGACATCATCGAGTGCACGAACTGGCTCGCCGCCAACGGGGCTCGATACGGCGTGCCGTGCGAACGCCTCGTCGTGAGCGGCCATTCCGCGGGCGGCCACCTCACGGCGGCGCTCTTCTGCGCGCCGCGCGAGCGCCTCGCGTTCGATCCGGCGTGCATCGTGGGCGGCGTTCCCTTCAGCGGCATCTTCGATTTCGAACCGATGCTGCACCTGGGGTTCAACGCCGACTACAAGCTCGACGACGCCGCGGTGAAGCGCCTATCGCTCCTCGACAAGAAGCGCACCGTGGACGCGAGGCTCGTCGTGGCCGCGGGCGCCGGCGAAAGCTCCGAGTTCCAGCGCCAGTCGCGCGCGCTCGCCCAGGCGTGGTCGCCGCAGTCCGGGCAGGCCCTGCTCCTTCCCGGGCTCAACCACTTCACGATCGTCGATTCCTTCGCCGAACGCGGCCAGCCCCTGTACGAAGCGACGCTCGCGCTGTTCTGATTGTCCGCTGCGGAATTACGGCCGGAAACACGGAGACACCGAGATCCACGGAGGACACGGAAAACGGCAAATCGGTGCTGGATCGTCGCGGCTTTCGATCGCCGGCACGAAACAACCAGCATTCATTTGGATGTTTCCGTGTCCTCTGTGGATCTCCGTGTTCTCCGTGTTCCCGGCATTAATTTTTTGGGTCCGGCGGACCCTATATAATTTGGAAACAATTCCAAACAGAGTCTCACGTGTCGAGCCCCGACCTCTCGAAGCTCTCCATCGACCGCGGATCCAAGTCGTTCGCCCCGCGCCGCAAGCGCCGCTGGGTGAACATGTGGACGATCGGCCTCGCCGTCGCCGTGGTCCTCGTCGCGCTCGCGATGATCATGCGTTCGCGCGCGCCGGAGTCCGTCGAGGTCGCCACCGTCACCACGGCATATCCGACGGCGGCGATCTCGCTGCTGAACGCGACCGGCCGCGTGTCCGCGTGGCGCAAGGCCGCGGTATCCACCAAGGCCACGGGGCGCCTTGAATGGCTCGGCGTGCAGGAAGGCTCGCGCGTGAAGGAAGGCGAGGTGATCGCGCGCCTCGAGAATCGCGACGTCGCGGCGGCCCGCGATTCGGCCGTGGCCAGTGCGAAGGCCGCGCGCGCGAACCTCGGGCAGGGCGAAGCGGAGCTCAAGGACGCCGATCACAACTACAAGCGAACGCAGGATCTCTACAACCAGAAATTCGTCGCCGCGGCCGCCCTCGACTCGGCCGAGGCGCGGTACGACAAGGCGAAGGCGTCGATCGCGTCGCTGAACGGACAGATCGGCGTGGCCGAAGCCAACGCGCGGCAGGCCGAAGTCGCCGTGGAACAGACGCTCATCCGCGCGCCCTTCGACGGCATCGTGCTCACCAAGAACGCGAACATGGGCGACATCGTCGCGCCGTTCTCCTCCGCGACGGATTCCAAAGGCGCCGTGGTGAACATGGCCGACATGTCCACGCTCGAAGTGGAAGCCGACGTGTCCGAGGCCTCGATCTCGAAGATCACCGTGGGGATGCCGGCCGAGATCCAGCTCGACGCCTATCCCGACCTTCGCCTGCTGGGCGAAGTCTCGCGCATCGTGCCGACGGTCGACCGCACCAAGGCGACGCTGCTCGTGAAGGTGAGCTTCGTCGAGAAAGACGCGCGCGTGCTGCCCGACATGAGCGCGAAGGTCGCGTTCCTCTCGCGCGCGCCGAAGCCCGAGGAGCGCAAGTCCGTGACCGCCGTGCGGCCCGAGGCCGTGGTGAAGCGCGACGGCAAGGATGTCGTCTTCGTGGTCGGCGACGACAACGTCGCGAAGCAGGTGTCCGTGGGACCGATCCAGAAGCTCGGGGACCTGGTCCAGGTGACCGGCGTGAAAGCCGGCGACAAGGTCGCGCTCAGTCCCGGCGAACGCCTGCGCGACGGCGCCACCGTCACACTCGCGAAGAAGTAATCCGACGTGGCCGCGCGCCCGATCGTCAGCATCACTCGCCTTTCGAAGAGCTACCGGCGCGGCGACCAGGTGGTGCCGGTCCTTCGCGACATCACGCTCACGATTCCCGAAGGCGACTTCATCGCGCTGATGGGGCCGTCGGGCTCGGGCAAGTCCACGCTCCTCAACCTCATCGCGGGGATCGACAAGCCCGACGAGGGCGAGCTCCTCGTGGATGGCGAGGACATCACGCGGCTGGGGGAAGCGGACCTGGCCGACTGGCGCGCGTCCCACGTGGGCTTCATCTTCCAGTTCTACAACCTGATGCCGGTGCTCACGGCGTTCGAGAACGTGGAGCTGCCGCTGCTGCTCACCTCGCTCGGCAAGAGGGACCGCAAGGAACGCGTGGAGACCGCGCTCGCCCTCGTGGGCCTCGCCGACCGCATGGAGCACTATCCGAACGAACTCTCGGGCGGGCAGCAGCAGCGCGTGGCGATCGCGCGCGCGCTCATCACCGATCCCACGCTCATCGTCGCCGACGAGCCCACGGGCGACCTCGACCGCAAGAGCGCCGAGGAAGTGCTCGCGCTCCTGCGCCGCCTCAACGCCGAGATGGGCAAGACGATCATCATGGTGAGCCACGACGGGCACGCGGTCCTCTCGGCGCGCCATGTGACGCACCTGGAGAAGGGCGAGCTGATCCCGGAAGCGCAATCGAGCCCCGGGCCATCGGCGCAAGAGCGCCGCCCGGGGTGACATGTACTACCTCAAGCTCATCTTCAAGAACATCTTCCGGCACAAGCTGCGGAGCCTGCTCACCATGGTGGGACTCGTCGTCGCGATCCTCGCCTTCGGCCTGCTGCAGACCGTGGTGAACGCCTGGTACGCGGGCGCGGACATGGCGAGCGCCAACCGGCTCGTGACGCGCAACGCCACGTCGCTCGTGTTCTCGTTGCCCGCGTACTATCGCGAGCGCATCAGGTCCGTCGACGGCGTCACGGCGGTCGCGATCTCCAACTGGTTCGGCGGCGTCTACAAGGACCAGACGTTCAAGAACTTCTTCGCCACGTTCGCCGTGGACCACGACGTGTTCTTCGATCTCTATCCCGAATTCAAGGTGAAGCCCGACGAGCTGCTCGCCTTCAAGCGCGACCAGCGCGGCTGCATGGTGGGCCGCCTCATCGCCGACCAGCACGGTTTCAAGGTGGGCGACGTGATCCCGATGACGAGCCCCATCTACGGCGGCGGCACCTGGGAGTTCACGGTGCGCGGCATCTACGAGCCGAAAGACGAGACGACAGTCACGCGCCAGCTCTACTTCCACTGGGACTACCTGAACGAGCAGATGAAGAAGCGCTTCCCGAAGCGCGCCGAATTCGCGGGCGTCTTCATCGTCCAGATCGCGGACGGCTCGCGCGCCGCGGAGATCAGCCAGGCGGTCGACAAGGAGTTCCGGAACTCGCTCGCGGAGACGCTCACGGAAACCGAGAAGGCCTTCTCGCTCGGCTTCGTCGCGCAGACCGAGGCGATCGTCACCGCCGTGCGCATCGTTTCCTTCGTCGTGATCATCATCATCTTCGCCGTGGTCGCCAACACCATGGCCATGACCGCGCGCGAGCGCCTGGCGGAGTATGCGACGCTCAAGGCCTTGGGCTTCCCGCCGCTCTTCGTGGCGGCCCTGATCTTCGGCGAGTCCGTGATGATCTCGAGCCTCGGGGGCGCCATCGGCATCGCCCTCACGTTCCCGGTGGCGGCCTTCTTCAAGGCGTTGATGGGAACGATGTTCCCGGTGTTCTACGTGAACTCGCACACGGTGATGATGCAGGCCGTCGCCGCGGCGAGCGTCGGGATCCTCGCCGGCGTGCTGCCGTCGTACCGGGCGGCCAACGTGAAGATCGTCGACGGCCTTCGCTACGCGGGTTGATGCGTGAAGATTCCCTTCTCCTACATCTTCCGCAACCTCTGGACCCGCAAGGTCACGACGCTCCTCACGGCGGGCGGCATGGCGCTCGTGGTCTTCGTGTTCGCCGCAGTGTTGATGCTCGACGCGGGCCTGAAGCACACGCTCGTTTCGACCGGCAGCTACGACAACGCGATCCTGCTCCGGCAATCGTCGCAGACGGAGATCCAGAGCTCGGTGTATCGCGACCAGGCCTCGCTCATCGAGACGCTCCCGGACATCGCGCACGACGCGAACGGCGACCCGCTGGTCTCGAAGGAGATCCTCGTCCTCACGCAGGTGCCCAAGCAGGGAAGCGACAAGCCGCAGAACGTGGTGGTGCGCGGGCTCCCGCCGGTCGGCCTCGTGCTGAGGCCCCAGGTGAAGATCGTCGACGGGCGCATGTTCCACGCCGGAACGTCCGAGATCGTCGTGGGCCGCAGCATCGCCGAGAACTTCGCGGGCGTGGGCATCGGCGAGCGGCTGCGCTTCGCCGGGCGCGAGTGGACTGTCGTGGGCACCTTCGATGGCGGCAAGTCCGGGTTCGATTCCGAGATCTGGGGCGACGTCGAGCAGATGATGCAGGCCTTCCGCCGCACCAGCTACTCATCGGTCATCGTGCGCCTGCAAGACCGCGACGAGTTCTCACGGCTCCAGAAGGACATCAGCGACGACCAGCGCCTGATCCTCGACGTGAAGCAGGAGCCCGCGTTCTACGAGGAGCAGTCGAAGTCGCTCTCGACCTTCATCAGCGTCCTCGGCATCACGCTGTCGATCATCTTCTCGATCGGCGCCATGATCGGCGCGATGATCACGATGTATGCAGCCGTCGCCAACCGCACCGGCGAGATCGGGACGCTGCGGGCCCTCGGCTTCCGCCGCGCGAGCATCCTCGCCGCATTCCTCCTCGAGTCCGTGCTGCTCGCACTCGTCGGCGGAGCGATGGGCCTCGCGCTCGCGTCGTTCCTGCAGGCCTTCACGATCACGACGATGAACTGGCAGTCGTTCAGCCAGCTCGCCTTCGGCTTCTACCTCACCGGCGGGATCGTCGTGAAGACGATGATCTTCTCCGTGTTCATGGGGCTGGTGGGCGGATTCCTTCCCAGCATCCGGGCCGCGCGCCTCGAGATCGTCGATTCGCTGAGGGCTGCCTAGTGGAGCGCATCCTTGCCACCTATCGCATCATCGCGCCGGAATCCGAGAGCCGCGTCCGAGCCGAGGCGCTGGCAGCCGAGCAGAGCGTGGAGATGCCGCTCTCCGCCATCGACGACGATCGCGTGCTCGCCGAGACCGTGGCGACAGTCGAGGCGATCCGGCCGCACGCGGACTACTTCGACGTGACGCTCGGCATCGCCGCCGCCACGACGGGCGCCGAGGCCTCCCAGCTCGCCAACATGCTCTTCGGCAACTGCTCGCTCCAGCCGGAAGTGCAGCTCATCGACGTGGTCTTCCCGCGCGACTACGAGAAGGCGTTCCCGGGCCCGCGTTTCGGCATCGAGGGAATTCGCGCGGCCGCCGGCGTGCAGGCGCGCTCGCTCACCTGCTCGGCGTTGAAGCCCCAGGGCTCGACAGTCGAGCACCTCGCGAACCTCGCGCGCACGTTCGCGCTCGCGGGCATCGACGTGATCAAGGACGACCACGGCATCGCGGATCAGTCCCCGCATCCTTTCGCGCAACGCGTGCCCGCGGTCCAGGAGGCGATCGATGCCGCGAATCGTGAGACGGGCCGCCGCACGATGTATGCGCCGACGTTCTCGGGCGGAAGCGCGGCGCTCGCGGCGCAGGCCCGAATCGCGCGCGCGAGCGGCGTGAAGATGGCGCTCGTCGCGCCGATGCTCATCGGCCTGCCCGCCTTCGTCGAGCTGAGGACGAGCCTCGAGATCCCGGTGATGGCGCATCCCGCGTTCGCCGGGGCGTCGCGCATCGCGCCGGCGGTGCTGCTGGGCACGCTCTTCCGGATGCTGGGCGCCGATGCGACAGTCTTCCCCAATCACGGGGGCCGCTTCAGCTACAGCCGCGAAACGTGCCTCGCCATCGCGAAGAATGCGCGCGCGCCCTGGAGCGGGTTGAAGCCCGTGCTGCCGGTCCCCGCGGGCGGCATGACGGTCGAGCGCGTGGACGAGATGCTCGCGGGTTACGGTCCCGACACGATGTTGCTCATCGGCGGGGGGCTGCTGTCGGCGAAGGACCGGCTTCTCGAGCGCGCCCGGGAGTTCGTCCGCGCGGTGGGCGCCTCGGCGTAAAATTCCTTCCATGCACGACGAATCCCTCGTTCGCAAGCACTCCGGCGACTTCCATTGGGAGGACGTGGACGTGCTTGCCTACAAGCAGGAAGGCAGCGCGCCCTTCAAGGACGTGACGCGTCAGGTGCTGTTCGAAGGCGGCGGCGTGCCGGCGCAGCTTCGTTATTTCGAGGTCTCGCCCGGCGGCTACACGACGCTCGAGCGCCACGAGCACGTGCATGCGGTGATGGTGATCCGCGGACACGGCCAATGCCTCGTGGGCGACAAGGCCTGGGACATCGCCACGCACGACCTCGTGCGCGTTCCGCCGATGACGTGGCACCAGTTCCACGCGGCGGCCGACGAGCCGCTCGGGTTCCTCTGCATGGTTGCTTCCGAACGCGACCGTCCGCAGCTCCCCGCGAAGGAAGAGATCGCGTCGCTCACGCGGCCGCTGAAGAAATAACCCGGGGTCAGACCCCGAGGCGCGCCAGTTCTCGGGGTCTGACCCCGAAGTCATTTTTCTCCTTAGAGGTTACAAACTGTAAGGGCCGACCACCTTTGGCCTTGTCGCGCGTTATTTCGGACATACGTACCAGTAACGACGACAAGGAGAAGCTCAATGACACGCAAACCCCTGGTGATCGCCACGATGGTGGCAGGGCTGGCAACGGCATCGATCTCCATGAACGCCTCGGCCGATCCGGTGCTGGGCGCGATCCTCGGCGGCGGCATGGCGCCGTCATCGGACACAACGCGGGCGGCCACAACGGCGCGGCGGTCGGCGCCGTGACAGGCGCGGTCATCGGCACCGCGATCGGCGCGAGCACGGGCCCCGCGTACTATGGCGCGCCTCCCGCGCCCGCCTATGCTCCCGCGCCCGGCTACGCACCCCAACCCGGCTACGCGCCCGACTCCGGCTACGCGCCCGACGCGTACCAGCCGGATCCCAACTACGCTCCGGATTCCGGTTACGCTCCGGCGCCGGGATATGCGCCGGCACCGGCCTACGCGGCCGCACCTGTCTATGCGGCGCCCGCCCCGGTGTATTACGGCGGCTACTACGGTCCGAGCATCGTGATTGGCGCAGGGCCGTACCTGTACCACACGCACTATGCGTACGGGCACGGATACGCGCACGGATACAGCCACCACAACTGGCACCACTGAGTGGCTATTTGGTGATGACCACGAGCACGCTGCAAGGGGCGTGCTCGATCAGCGATTTCGAGACCGATCCGCGCCACCAGCGCCTCGCCCAACCCTCGAGGTGCTTGTGGCCGACCACGATCAGGTCGGCCCCGACCTTCTTCGCGTGAGTCGAGATTTCGTCGACCGCGTCGCCCACGAGGATCTCGCCCTGGGGTGAATGCCCCGCATCGGTGAGGCGCTTCAGGCCGTCGGCGAGGATCTCCCGGTACGCCTCTTCCTCTTCCTTCTCGCGCTCCGCGTCGTAGATTCCGCCCTCGCCCCCGATGAAGGCCGCCGGAGGCGGCATCACCGCGACGAGGTACAGCTCCGATTTCGTCCAGCTCGCCACCTCGCGGCAGTCGAGCAGCGCCTTCTGCCCCGTTTCCGATCCGTCGTACGCCAGGAGGATGCGCTTGTACATTGGCCGACTCCCACGGTGGTCCGCGTTTTGCGCACCATACTACGCTCCGGGGGGCTGCTGGTGACGGGCTTGATAATTGCGCGGGCTCATCCCGAAGGACCGGTGGAAGGCGCGTCGCAGGCGCTCCTCGCTCCCCAGGCCGCAGCGCCGGGCGATCGTCTCCACGCGCATGTCGCTTTCTTCGAGAAGGCGCCTGGCGAGATCCACCCGCGCCTGCTCGATGAAGCGCGCCGGCGGCATTCCCACCTCGCGCACGAAGAGGCGGTACATGGAGCGTTCGCTCATGGCGCCCTGCTCCGCGATCATGTCCGTGGTGATGTCGCGCGAGAGGTTGTCGAGGATCCAGCCGACGAGCCTCGCGATGCGCTCGTGCCCGACCATCTGGGCCGCGAGATGCGCGCTCACCTGGCGCTCCTCGCCGCTCCTTCGCATGAACATCACCTTGCGATGCGCCACCGCCATGGCGACCTCGCGCCCCAGGTCCTCCTGCACCAGGGCGAGCGCCTGGTCGATCGCGGCGGTCGCGCCCGCCGAGGTGTTGAACTTGCCGTCCCGGACGAAGAGATGCTCGGCGTCAACCTCGATCTGCGGGAAACGCTTGGCGAGATCGCGGGACGCACGCCAGTGCGTGGTCGCGCGGCGCCCATCGAGCAGGCCCGCCACCGCGAGGATGAAGACGCCGGTGCCGATGGCCGCGACGCGGCGCGCCTTCGCCGCGCGGGCGCGCACGAACTCCACGAGCTTCGCGTCCCCGATCGCCTTGTCCACCACGCCGCCGGCGACGATGAGCGTGTCGATGTCGCGCGAGGCATCACGGAACGAATGCGTTGCCACGATCCCCAGGCCGCATGAGGTCCGGACCGCGCCCTCGCGGGCGGCGACGATTTCAGTGGCGTAGGCGGGACCGCGGCCGCGTCCGCTCTTCTGCACCGTGAGGTTGGCGCCGCGCAGGACCTCCATGGGCCCGGCCACGTCGAGGACCTGGGCGTCGGGAAACACGACGATGGCGATGCGGCGCATCGCCACCGCCTCACTCATCGTCGGCGAGTCGCTCGAGCCGGGCCCGGATGCGCGCGCGCTCTTCCAGCAGCCCGGCGAGCTGCGCGTCGCAGCGCGCGATGGGCTGCGGGTAGGACTTGATCTCGTCGTTCACGCGGGCGAGCTCGGCGGCCAGGTCGGTGCGGGCCTTCGTCAGGGTGTCCATCGCGCAGATATTAGTCCCGGGGCCGGAAGCCCGTTTGACCCGTTTCCCACGCTTTCCGCCACGGGTCTTTCGTTGCACCTACAACGAAAAGAAATGGTAACATTCCGTAATGAACCAGAGGGTCATCGATTCCTATCGCAGGCGCGGGTTCGACTGCATCTGCGGCAACCTGCGCATGGCGTCGCGCGCGATCACTTCCGTCTACGACGAATTCCTCAAGCCCTCGGGCCTCACCTCGAACCAGCTCGCGGTCCTCTGGCCCATCGTGAATCTCGAGCCCACGCCGATGAGCGAGATCGCGCGCCACGTGGTGATGGACAAGACCACGGTGTCGCGCAACGTGGCCGGGCTCGAGGCCCTGGGCCTCGTCGAGATCCACCCCGGGGAAGACGCGCGCCACCGGATGGTGTCGTCGACCGCGAAGGGCCGGCACGCGTTCGCCGCCGCCATGCCCGCCTGGGAAGCCGCGCAGGCGCAAATCGCGAAGACCTTCGGCAAGGTGCGCTTCGTGAACCTGGTGAAGGAATCGAAGAAGCTCGCCCGCGCGGTCGCGGATCGCTGAGCGCGAACGCCTAGGGTCGCCGCATCTCCCCGGCGATCACGCTGCCGAGGACGCCGTTCCGGTCCTGGGACAACTCCCAGAACATCATTCCCCGCAGCCCCGCCTGCCGCGCGAAACGCGCTTTTTCCCGGATCGAGGTTTCGTCGTCGTACGCGATGAAGACGCGCGTCTGCGGGTTATACAGCCACGGCGCTTTCGCGGCGGCGTCCCAGTGGCGGACGAAGCCCCGGCCGCCGCGCGTGTACAGACCTTCCTCGTCGCGCGAGAGGAATCCCTCATCGACCAGGTAGGCGAATTCGAAGCTCGCCTCGTGATCCTCGCGCGCCAATCCCGCGCAAGGCGCGTAGAGCACGCTGCCGTCGGGCCCCGCCTCGCATCCGCTCCAGCCCTTCCCGTAGAAAGGCGCGCCCAGGGCGAGCTTCGATGGCTCGATGCCCTGGTCCAGGAACAGGCGAACGCTCGACTCTACGTTGGCGGCGTTGGGATCGGCCTCGTCGCGCGCCAGCGGCGCCACGAAGTACGCCGCGCGTTCCCAGGTGCCGTGATAGTCGTACGTCATGAGGTTGATCCAGTCCGTGCTTCGCGCGAGGTTCGCGAGCCAGGCGGAGCTCTTCGATCCATCGAAGACGTATTTCGCGTCGGCGCCCGCGGCCACGGTGAAGAGATAGCGCTTGCCGTCCGCGGCGCCGGCGCGGTCCAGCGCCGCGCGCAGCTCGCGCCCGAGCGTCGCGAAATTATCCTTGTCCTCCGGGCGATCGCACGTCTTCTGACCTGCCGCGCAGGCAACGCCGATCGATGCGGGATATTCCCAGTCGATGTCGATCCCATCGAAATCGTACCGGCGCAGGACCTCGAGCGACGACGCGATGAACTGCGACCGCGTCACGAAATCGCTCGCCATGTCGGAGAAGCGATTCGACCAGTTCCAGCCGCCGACGGAGGCCATGAGCCGCAGATGCGGATGGGCGCGCTTCGCCTTCGCCAGCGCCTCGAGGACCGGGCCTTCGAATTGCGGATGGCCGAGAACGATGGAGCCATTGCCGCCCGCGCAAGGCGCCAGCGCTTCCACGGCGCCATTGCCATGCTTTCCGTCCCAGCAGATGTCGAGGAATGCGTAGTTCACGACGGTCAGCCGCGTCGCATCGAAGTCGAAGACGCCCTTCCACGCCGGGTAGTAGCCGACGACCTCGCGCGAAGGCGCCGGCGCGAACGCCACGCACCCGGCGAGCAGCGACGCGACGCACACCGAGGCGATCCGCTTCATCGCTTCACCACGGGCGCCGCGATGCCATCGATCATCACGTTCAAGACGGCGGGCA
>DATGGI010000253.1:0-5929 GCA_035308545.1 Usitatibacter sp.
TCAAGCCCAATTACAACGCGGGCCTATATTCGCGTTTGAGACCAGAGCGTTACGAGGCTGATTGCATTATCAATTGGAAAAATCTGCGGCCCGGACTGCGGCTATCATCGCTTCCATGAGAACCACCTCCGCCTTTCTCGCCCTCCTCCTCCTTGCCGCGGGAATCGCGCGAGCCGATCCGCCCACGGTCTATACGGGCGAGCTCACGTGGACCGAGATCCGCGACGCGGTCCAGGCGGGCAAGACCACGATCATCGTTCCAATCGGCGGCACCGAGCAAAGCGGTCCGCACATCGCGCTCAACAAGCACAACCTGCGCGTGCGGTTCTTCGCCGGGCGCGTGGCGGCGGCGCTCGGCAACGCGCTCGTGGCCCCAGTGCTCGCCTACGTTCCCGAAGGCTCGATCAATCCTCCCTCGGGGCACATGAAGTTCGCGGGGACGATGACGATTCCCGAGTCCACGTTCGAGGAGATCCTTCTCTCGACGGGCCGCGGCTTCAAGTCGCAGGGCTTCAGGGACATCGTCTTCATCGGCGACCATGGCGGCTACCAGAAGTCGATGAAGAAAGCCGCCGCCCTGCTCGACAAGGAGTGGGCCGGCACGCCCGTCCGGGCCCATGCCGTCGAGGAGTACTACACCGCCGTCTCGAAGGACTACGTCGAGGCGTTGAAGGCCCGGGGCTTCACCGAGGAGGAGATCGGCGTCCATGCGGGCCTCGCCGACACTTCACTCATGCTCGCCATCGATCCGTCGCTCGTTCGCAAGGAAAGGATGAAGACCGCGGGCGGCGACAAGTCCAACGGCGTGAACGGAGACCCCGCGAAGGCGAGCAGCGCGCTCGGCAAGATCGGCGTGGATCTGGTCATGAAGAAGACGGTGGACGCGATCAACCGCGACGTGAAGCGCGAGGCGGCCGCCCCCAAATGAAAAAGGCCCGCCGGAGCGGGCCCTTCCGGATCGATCGACGCCCTCAGTGCGCGCCGCCGGGTGGCGCCGACGGCATTGACGGGATGGCTCCCGAGCTGCCGTTGCGCATGCGGTCCATGTCGTCCTTGCTGACGCTGGTCACGCCGTCTTCGCCCGCCGTGTGCTTGCTCGGGATGTTGCTGCCCGTGCGGTAGGAGCGTTCCACCCACTCCTTGTTCTTGGCGTCCTTGGTGTCGGCCTCCACGCAGGCGCTCAAAAGGCCCGCGGCGATCGCCAGGATGATCAGTTGCTTCATGGGTCCTCTCCGTCGAATTGGTATGGTTGCAGATACAACAGAGGCTCCTGCGGGGCGGCCCTGTAAAATAGCCCTTTCGCCCGGAGCCACGTGCCTGTGACTGTATCACGCAACCGCGCCACTTTCATTGCCGGATTGTCCGTATTCATCGTATTTACGTCCGTCGCGTGCCCCCTGGCGCTGGCGCAGATCGATCCGGCCCCCGGCATGCCGCCGGTCCCGGATCCGAAGAACCTCTACAGCGAGACGACCGCGGGAAAGCTGAGCGCCGCCGTCGAGGGGCACCTCGAGCGCGTCTACGTTCCCCACGTCTCGTCCAACGACGTGTACGTGATCGATCCGAAGACGTACCAGGTCATCGACAAGTTCAAGGTCGGCCTCAACCCGCAGCACGTGGTGCCGTCCTGGGACCTGCAGACGCTCTGGGTCACGAACAACGCCGAGGGCACCACCAAGGGCACGCTCACGCCGATCGATCCGAAGACGGCGAAGCCCGGCCCCGCGGTCGCGGTCGATGACCCGTACAACATGTACTTCTCGCCCGACGGCAAGTCCGCGATCGTAGTGGCCGAGGCGCTCAAGCGCCTGGACTTCCGCGATCCGAAGACGATGGCGCTTCAATACTCGATCCGCACTCCGGGATGCGGCGGCATCAACCACGCCGATTTCGGGATCGACGGGCGCTTCGCGATCTTCACCTGCGAGTTCTCGGGCGGCCTCGCGAAGATCGATCTCGTCGAGCGCAAGGTCATGGGCTACCTCAAGCTCTCGAAGGGCGGCATGCCGCAGGACATTCGCGTCTCTCCGGACGGAAGCCGCTTCTACGTGGCCGACATGCATGCCGATGGGATCTTCGTGATCGACGCCGCGGCCTTCAAGGAAATCGGATTCGTCGCGACCGGCAAGGGCACGCACGGCATCTATCCCAGCCGCGACGGCAAAAAACTCTACGTCGCGAATCGCGGCTCCCATGCGATCCACGGAGTGCGCGCCGGCCCCGGCAGCGTCTCGGTCGTGGACTTCGCCACCGAGAAAGTCGAGGCGACGTGGCCGATTCCCGGCGGCGGCAGTCCCGACATGGGCAACGTGAGCGCCGATGGAAAGACGCTCTGGCTATCGGGTCGCTACGACAACGTGGTCTACGCGATCGACACGACGAGCGGCGAGACGAAGGTGATCAAGGTCGGCCTGGAGCCCCACGGCCTCGCGGTGTGGCCCCAGCCGGGCCGCTACTCGCTCGGCCACACGGGCAACATGCGCTGACCGAATGCTCCGGGACCTGGATCCTCGCTGGCGGGTCTTCTTCGTCGTAGTCGTCGCGGTCGGGATCTTCTTCCTTCCGCATCCGTGGCAGGTCGCGATCGTGCTCGCGATCCTCGCGGTGCTCTGGCTTGCCGCGGGCCTAGGCGTCAAAGCACTCCTTCGCCAGGTCACCAAGCTCTGGGTGTTCGCGCTCTTCATCGTGCTTTCCTACGCCCTGCTCGGCGACGACTCCGGCGCGGAGCATTGGCAGCGCTTCGAGGTCGGTCCGTTCCACTTTCCCGTCGATGTCGCCGCGGCCTGGACCGGCGTGCTGATGGTGATGCGAGTGCTCGCGGTGGTGATGGCTTCGCAGGTCGCGCGAGCCGGTGATCCGCGCGCGATCGCCGCGGGGCTCGGCAAGCTCGGCGTTCCCGAGATGCTCGCGCTTTCGATCGATGCGGTGCTCATGCTTCTCGGCGACGTGGGCCGTGGACGCGGAGGTGGTGGTGGCGGCGGTGGAGGCGGAGGTGGCGGCGGTGGACGTCATCGCGTCGAATCTCCCGAAGGCGAATCGTTCTGGACGGCCGCGAAGCGCCTCATGAGAGGCGACGTCGGTGCGATCGTCTCCGGCCTCGAGCGCCAGATCGGCCGCGTCGAAGCGCACCTGGGCAGCTCGGGCCTGGACGACCGGAAGCGCGAGCTCATCCGCAACGTGAGCGTCGTGGCCGGCGTGGCGCTCCTCATGCTGGGAATCCGCGCGCTGAAGGTCCTGCCGAGCATTCCGTTCGCGCCGGGACACAAGCTCGTGCTGCTCACCCCGCTCTACATCGTCGCGACGCTGATCGCGCCCACGCGTTTCGGCGCCACGCTCACGGGCCTCACGATGGGCATCGTCGCGTTCCTCATGGGAGACGGCCGCTACGGGATCTTCGAGATCATGAAGCACGTGACGCCCGGCCTCATCTGCGACGCGATCCTCCCACCGCTCATGGCGAGCGGGCGCATGCCTTCGGGGCTCACGTTCTCGATCGTGGGCGGCATCATCGCCGCGGGACGGTTCGCCACGATCTTCCTCGTCACGCTCGCCGTGCAGCCGCCGGCGGTCGCCTACGCGATCCTGCTGCCGGGGCTCGCCGTACATGTAACTTTCGGGGTGATTTCGGGCTATGTGAGCTATCATCTCGTCAGGGCTACGACCCACCTCTTCCCCAAGAGGGATTCCAAGAACCAACCCCGGGAGTCTGGATGAGCGGTTTCGTCACTGGTGACGGCAGGACCCACATTGCCTCGAAATTGATGGCCGAGTCGCTGGTCGACCGGCGCGTCGTTGCAACCACGCACTCGGAGCTCGAGTACGCGATCCTCCCCGACGCGAAGCTCGTGAGCATCGGCGGACAATCGATCTTCGATCGCGGCGGTGAAGCCCTGCGCCCGCTCGTGGAAGAGCTTGCGGCGACGAGGGGCAAGCATCGCATCGTGGTCGGCGTGGGCGGCGGCACGCGCGTGCGCCACACGGTCTCGATCGCGGCCGACCTCGGCCTTCCCCTGGGCGGCATCGCGCAGCTCGTGGGCGCCATGGAAGAAGCCAACGCGGTGATGCTCAATGCGCTGCTCGCCAAGCGCGGCTCCATCGTCATGCAGCGCGAGCACTTCTGGGAGATGCCTCTCTACCTCGAGAACGGCATGATCCCGATCGTGATCTCGATCCCGCCCTACCACTTCTGGGAGCCGCCCAACGAAGGCGGCGCGCTTCCCACGCACGGCTCGGATTTCGGCCTCTTCATGCACGCGGAAGTGCTCGGCATGAAGCACATCATTTTCGTGAAGGACGAGGACGGCCTCTACGACCGCGATCCGAAGCGGCATGCGGATGCGAAGCTCATCCGCCACACGACGCTCGAAGCCATCTGGAACGACATGCCCGGCGACCTGATCCTCGATCGCAAGCTCTTCGAAGTCTGGCGCAGCGCTCGGCACGTGGAGCGCGTGCAGATCGTGAATGGATTGAAACCAGGTGAGCTCACGAGGGCGCTCGCGGGCGAACCCGCCGGCACCGTGATCGAGCGGGGAGCGCGGCAATGAACGCAGGAAAACACGCCGAGCGGCTGGTGATCGAGAGCGCGCTCGAGTCCGGAGCGGCCTTCGACTACAAGCCGAACGCGATGATGCCGCACGTGAAGGTGATGAAGATCGGCGGCCAGTCGATCATGGACCGCGGGCGCACCGCCGTCTTCCCGATCCTCGAGCAACTGATCAAGGCGAAGGACAAGCACCAGCTCCTGCTTTGCTGCGGCGGCGGCACGCGCGCGCGCCACATCTACGCGGTCGCCTCCGACATCGAGCTGCCCACGGGCGTGCTCGCCGCGCTCGGCGGCTACGTGCCGCGCCAGAACGCGCGCATGCTCCAGATGCTGCTCGCCGAGCACGGCGGCGTCTTCATGCTGCACGACGATTTCGAGAAGCTCCCGCTCTACTTCAGCATGAAGTGCATCCCGATCATGACGGGCATGCCGCCGTTCGGGTATTGGGAAAAGCCCGGCGAGAATGGCCGCATCCCGGCCAACCGCACCGACGCGGGTGTCTTCCTCACCGCCGAGGTGCTGGGCGTGAAGCGCGCGCTCTTCATCAAGGACGAGGACGGTCTCTACGAGGACGACCCGAAGAAGAATCCGAAGGCGAAGCACATTCCGCGCATCGGCGTGAACGAGCTCATCGCCCGCGACTTGGGGGATCTCGTGGTCGAACGCGTGGTGCTCACCTACCTGCGCGCGGCGCGCTTCTGCCACGAGCTGCAGATCATCAACGGGATGAAACCCGGCATGGTGACGCGCGCGCTCGAAGGCGAGGACGTCGGCACCATCATCTACCGCGACTAGCGGGAGCGTTGCGGGAGGGCTAGCATGGCTTCATGCGCGCCCTCCTCCTCTTCTTCACCTGCATGACCGCGGGTCTTTGCCTCGCGGCGAGCGATCCCGCCGAAGGGCGCAAGCTTGTCGCCGAAAAGCATTGCGAGGAGTGCCACGCGAACAAGACGATGGGCGACGCGAAGGCGATCTATCTTCGCAAGGACCGCAAGGTCACGTCCCTCGCGAAGCTGAAGGCCCAGGTCGCGCTCTGCAACAGCGAGCTCAGCCTCCAGATGTTCCCCGACGAAGAAGAGCACGTCGTCGCGTTCCTCGACCGCGAGTACTACCGCTTTGTCACCCCGGCGCAGGCCGGGGCCCAATCTACTTCGCCAGCATCTCCTTCTCCATCAGCAGATACGTCCCGTAAGCGTTGATGTGATTGGCCGCGTCGAACGCGGGGACCTTCTCGAAGCGGCTCCAGTCGGTTTTCGCATAGGCCTCGTCGAAGGGCACGAAGTCCTCGACGGCCTTGCCCAACGTCGAACGCAGGTAGGTGAGGTAGTCGCGGGTGAGCGCGAGGTCGCGCTCCGGATCGCGCGACATCCCGCCGTGTCCCGT
>DATGGI010000254.1:0-27695 GCA_035308545.1 Usitatibacter sp.
AGTCTTCTGAAGGATCGTGCGCTTGATGCCGGGCGCCTGTGCGACGACAGTCACAGCCGCGAACGTCACGGCCACCGCCAGCAAGAGTCTCGTGTTCATGTCTCCTCCGTGGATGGATTTGGAACGAGCAGCGGCTGCAACGCCCGCTGCAAAGGCGCGGGAAGCTCGCGCACCGGGCGCCGCCCCTCGCGATCGACGTACACGTGCACGAAATGGCCCTGGGCCGCCGCCGTGGGCGAAGCCTTGCCGAACAGCGCGAGCTCGTAGCGCACGCTCGAGCGGCCGAGGTGCGCCACGCGAAGCGCCGCGGTCACGGGCTCGGGATAGGCGAGCGGCGAAAAGTAGTGGCAACCGGTCTCGACCACGAAGCCCACCACCTCGCCCTTCTCCACGTCGAGCGCGCCATGCTCGATCAGCCACGCGTTCACGAGCGTGTCGAAGAGCGAGTAGTACACGACGTTGTTCATGTGGCCGTAGGAATCGTTGTCCATCCAGCGCGTCGTGAGCACGCGCGAATGGGGATAGTCCTCGAGGCGGTGCGGCGCGGGACGCGGCATCTACATGCTGCTTCGCGGAATGACGAACTTCACGGTGCGCGCGTAGGCACCGGGCACCGGCGACATCCCGCCGGCGAGGAACGCCTCGACCTCATCGCGCCGCTTGATCGTGTCGTTGTAGCCCAGGTCGATCAGCTCGTTGCAGTAGCCGCGCTCGAAGAGGAGGTAGCTCGCGAGGTTGGCGCCGCCCCGGCGCATGGCGCCCACGGAGCGCAGCAGGAACCGGATCGTCCACGGAAGGCTTCGCACGTGCTTCACGGCGATGTGGTCGAGCGGCTCGGACGGCGTGAGCACCAGCACGTCCACATGGTGCAGCGTGAGTCCCATCTTCTTGGCCGTCGCCGGGTCGACGGCGCTGATCGTCCTGTTGATGCGCTCGAGCCGCTCGAGGTCCACGGCGAGGCTGTCGAGGAAGATGGAGTTGAGCACGTGCCCCGCGATCTGGGCGAGCGTCGGATAGAGGTCGCCGCGCGTGCGCTCCGGCGTTTCGGACCGGATGCGCGCCGTGCCCACCACGATCACGCGGTCCGCGCCCAGGTGCAGCGCCGGGCTCACGGGCGCGATCTGGCGCATGGATCCGTCGCCGAAGAACTCGCGGTTGAGCTTGTATGGCGGGAACACGAAGGGCAACGCGCTCGAGGCCATGAGGTGCTCGATCGCGATGTGGGTCTTGATGCCGATTCGCTGCGAGCGCTGCCATCCCTCGAAGCGATCTGCGCCCTCGAAGAAGCTGCAGCTCTGTCCCGACGTGTAGCCCGAGCACGTGATCGCCACCGCATCGAGCGCGCCACTGGCGATGTTGGACGCGATGCGCGAGAAATCGAGGCGGCGCGAAAGGAGGCTTTCGAGCGGACGGTTGTCCAGCAGGGAGATCCGCCTGTTCCTGAAGAACGCGCCGAAGAGGAACCCTCCGAACCAGCGCAGGCTGTTGGCCGTGGCGCCGGTGAAATCCGCGCGATAGACGTGGTGCGGCGCGAAGTTGCGCCACACCGCGAGCAGGTTGTCCACGGCGTGGCCGAAATCGTCGGCGTAGACCGCGAGCGCGCCCGCGTTGACGGCGCCCGCGGAGGTGCCGCAGATGATCGGAAAGGGATTCACCTTCGGGTCCGGGAGGATCTCCTTGATGGCGGCGAGCACGCCGACCTGGTACGCGGCGCGCGCGCCACCCCCGGCCAGAACGATGCCCGACTTGCCGCCGTCGACCGATTCCATCACGCCCTTCCCTTTTCCTTGCGCACTGGTGTACCCGGAGCGCGGGCGTTTTGCAACATCTCGGCCGCGTGGCGCTTCGTGGCCTCCGTGATCTTCAATCCGCCCAGCATCCGCGCGACCTCGCCCACGCGCTCGTCGTCGGCCATGAATTCGACCGTCGCGTAGGTGCCGCGCGACCCGGCGTGCTTGGCGACCTTGAGCTGCTGGCGCGCGTGGACCGCGACCTGCGCAAGGTGAGTGACGCTCATCACCTGGTGGTGGCGTGAAAGCGACTGGAGCAATCGTCCCACGACCTCCGCGACGCCACCGCCGATGCCCGCATCGACCTCGTCGAAGATGAGCGTGGGCACCGATGCTTCGCCGGACAGCAGCACCTGCACCGCGAGCGACAGGCGCGAGAGCTCGCCGCCGGATGCGACGCGCGCGAGCGCGCCGAGCGGCTGCCCCTCGTGGGCCGCGACTTGCAGCTCGACAGACTCGAGGCCGCCCGCCGAGGGCTCCGCAAGCGTCGTGAGCGCGACTTCGAGGCGCCCCCCGGCCATGGCGAGATCCTGCATGGTGCGGGTGACTTCGGTGCCGAGCTTGCGCGCCGCGGCGCGACGCGATTTCGTGAGGCCGCCCGCCGCATCGCGATACGCACGCTCGGCCGCCGCTTCCATCTCCTTCAGTTTCTCGAGGCTCTCCTCGCCTCCGAGTTCAGCGAGCCGTGCGCGGCGCTCCTCCAACGCGACGGGCAGTTGCAGCGGTTCCACGCGAAAGCGGCGCGCGCTATCCATCACGGCCTTGATGCGGCCATCGAGCTCCGAGAGGCGGCCCGGATCCACGTCGAGTCGTTGTAGATAACGGCGCAGCTCGTGCGCCGCTTCCTGCGCATGCACGTTCGCGGCTTCCGCGTCCCGGCGCGCCTCCTCGAGCGCGGGATCCAGCGCCGCGGCTTCGGCGAGCTTCGAGACCGCCGATGCGAGGCGCTCACCCGCCGACCCTTCCGATTCGTCCAGCGCCTCGACGCATTCGTTCACCGTCGCGATGAGCTCCTGCGCGTGGCCGAGGCGGCGATGCTCGGCCTGGTCTTCCTCCCACCGGCGCGCATCGAACGCGAGGGATTCGAGGTCGCGCACCTCATGGGCGAGCAGCTCGCGCTCGCGGGCCGAGCTTGCCTGGGCGCTCTCGCGTGCCTTGCGCTGCTCGGCGAGCTTGTGCCACGTCGAATGGAGCGACGCGACCTCGCGCGCCTGGGCCGTGGAACCGCCAAAGGCGTCGAGCAGCATGCGCTGGCGGTCGCGCTTGAGGAGGAGCTGGTGGTCGTGCTGGCCGTGGATGTCCACGAGCATCTCGCCCAGCTCGCGAAGCTGCGCCGCGGTGGCCGGGCGCCCATTCACGAATCCCCGCGAGCGGCCGCCCGTATCGATCGTGCGACGCACGAGGCAGGCGCCGTCGCCATCGTCGAAATCCTGCGCGGAGAGCCACGCGCGGACCGAATCCAGCGCGTGCACGTCGAAATCGGCGCTCACCTCGGCGCGCTCCGCCCCGGCGCGCACGACCGAGGGATCCGCGCGATCGCCGAGCGCGAGCTTCAATGCGTCGATGAGGATGGACTTGCCGGCGCCCGTCTCGCCGGTAAGCGCCGTAAATCCGCCGGCAAGCTCCAGATCGAGCCGCTCGACGATCACGTAATCGCGGATTGAGAGGGCTCGCAGCATCTACGGACCTACGACGTGCGCTCGTTCCAGCGCAGCTTCTGGCGCAGCATGGAAAAGTAGCTGTAGCCCTTGGGATGCAGGAGCGTCACGGGCCTCAACGCCGCGGACACGGACACCACGTCGGCGGGCTCGAGCTGGCAGTGCGCTTGCACGTCGAAGTTCGCGCGCGCATCGGCGCCGCGCTCCAGCGTGATCTCGACCTTCGAGGTGCCGCGGATCGCGACAGGCCGATTCGACATCGTGTGGGGCGAGATCGGCACGAGGGCCAGCGCCTGGAGCGCCGGATGCAGGATCGGGCCGCCGGACGACAGCGCGTACGCGGTCGAACCCGTGGGCGTGGCCACGATGAGGCCATCGGCGCGAAGCGAGAACATGAATTCGCCATCCACAGTCACCGAGAACTCGATCATCGCGCCCATGGCGCCGCGGCTCACGACCACGTCGTTGAAGGCGAGCGCCGAGCAGATGACCTTGCCGTCGCGCCGCACGTTGCCCGCGAGCATCGTGCGCTGTTCGGGAATGAAATTGCCGTCGAGGATCGCGCCTACCGCGGCCTTCATGCCGTCGGAGGGAATGTCGGTGAGGAAACCGAGGCGCCCGAGGTTGATGCCGACGAGGGGCACGCCCTTCTCCGCCATGAGGCGCGCGCACGAGATGAGCGAGCCGTCGCCGCCCAGCACGATCGCGATGTCCGCGCCGTCGGGCATTTTCTCGAGCGCGACTGTCGCATCGGATTTTGCGCGGGAGGCGCCCGCGGTTGCCGGATCCATCACGATCGACAGCCCCCGCGAACGAAGCAGGCCCACGAGTTCTTCGAGGACGTCGGGAAGGCTCGCCGCATCGCTCTTGCCGACCACGGCGGCCGTCTTGAATGCGGGGGCCATGGACACCATTAAATCATGAATCGTTTTCTGTAGAATCAGTCCATGTTGAGTGATCGCGCGCAAAGCCTCCTCAAGATCCTCGTGGAGCGTTACATCGCCGAAGGGCAACCCGTCGGGTCCCGGGCCCTCTCGCGTTTTTCCACCCTGGAGCTCTCGCCGGCCACGATCCGCAACGTGATGGCGGACCTCGAGGAGATGGGCTTCGTCGCGAGCCCGCACACCTCGGCGGGACGCATCCCCACGGCCAAGGGGTACCGTTTCTTCGTGGACACGCTGCTCACCGTTCGCCCCATGGAAGAGATGGAGCGCCAGCAGCTCGAGGAGCAGCTCATGCCGGACGACCCGCATCGCGTGGTGACGGCAGCCTCGCAGCTCCTTTCCGACCTCACGCACTTCGCCGGCATCGTGGTGGCGCCCCGGCGCCGCGGCGCGGTGCTGCGCCACGTGGAATTCTTCGGGCTTTCCGAGCGCCGGGTCCTCCTCATCATCGTCACCAGCGATGGCGAGGTGCAGAACCGCGTGCTCGTGACGGACCGCACCCATTCGCCTTCCCAGCTCGTCGAGGCCTCCAACTTCATCAACCAGAACTACGCGGGCCTCGAGTTCGACCAGCTGCGCCAGAAGGTGCGCAGCGAGCTGATGGATCTCCACAAGGACATCTCGGGACTCATGCAGGCGGCGATCCAGACCGGCAGCGATGCGATGCGCCAGCCCGCGGCCGACAGCGTCGTGATCTCCGGCGGCCGCAACCTCCTCGAGGTGGACGACCTGTCGGGCGACATGCACCGCCTGCGGCGGCTCTTCGACCTTTTCGAGAGGAAGACGCAGCTCCTCGACATCCTCGAGGTGAGCGAGCGCGCCGAAGGCGTGAAGATCTTCATCGGCGGCGAATCGCAGCTCGTGGCGCTGGACGAGTGCGCGATCGTGACGGCGCCCTACGAAGTCGACGGGCAGGTGGTGGGAACCGTCGGCGTGATCGGCCCCACGCGCATGGCCTACGAGCGCGTGATCCCGATCGTCGACGTGACGGCGAAGCTCGTCTCCTCCGCGCTCTCCCAGCACTGACCCATGGCTGCCGCGGGCGAGCGCGCGGGCGCGCAGGCGAACGGCGTGCTCCTCGTGAACCTCGGCACTCCGGAAGCGCCCACGCCTGCGGCCGTGCGCCGATACCTGCGCGAATTTCTCTGGGATCCGCGCGTCGTGCAGATTCCGCGGCCGCTGTGGTGGCTCATCCTCAATTTCCTGGTGCTGCCCTTTCGCCCCGCGAAGACCGCGAAGAAGTACGCGGCGATCTGGCGCCCGGACGGCTCGCCGCTTCGCATCTATCACGTGAGGCAGGCGCAGCTCCTGCGCGGCTATCTCGGCGAGAAGTTCAAGCGCCCCATCCCCGTGATCGCCGCCATGCGCTACGGCAGGCCCTCGATCGCGGAAGGATTCGCCGAGCTCGCCGCCAAAGAATGCACGCGCGTGCTCGTAGTCCCCATGTATCCGCAGTACGCGGGGAGCACGACCGGGAGCGTCGAGGAAGCGGTCGCGAAAGCGGAAAAGAAGCGCGGCGCGCCGCAAGCCAGGGTGCTTCGCGATTTCCACGCGCATCCGATGTACGCCAGGGCCATCGCGAAGAACGTGAACGAGTACTGGATGAAGCACGGGCGCCCCGATCGCCTCGTGATGAGCTTCCATGGATTGCCGCGAGCCGTCGTGGACGCGGGCGATCCGTACGAGTCCCAATGCAAGGAGAGCGCGCGCCTGATCGCGACCGAGCTGGGGTGGAATGACAAGCGTACAGTGGTCACGTTCCAATCGCGCTTCGGCAGGGCCGAGTGGCTGGCCCCGTATACGTCCGACACACTGGCGGCCCTCGGTCGCGATGGCGTCGGGCGCGTGGACGTGATCTGCCCCGGCTTCGCGGCCGACTGCCTCGAATCGCTCGAGGAAATCGCGATCGAAGGCCGGGACACATTCCGGAAATCGGGCGGCAAGGAGTTCCATTACATCCCTACCACGAACGACACCCCCGCCTGGATGACGGCCCTCACGCAAATAACAATGGAGAACCTCTGATGCTGATGCACATCGCTCGCTGGATCGTGAACGCGGCCGCGCTGCTGCTCGTGGCCTACATGTACCCCGGAGTGCACGTCACGGATTTCTGGGCGGCGCTGATCGCCGCCATCGTGCTGGGCCTCGTGAACGCGGTGATCCGGCCGCTGCTCGTGATCCTCACGCTGCCGGCCACGATCCTCACGCTCGGGCTCTTCCTCTTCGTGATCAACGCTCTCATGTTCTGGCTCGTGGCCGAGATCGTGCACGGCTTCGCCGTGGACGGGTTCATGGCGGCCCTCATCGGCTCGATCCTCTACAGCATCCTCACGCTCATCACGAGCTGGGTGCTCTTTTCGAAGCGGGATCCGAAATAAAGACTTGAAATCCATGGGGTTATCCCCATGTTCTTATGTAACTGATTGTTAAGGAAGGACTTTTTGTGACGGATGCAGACTTCACGGGTGCCGGATCCCCGGCCGCCTCCCAACCCCCCCGTTCCGGCGCCGAGGGCGGCGACCCGCGCCTCACCGAGCTCGAATCGAATCTCGCGGCGGCCCTGGCGGAGGTCGAGAAGCTGCGCGACGAGTGGCTGCGCGCGAAGGCTGAGTCGGAGAACGTGCGCCGTCGCGGCGCGGAAGATGTCGCCAAGGCGCACCGCTATGGACTCGAAAGCTTCGCCGGTGCGCTCCTCGCGGTGAAGGACAGCCTCGATGCGGCCTTGACGGTGGAGAACACCTCGATCGAATCGTTCAAGGAAGGTGTCGAGATCACCGCGAAGCAGCTCGATGGGGTCTTCGAGAAGTTCTCAATCGTGGCCATCGCGCCGGCCGGCGAGAAGTTCGATCCCCACAAGCACCAGGCCATCAGCCAGGTGGAAAGCGACCAGGAGCCCAACACGGTGGTCGCGGTTCTCCAGAAGGGCTACCTCCTCAACGACCGGGTGTTGCGGCCGGCCCTCGTGACGGTGGCCAAATCGCGCGCGGAATAGCCTTCTTCCCCTTGAAAACACGCTGAGAAATCCCGACGTCCAGAACAACGGAATTCATACCCAGAAGAGACAACCATGGCAAAGATCATCGGTATCGACCTCGGCACGACGAACTCGTGCGTCGCGGTCATGGAGGGCGGAAAGCCCAAGGTCATCGAGAACAGCGAAGGCGCGCGCACCACGCCTTCGGTCGTCGCCTATACGGATAGCGGCGAGATCCTCGTGGGCGCGCCGGCCAAGCGCCAGGCGGTCACCAACGCGAAGAACACGATCTACGCGGTGAAGCGCCTCATCGGCCGCAAGTTCGAGGAAGGCGAGGTCCAGAAGGACATCGGCCTCATGCCCTACAAGATCGGCAAGGCGAACAACGGCGACGCCTGGGTTGAAGTGCGCGGCGAGAAGATCGCGCCGCAGCAGGTTTCCGCCGAAGTGCTGCGCAAGATGAAGAAGACCGCCGAGGACTACCTCGGAGAGCCCGTCACGGAAGCCGTGATCACGGTGCCGGCCTACTTCAACGATTCCCAGCGCCAGGCCACCAAGGACGCGGGCCGCATCGCCGGCCTCGAGGTGAAGCGCATCATCAACGAGCCCACGGCGGCTGCGTTGGCGTTCGGCCTCGACAAGAAGGAAGGCGATCGCAAGATCGCGGTCTATGACCTGGGCGGCGGCACCTTCGACATCTCGATCATCGAGATCGCGGCCGTCGAAGGCGAACACCAGTTCGAAGTGCTCTCCACGAACGGCGACACGTTCCTGGGCGGCGAGGACTTCGACCAGCGCCTCATCGAATACATCGTCGCGGAATTCAAGAAGGACCAGGGCGTGGACCTCTCGAAGGACGTCCTCGCGCTCCAGCGCCTGAAGGAAGCCGCGGAGAAGGCGAAGATCGAACTTTCCAGCTCCCAGAGCACCGACATCAACCTGCCCTACATCACGGCGGACGCGTCGGGGCCGAAGCACCTCACGATGAAGCTCACGCGCGCCAAGTTCGAGGCGCTCGTCGACGACCTGATCGAGAAGACGATCGCTCCGTGCCGCACTGCGATCAAGGACTCCGGCGTGAACGTCTCCGACATCGGCGACGTGATCCTGGTGGGCGGCATGACGCGCATGCCGAAGGTCCAGGACAAGGTGAAGGAATTCTTCGGCAAGGAGCCGCGCAAGGACGTGAACCCCGATGAAGCGGTGGCGGTCGGCGCCGGCATCCAGGGTGGCGTGCTGCAAGGCGACGTGAAGGACGTGCTGCTGCTCGACGTGACCCCGCTGTCCCTCGGCATCGAGACGCTGGGTGGCGTGAGCACCAAGCTCATCCAGAAGAACACCACGATCCCGACGAAGGCGCAGCAGGTCTTCTCGACAGCCGACGACAACCAGGGCGCGGTGACGATCCACGTGCTGCAGGGCGAGCGCGACATGGCGAGCGGCAACAAGAGCCTCGGGCAGTTCAACCTCGAGGGCATCCCGCCCGCGCCGCGCGGCATGCCGCAGATCGAAGTCACGTTCGACATCGACGCGAACGGCATCCTGCACGTCTCGGCGAAGGACAAGGCCACCGGCAAGGAGAACAAGATCACGATCAAGGCGAGCACTGGCCTCACGGAAGACGAGATCCAGCGCATGGTGAAGGATGCGGAGACGCACGCCGACGAGGACAAGAAGCAGCTCGAGCTCGTGAACACGCGCAACCAGGCCGAGGCGCTCGCGCACTCGGTGAAGAAGTCGCTCGGCGAGTACGGCGACAAGATCGAGGCGTCCGAGAAGGAAGCCATCGAGGCGGCGATCAAGGACCTGGAAGGCGTCCTGAAGGACGGCGACAAGGCGAAGATCGACGCCAAAGTCGAAGCGCTGGCGAAGGCCTCGCAGAAGCTGGGCGAGAAGATCTACGCCGACGCGCAGGCGAAGGGCGCGCAGGGCCAGGCCGAACCGCACGCGCAGGCGGCGAGCGGCGGGGCCGAGGCGCCGAAGGAAGAAGGCAACGTGGTGGATGCGGAGTACACCGAGGTCAAGGATAAGAAGTCGGCGTAAGAAAACAGCCCGCCCGTCATTCCCGCGAAGGCGGGAACCTAAGCAAAGCGCGTGAGCGTGGTGCTTGGGTTCCCGCCTTCGCGGGAATGACATTTGAACCGCGGGAATGACGCAATAGGGACTCATGGCCAACAAGAAACGCGACTACTACGAAGTGCTCGGCGTGAACAAGGACGCCTCCGAAGAGGAGATCAAGAAGGCGTACCGCAAGCTCGCAATGAAGCACCACCCCGACCGCAATCCGGACAGCAAGGATGCGGAGGAGAAATTCAAGGAAGCCAAGGAAGCCTACGAAGCGCTATCCGACGGCGACAAACGCCGCGCCTACGACGCCTATGGCCATGCGGGCCTGAATCCGCAGATGGGCGGCGCGGAAGCGGCGGGCTTCGGCGGATTCGCGGAAGCGTTCGGCGACATCTTCAGCGACATCTTCGGCGCCCAGGGGCGCGGCCGCGCCTCCGTCTTCCGCGGCGCGGACCTGCGCTACAACCTCGAGATCTCCCTCGAGCAGGCCGCGCGCGGCACCGAGACCAAGATCCGCATTCCCACGATGGAGACGTGCGAGACATGCCACGGCTCCGGCGCGAAGCCGGGAACGCACCCGAAGACCTGCGATACCTGCCACGGCTCTGGCACGGTGCGCCTCTCGCAGGGGTTCTTCTCGATCCAGCAGTCGTGCCCCACGTGCCATGGCACCGGCAAGGTCGTCTCCGATCCTTGCGCGACGTGCCGCGGCGCCGGGCGCATCAAGCGCCACAAGACGCTCGCGGTGAAGATCCCCGCCGGCGTGGACGAGGGCGATCGCATCCGCCTCACGGGCGAGGGCGAGGCCGGCGTGAATGGCGGACCGCCCGGCGATCTCTACGTCGTGATCCACCTGCACGCGCATTCCGTGTTCCGGCGCGAGGGCGACGACCTGCATTGCGAGATGCCGGTCTCATACACGCAGGCGGCCCTGGGCGGCGAGGTCGAGATCCCGACGCTCGACGGCTCGGCGAAGGTGAAGATCCCGCCGGAGACGCAGACGGGCCAGATGTTCCGCCTGCGCGGCAAGGGCATCAAGGGCGTGCGCTCCTCCTATCCCGGCGACCTGATCTGCGAAGTCGTGGTGGAGACGCCGGTGCGGCTCACGGAGCGCCAGCGCGAGCTCCTGCGCGAGCTGGAAGAGATCAACCGCAAGGACGCGAACCGCCACAATCCCCGCGCCAAGAGCTTCATGGACAAGGTCCGGGAATTCTTCGCGGGCTGACGAGTCGGCGGTATCATGGCTCCTACACCGATAAGAGGGGGAGCAATGGTACGCAACCTGTTGGCCGCGGCAGCGCTTGCCGCCGCCGCGCATGTCTCCGCGGAGACCGGCGTCACCGAAAGCCAGATCGTGCTCGGCCAGGCGGCCGTGTTCTCGGGGCCTGCCGCGGACCTGGGCACCCAGATGCGCGAAGGCGCCCTCGCCTACTTCGACTACGTGAATTCGCAGGGCGGGGTGAACGGCCGCAAGATCGTGCTGAAGTCCATCGACGACGGCTACGAGCCCGACCGCGCAGCCGCCGCCACGAAGAAGCTGATCGAGGAGGAGAAGGTGTTCGCCCTCTTCGGCTACGTGGGCACGCCGACCTTCAACGCCGCGGCGCCCATCATCAAGGAAGCGCGTGTTCCGCTGGTGGCCGCGTTCACCGGCGCCGAGTCGCTGCGCGACCCGATGATCCGCTACGTGTTCAACGTGCGAGCGAGCTACTTCGACGAGACCGAGCAGATCGTGCAGCACCTCACGGCCATGGGCGTGGACAAGATCGCGGTCTTCTACCAGAACGACGCGTACGGCAAGGCCGGGCTCGAGGGCGTGAACCGGGCGCTGAAGAAACGCAACATGGCAGTCGCAGGAACGGCCACCGTCGAGCGCAACAGCGTGGACGTCGCGAAGGCCGTGGCGGACATGTCCAAGCTCGATCCCCAGGCCATCGTGATGATCAGCGCCTACAAGTCGTGCGCCGCGTTCATCAAGGCGGAGAAGGCCGCGGGCAAATCGCCTTCTTTCTGGAACGTCTCGTTCGTCGGCAGCAAGGCGCTCGCCAAGGAGCTGGGCGCCGAGGGCCGCGGAGTGCAGATCTCGCAGGTCGTGCCGTTCCCCTGGGACGAGTCGATCCCGGTGGTCCGCGAATATTCGCGCCTGCTGAAGAACAGCAAGAGCGAGCCCAACTTCTCGAGCCTCGAAGGATTCATCTCCGCCAAGGTGATCGTCGAGGGCATTCGCCGCGCGGGCAGGAACCTCACGCGCGACACCCTCATCAAAGGCCTCGAGTCGATGGACCCGTACGACGTCGGCGGCTTCAAGGTCACCTATTCGCCGCAGGAGCATCGCGGGTCGCGCTACGTGGACCTGACAATCATCTCCAGGGACCAGAAGTTCGTTCGTTGACGTGCTGAACTCGATCCTCGCGATCTCGCTGGGCGCCTCGGTGGGCGCCTTGCTGCGCTGGTTCTTCAGCATCCGGCTCAACCACGCCCTGCCTTCGCTGCCGCTGGGAACGCTCGCCTCGAACCTCGTGGGCGGCTATGTCGTGGGATTGTGCGTGGCTTACTTCGCCTCGCGGCCGGACCTCCCGCCCGAAGTGCGCCTTTTCGCGATCACGGGATTCTGCGGCGGGCTCACCACGTTCTCCACGTTCTCCGCGGAAGTCGTGGAGCTGCTGCAGCGCGGAGACCTGATGGCGGGCTCCATGGTGATCGTCGTGCACGTCGCGGGGTCGCTCTGCATGACCCTCCTCGGGCTTGCGACGTGGAGCTGGATCAGCGCCGCCTAGCGCGGCGTCACTTCTTGCGCCAGACCGTGCTGCCGTCGGGCTTGTCCTCGATCACGATGCCCATCGCCTCGACCTGCCTGCGGATCTCGTCGGCGCGCGGGTAGTCCTTCACTTTCTTCGCCTCGCGCCGCTCGGCGAGCAACGCATCCACGTCGACAGTCATCGCGCCCTGGAGGAAATGCGCCGGATCGGACTGGAGTAGGCCCACCGTCCCGCCGAGCGCCCTCAGCAACGCGGCAAGCTCCGGCGATTTCGTGCGATTCACCTCCGCGCGCAGCTCGTGAAGCACCGCGAACGCGATCGGCGTATCGAAGTCGTCGTTCATCGCGTCGCGGAAGCGCGCCGCGAACGGATGGTTCCAGTCGATCGCGCTGGCCGCCGCCGGCACTTCGCGAAGCGCCGTGTAGAGGCCCTTCAACGAGTTGCCCGCGTCCTCGAGCGCCTCGCCCGTGAAATTGATCTCGCTGCGATAGTGGCCGCGCAGGAAGAAATAGCGCAGCTGCTCGGGCCCCTGCTTCGCGTCGAGGTTGTCGAGCACGTCGCGGGTGGTCGAGAAATTGCCGAGCGACTTCGACATCTTCTCGTGGCCGAAATTGAGGAACGCGCCGTGCATCCAGTAGCGCGACATCTGCGCGCCGTTGGCGCCCTCGCTCTGCGCGATCTCGTTCTCGTGGTGCGGGAATTGCAGGTCCCACCCGCCGCCGTGGATATCGATCGTGGCGCCGAGCTCGCGGCACGACATCGCCGAGCACTCGATGTGCCATCCCGGCCGCCCTTCACCGAACACGGAAGGCCAGCGCGGCTCGCCCGGTTTCGCGGCTTTCCACAGCACGAAGTCGAGCGGGTCTTTCTTCGCGGCCTCGACGGCAACGCGCTCGCCCGCGCGAAGCTCGTCGAGATTGCGGCGCGAAAGCTTGCCGTAATCCTTGAAGCTCCTCACGGCGTAGAACACGTCGCCATTCGCGCCGCGGTAGGCGTGGCCGTTCTTCTCGAGCGTGGCGATCATCTCGAGCATCGGCTCCACATAGCGCGTGGCTCGCGGCTCCGCGTCGGGCCGAAGCAGCCCGAGGCGATCGGTGTCCGCGTTGAACGCATCCACCATGCGCTGCGTAAGCGCCTCGATGGGCTCGCCCTTGGCGCGCGCGCGCTCCATGATCTTGTCGTCGATGTCGGTGATGTTGCGCACGTACGTCACCTCGAGGCCCGAGGCGCGCAGCCAACGCACCACCATGTCGAACGTGGTGAACGTTCGCGCGTTGCCGACGTGGATGAAGTCGTACACCGTCGGACCGCACACGTAGATCGAAACTTTCCCGGGCAGGCGCGGGACAAACGGTTCCTTGGTGCGTGTGAGGGTGTTGTGGATCTGTTGCGGCATTTGTGGAGGGCCGCGAAGGCGGTGTAGAATACTGTTTCTTATTAAATTCAACTAATTATAACACCTTAAGCCGATGATGCTGCACCGCATACCGATGAAGGGCCGGGTCGCCGCGGCAGTGTTCGCGGCGTTGTTGGGAAGTGCGGCACTGGTTTGGGCGGCACCGGCCGACGACCTGAAGGAAGCGCAGAAGCTCTACCAGCAGGGAAAGCTCCAGCCGGCGCTCGACAAGGTCGAGGGATACCTCAAGACGCAACCGAAGGATCCGCAGGGGCGCTTCCTCAAGGGCCTCGTGCTCACCGAGCAGAAGCGCATTCCCGACGCGATCACGGTCTTCACGGGCCTCACCGAGGATTTCCCCGAGCTGCCCGAGCCGTACAACAACCTCGCGGTGCTCTACGCCTCGCAGGGCAACTACGACAAGGCGAAAGCCGCGCTCGAGCTCGCGATCCACACGCACCCGAGCTACGCGACCGCCCACGAGAACCTCGGCGACATCTACGCGCAGCTCGCGAGCCGCGCCTACGACCGCGCGCTGCAGCTCGACAAGACGAACACGACGGCGCAAGTGAAGCTCGCGATGATCAAGGATCTCTTCAGCTCGCAGAAGCTCGCCGCCGCCGCGGCCGCGATGCCGAAAGGCGATGCGCCGAAGAGCGAGCCCACGACGATCGCGAAAGCCGAGCCCCCGAAAGCGGAAGCGCCCAAGGCCGAGCCGCCGAAGCCCGCGCCTCCGCCCGCGACAGTCGCGAAGGTGGAACCGAAGTCCGAGCCCGCGAAGGCCTCGCCCCCGCCCGCTGCCGCCGTCTCCAACGAGGCGAAGGCACAGGTCACCGCCGCGATCAAGGATTGGGCTCGCGCCTGGAGCGAGCGCGACGTGGCCGCGTACCTCGGGCACTACGCTCCCGATTTCGAAGTGCCCGGCGGCGCCAAGCGCGACGCGTGGGAAAAGGAACGCAAGGAGCGCATCGAGAAACCGAAGAGCATCGAGGTGACGCTCTCCGACGTGAACGTGAGGATGGCGAACGACAACGAGGCCACGGTGACTTTCCGCCAGGCCTACAAGTCCGACACGCTGAAGAACAGCAACACCAAGACGCTCAAGCTCGTCCGCGTGGGAGATCGTTGGCTCATCAAGCAGGAGCGAGCGGGCGGGTGACGGGCTTCACGCAGCGCATCGCAATCCTCGCGTTCGCCGCGACGGCCACGGTGATCGCCGACGGCGCCGACGCACCTCCGATCCACGCGCCGGCATTCAGCAACGAGGCCGAAAGCCTCCTCGTGGGCGCGATGGTGAGCCTGCGCGAGCAGGGTCTCAAGCAGGCCCTGAGCGACGTGGACGCGCTCCTCGCCCGCAACCCGAACTACAAGCTGGGCTACCTCATCAAGGGCGACCTGCTCATGGCAAGCGCCGGGCAACCCGTCGCGTTCGCTTCGAGCGCCGCGTCGACCGAGAGCGTGCAGCCGCTGCAGGACGAGGCGCGCGTTCGCATGAAGCGCTACATGGACGCCGCGCCGCCCGTTTCCTACCTGCCTTCGTCGCTGCTGCAGCTCGCCCCGAAGCAGACGCACGCCCTGCTCATCGACACGTCGCGCTCGCGCCTTTTCGTCTATGCGAACGACCTGGGCCGCCCGCGCTACGTCGCGGACTTCTACATCAGCCTCGGCAAGAACGGCATCGACAAGCGGGCCGAAGGCGACCAGAAGACGCCGATCGGCATCTACACGCTGCTTCCGATGAAGGACAAGCTGCCCGAGTTCTACGGGCCCGGCGCCTATCCCCTCACCTATCCCAACGAGTGGGACCGCATCAACGGCCGCAGCGGCCACGGCATCTGGCTCCACGGCACGCCATCGGAAACGTACGCGCGCCCGCCCTGGGCCACGGATGGCTGCGTTGTGCTCACCAACGAGGATCTCGCGCGCGTACGGCGCTACGTGGAGATCGAGCGCACCCCGGTGGTGATCGGGCAGTCCGTCGAATGGCGCGCGCCCGACCAGTGGGAAGCCGAACGCGACGCGTTCCTTTCCGCGCTGAACAAATGGAAGGTCGACTGGGAAAGCCTCGACACCGGCCGCTACCTTTCGAACTACTCGCGCAACTTCCGCTCCTCCAACAAGGACTACGCCTCGTGGAGCGCGAGCAAGCAGCGCGTGAATTCCGGGAAGAAGTGGGTGAAGGTCGGCCTGAAGGACGTGAGCCTCTTCGAATATCCCGGCGAGCGTGACCTCGTCATGGTGAGCTTCCAGCAGGAGTACCGCTCAAACAACATGTCCAAGACCACCTTCAAGCGCCAGTTCTGGGCGCGCGAGGGCGGACAGTGGCGCATCGTCCACGAGACGGTCGTCGGTTCCTGACAACACTCAACCTTTCCGGATTCGAAAAAATGAACATGCACCGCACCCTCGCCGCATCCGTGGCCCTCGCCCTCGCCGCTCCGATCGCCGCCCTGGCCCAATCCGTGAGTCCCGTCTGCGACGCGGCCCTTCGCTCCGCCGCCCCGCAGGTGAAGCTCACGACCTCGATGGGCCCGATATTGATCGAGCTCAACAAGGAACGCGCCCCGATCTCCACCGAGAACTTCGTGAGGTACGTGGACTCCGGCCACTACAACGGAACGGTCTTCCACCGCGTGATCGACGGCTTCATGATCCAGGGCGGGGGAATGGACAAGGACCTGCGCGAGAAGCCCACGCGCTCGGCCATCAAGAACGAAGCATCCAACGGCCTCAAGAACGACGAGTACACGCTCGCCATGGCGCGGACCAACAACCCGAACTCGGCCACGTCGCAATTCTTCATCAACGTGAAGCAGAACGACTTCCTCAACTACGGCGGCGACATGAACCCCGGCTACGCCGTGTTCGGCAAGGTGGTCGGCGGCAAGGACACGGTCGACAAGATCAAGAAGGTCGCCACCGGCAACGCGGGCCCGTACCAGAACGTGCCGAAGGAAGCCGTCGTCATCGAGAAAGCCGAATGCGTGGCGGCTCCCGCCGCCGCGGCGAAGTAAGGAGGACACATGAAGGTCAAGCTTACGACGTCGATGGGCGCCATCGTGATGGACCTGGACGAGGCCAAGGCCCCGATCTCCGCCGAGAACTTCAAGAAGTACGTGACGTCGGGACACTACGACGGCACGATCTTCCACCGCGTGATCGACGGGTTCATGGTCCAGGGTGGCGGATTCACCAAGGACATGCGCCAGAAGCCGGTGCAGGCGCCGATCAAGAACGAGTCCACCAACGGCCTGAAGAACGACAACTACACGGTCGCCATGGCGCGCACCAACGTGCGCGACTCGGCCACGTCGCAGTTCTTCATCAACGTGAAGAACAACGACTTCCTCAACTACGCGGGCGAGAGCAATCCCGGCTACGCCGTGTTCGGGAAAGTGACCGAGGGCCAGGACGTCGTGGACAAGATCAAGAAGGTGGCCACGGGCAATTCGGGCATGCACCAGGACGTTCCGACCGCGGCGGTCGTGATCGAAAAAGCCGAGCTCGTCTGAGGCGCACCCTCTTCATCTCCGACCTGCACCTGGACGCGCCGCGGCCCGAAGCCACGGCGCGTTTCGAAAGATTCCTCGCCGAAGTCGTTCCCGGCTCCGACGCGCTCTACATCCTCGGCGACCTCTTCGAGTACTGGGTCGGCGATGACGGCCTCGCGCTCGAATTTCCGAATCGCATCGCCCGGTCCCTGAAGCGGACCGCCGCGGCGCTTCCCGTGAGCTTCATGCACGGCAACCGCGATTTCCTCGTGGCGAACGAGTTCTCCCGCGCCACGGGTGTCGCGCTCATTCCGGACCCCACGCAGGTCGACCTCTACGGCCGCAGGACGCTGCTCCTCCATGGAGACACGCTCTGCACCGGCGACAAGGAATACCAGGCGTTCCGCGCGCAGGTGCGCGATCCCGCATGGCAGCGCGCGGCGCTCTCGCGCCCCATCGCCGAGCGCGTGGCCATCGCGCAGGGCCTGAGGGCCGACAGCGAATCGGCCAAGGCGGGCAAGTCGATGGAGATCATGGATGTCTCGCCCGAAGCCGTCGAGCGCGCGTTCGCCGAATCCGGATGCGACCTCATGATCCACGGGCATACGCACCGGCCCGGGCAGCATCGCTACGTGATCGACGGGCGCAAGCGCGAACGCTGGGTGCTTCCCGAGTGGTACGGGCCCGGCGGTTACCTCGAGGCTTCGCCCGAAGGCATCCGCGCGGTCGACGCGCCGGCGGTCTGAAGGCCCGCGCGCTCGAGCGCAACGCGGATCGCCGGGATCTTGTCGCGCGTCACGCGCTCCGCCACCGCGATCACCCGGCGACGATAAGCCTCGTTCTCGCCCGCGTAGTACCCGATGTCGGGATGGATCAGCACGTCGGCCTCCGGTGCCTCGAGTGAAACCTGCTTCGCGCGGCGCGCGTCCTTCGAGACCCACTCCTGCGGCACGCCAGGCGGCGTCGATTCGACGTACGCGGATACGTCCACGGCGATCACCACCCGGGCGCCCAGCATCCGCGCCGCGTGGATCGGCACCGGGCTCGCCTCGTCCGAATCGACGTAGCGGTCGTTGCCGATCATCACGGGCTCGAATTGCCCCGGGCTCGCCGACGACGCGCGGACCGCGAGGCCCGTATCACCGTGATTGAAGAGCACGAGCTTGCCATCGGACAACCGGGTGGCGGTGGCGACGAACCGCGTGCGAAGCTTCTCGATCGGCAGGCCCTTCACGTTCTCGTTCACGTAGTTCTGGACCGCCGCGCCGGAAGGATTCTTGCCGCCCAGCATGCGCCATTCGAAGAACTGGATGAGGTTGAGGTCGTAGGCCATGCGCTCGAGGTCGCCCGCGCCGACTCCCGAGGCGTAGAGCGCGCCCACCATGGAGCCCACGCTCGAACCCACGATGAGGTCGGGCTTGATGCCCGCGTCCTCCAGGGCCTTCAGCACGCCGATGTGGGCGAATCCGCGCGGACCGCCGGAACCGAGGACCAGCGCGATTCGCGGCGCCGTGCCCGTGGGTTGCACGAATTTCGGAAGCCGGTCGCCGGAGACTTCCGGTGCCCTGCCGCATCCCGCGAGCGCGATCGCGAGAGCGGCGGCGAGCGCTCGGGTGACGCCCGCCATCAGTCGCAGTACTGGCGCATGCGTGCCTGCGCGTCCTCGATCTTCTTGGCGCGGTCGTCGTCCTCGACGTACACGCGCTCGCCCTTGTCGTTCAGCGTATAGACGGGCACCTGTTGCTGGTAGAAGCTCACCTGCCGCATCGCCTGCTGGCACATTTGCTTGCGCTCGCTGGTGGCCTTGGCCTCGGCCTCGGCCTTCGCGCGCTCCTCCTGGTTCTTCTGCACGCTCTGCGTGCGCGAATCGAGCTCCTTCGCCTTCCAGTCGTACGGCTTGCCCGCATCCGCAGGCCCGCTCGCCTTGATGTCGACCTTCGTCGCCTTCTTGCCCGAGGCCTCGTCGGGCGGAGACTCGGAATAGTGGGTCACGCCCTTCTCGTCCACCCACTTGTAGATGCCTTCGGCGGCTGCGGCGAGGCAGAGCGAAGCGGCGAGGAGCGCGGGCAGGACGATTCTTCTCACGGCTCATCCAGCCTCAACGTGAGGCACTTGGCCGATCCGCCCGCCTTCATGAATTCGGAAAGCGGCGACTGGATCACCTGGAAGCCGTGGCGCGAGAGCGTCTTCACGAACGCGGCACTGGCGCGATTGAGCACGATCGTCTCCTCGATGTTGACGGAGTTGCACGCGAAAGCGAGCGCGTCCTCCTCGGAGATCGCGATGCGCTTGGCCGCCGGAACACGCTTCTCGATCACCGCGCGCGAATCCTCGTCGAACGCCGGCGGGTAGTACATCACGAAGCCGCCCTCGAGCGGACAGAAGCACGTGTCGAGATGGTAGAAGCGCTGGTCGACGAGCTTGAGCACCTCGACCTCGGTGGCGAGGCGCTTGGCGATGACCTCGCCCGCGGCCGAGATGGAACGGTGGCCGTAGGCCATCCACAGGCATTTCTGCCCGCGGTCGAAGAGCGCGTCGCCCGCGCCCTCGAAGGGCATGTCGCGCGGCATGAGGGAGACGTCGTAGCCGCGGTCCATGAACCAGTCGGCGAAATACGGCTCCTCGTACTGGCGCTCCGGATAGCGGAAGCGCGAAACGATGAAGCGGCGCCCCTTCACGAGGCCCGCGTTCGCGGTGAACACCATGTCGGGCGATCCCGGCTGCGGAAGCACCAGGCGCACCGTCGCATGGTCCGTGAGCGTGTCGTAGAGCGAGCGCCACTGCTGCTTGGCGAGCGCGTTGTCGATGCGGCGCAGGTTGCCGTGCATCCATGGGTTGATGATGTAGGCCACCGTGAAATACTCCGGCGGGCACATCAGGAAGACGCGTTTCGAGGTCGGCATGGGTTCTATTTCTTGTCGAGGCCGCGCGCGAGGTCGGCGCGGATGTCCTCGACATCCTCGATGCCGACCCCCAGCCGGATAAGGCCCTCGGAGACACCGGCGGCGTCGCGTTCCGCCGGCGTGAGGCGGAAATGCGTGGTCGAGGCCGGATGGCAGATGGTGCTCTTCACGTCGCCGAAGTTCGCGGTGATCGAGATCATCTTCACCGCGTCGATCACGCGCCAGGCGGCCTCGCGCCCGCCCTTCATGACGAACGAGAGCACCGCGCCGCCGCCCGACTGCTGGCGCTTCGCGAGCGCGTGCTGCGCGTCGGATTCGAGGAACGGATAGTGGACGCGTTCGACCTGCGGATGCGATTCGAGCCAGCGCGCGATCGCGAGCGCGTTGTCGCAGTGCGCCTTCATGCGGACGCGCAGCGTCTCCATGCCCTTCAGGCACACCCACGCGTTGAACGGCGAGATCGCGGGGCCCGCGGTGCGCACGAAACCGAAGAGCGGCCCCGTCACGAGGTCGCTGCGTCCCGCGATGGCTCCCGCGAGCACGCGGCCCTGGCCGTCGATGTACTTCGTTGCCGAATGCACGACGAGGTCGGCGCCCAGCGCGATCGGTTGCTGCAGCGCGGGCGAGCACATGGCGTTGTCGATGGCGAGCACGGCCTTCGCCTTCTTCGCGATGTCGGCCAGCGCCGCGATGTCGGCGAGCTGGCACACGGGATTGGACGGCGTTTCGGCGAAGAGGAGCCGCGTATTCGGGCGAACCGCCCGCTTCCACGCATCCACGTCGGGCAGGTCGACCCACGTGGTCTCGATGCCGAACTTGGCGAGAATCTGGTCGAAGAGCGGGACGACGGTGCCGAACACGCCACGATGCGAGACGATGTGGTCGCCGGATTTCAGCAAGCCGAGCGCCATCGTGGTGACGGCGGCCATCCCGGTGGAAGTGGCGACGCAGGCTTCCGCGCCCTCGAGCGCCGCGAGCCGCGACTGGAACATCGTGACAGTCGGGTTCGTGAAGCGCGAATACATGTTGCCCGGCTCTTCGTTCGCGAATCGCCGCGCCGCTTCGGCCGCGCTCTTGTAGACGAAGCTGGTGGTGACCGAAAGCGCTTCCGAGTGCTCCTGGAAGTCGCTGCGCACGCCGCCGGCACGAACGCCCAGCGTGTCGGGCTTGTACTCGTTCGCCATGGAATTCAGTCGACCCGCGAAAGGCCGAGGTCCAGCTGGTAGCTGGAAAGTCGCGTGTCGGTCGACTCGCCGTCGCGGCGTCCCGCCTCGATGCCGTCCAGGTATTCCTGGGAGACGTCGCCGGTCACGTAGACGCCGTCGAAGCACGAGCAGTCGAAGCGCGTGATCGTCGGATTCAACCTGCGTACATCGTCGATGAGCGCGTCGAGATCCTGGTAGACGACCGCGTCGGCGCCGATCGCCTGCGCGATCTCGGCCTCGGTGCGGCCCGTCGCGATCAACTCGGCCCGCGTCGGCATGTCGATGCCGTAGACATTGGGGAAGCGCACGGGCGGCGCGGCCGAAGCGAAGACCACGCTCTTCGCGCCGCTCTCGCGCGCCATCTGCACGATCTCGCGGCTGGTCGTGCCGCGCACGATCGAATCGTCGACCAGCAGCACGCGCTTGTCGCGGAACTCGTTCGCCATTGCGTTCAGCTTCTGCCGCACGCTCTTCCTGCGCTGCTCATGGCCCGGCATGATGAACGTGCGGCCGATGTAGCGGTTCTTGATGAAACCCTCGCGATAGGGCTTGCCGAGCTTCGTGGCGACTTCGAGCGCCGAGGGGCGGCTCGAATCGGGAATCGGGATCACCACGTCGATCTGGTCCGCGAGGCCCTGCGCGATGATCTTGTCGGCGAGGCTCATGCCCATGTTGCGGCGGCTCTCGTGCACCGAGATGCCGTCGATCACGGAGTCGGGACGCGCGAGGTATACGTACTCGAAGATGCAGGGATTGAGCTGCGCGTTCTGCGCGCACTGGCGGCTGTGGAAGTTGCCGCTCTCGTCGACCAGGATCGCTTCGCCCGGGGCGACGTCGCGCATCACCTTGAAGCCGAGCGTGTCGAGCGTGACGCTTTCGGACGCGACGAGGAATTCCACGCCCTTCTCCGTGTCGGCGCGGCCGACGATGAGCGGACGCACGCCGTGCGGATCACGGAAGGCGAGCATGCCGTGGCCCGCGACCATCGCGACAACCGCATAGGCGCCCCTCACGCGGCGATGGACGCCCGCGACCGCCTGGAAGATCGTGTCGGGAGAAAGCCGTTCGCGTCCCGCGCTCGCCGCGACGATCTCGTGGGCGAGGACGTTCAGCAGCACCTCGGAATCGGAATTCGTGTTGACGTGGCGGCGATCCGCGATGAAGAGCTCGCGGCGCAGCTCCTCGGAGTTCACGAGATTGCCGTTGTGCGCGAGGACGATGCCGTAAGGCGAATTCACGTAGAACGGCTGCGCCTCGGCTTCCGAAGCGGCCGAGCCCGCGGTGGGGTAGCGGCAATGCGCGATGCCCATGTGGCCCACGAGATTGCGCATGTCGCGGGTGCGGAACACGTCGCGCACGAGGCCCTTGCCCTTGTGCATGTGGAAGCTGTGCCCCTCGGCCGTGACGATGCCGGCGGCGTCCTGGCCGCGATGCTGCAGCACCGTCATCCCGTCATACAGGAGCTGGTTGACGGGGCTGCGGGCGACGACTCCGACGATTCCGCACATCTTAAAAATCCTTCATGGCAGCGGCACCACCTGGCCATTGAGCGAGGCGGTCTTCATGGTGGCGAGGGCTTTTTCGGCGGCTTCGCGCGTGGGGAAAGGCCCGGCGCGAAGGCGCGTGAGCTCGCCCGAGGACGTGCTGCGCCGCTCGATGTAGTGCGGCACCTTCGCCGCCACCAGCTTTTCCCGGGCCTGCTTCAGCTTCGCCTCGTCCTTGAATGCGCCGACCTGCACCGCGAATCCTTCAAGTTTGGGCGTCGCGGCCGTCTGCAAGGGCTCGGAGGGCGCCGGCGTGGCTTTGGGAGGCTCCGCAGCCGGCGCGGCCTTGGGAGCCTCTGCCGCAGCTTTGGCCGGCTCTACAGGGGCTGGCGCGGCCGCGCGGGCCTTCGCGGGCGCGGGCAGCGGTTCGACGTTGTCCTTGGGCGGGATCGTGAGCGACGGCTCGACGTGGTCCGAACGAGGTTCCTTGTCGAGGATCATGGGGACGAACACCACCAGCAGCACCGCGATCGCGACGGCCCCGATCAATCGTTGCCGGCCGCGACGCCGGATCTCGCTCGCTTCAGTGGTCGCTGTCGAGGCCATCGCGATTTAGCGGCTGGACCGCAGCGCTTCCGCCACGGTATAGAACGATCCGAAGGCCACAATTCTATCATTCGGGCCTGCCTCACGACGCGCTTCTTCGAGAGCGGCGCCGACCGTGGCGAAGGTGCGCGTCGCGCCCGAGAGGCCGCGCTCGGCGAGGAGCTCGGCCACTCGCCGCGCCGGCGCCGCGCGCTCGATCGCGACCGAGGAAACGAACCAGTGGTCGATGCGTCCGCGCATGGCGTCGATCACGCCGCCGATGTCCTTGTCTCCCATGATCGCGAAGACCGCGAAGGTCCGCTCGAAGAAACCCATGTCGCCGAGGCCATCGGCCAGCGCGCGCGCGGCGTGCGGATTGTGGGCGACGTCGAGCACGACCTGGGGACGCCCCGCCAGCGCCTGGAGGCGGCCCGGCAATCGCACGTTGGTGAGGCCGCGTTTCACTTCGCCCAGGGAGACCGGGCAGCGATCGGCGATCTCGTCGAGTGCCGCGAGCGCGACGGAAGCGTTCTTGAGCTGCCATCGCCCGCGAAGCGCCGGGAACGGAAGCGCCCTCTTCGCGCCGCGCCGTCCGATGAAATCCCATTGGCGTTCGTGCGCTTCGGGATGGAAGTCGCGGCCGAGCACCTGGAGGTCGGCGCCGATCTCCTTCGCGTGCGCGACGAGGCGTTCCGGCGGATTCGTGTCCCCGAAGATCGCGGCGCGTCCCCCGCGGTAGATGCCGGCCTTCTCGAACCCGATGGATTCGCGGTCGTTGCCGAGATAGGCCTGGTGGTCGAGATCGACGCTCACGACGGCCGCCACCTCCGCGTCCACGATGTTCACCGCGTCGAGACGGCCGCCGAGGCCCACCTCGAGGATCGCGACGTCGAGGTTCGAGCGGGCGAAGATGTCGAGCGCGCCGAGCGTCCCGAATTCGAAGTACGTGAGCTCCGTCGACTGACGCGCCGCTTCCACGCGCTCGAACGACTCGACCAGCAGTTCGTCGGAGACTTCTTCCCCCTGGATGCGGACACGCTCGTTGTATCGAAGCAGGTGCGGAGAGGTGTAGAGGCCGACGCGGTAACCGGATTCGAGGAGGATGCGCTCGAGGATGGCGCAGGTGGAGCCCTTGCCGTTGGTGCCGCCGATCGTGACGACTACCGGAGACTGGGCCCCGTCCTGCGACGGGGTGACACGCGCTCGCACTTCCCGGACGCGATCCAATCCCAGCGCGATCGTGGCGGGATGTTGCGCCGAGATGTAGCCGAGCCAGTCGTCGAGCGTTCTTTTCAACCCTGGCTTCGCGGAATCAAGCTTGGGGAATGGGTTCGCGCTTGAGGAGCGTGATCACGCGCGAGAGCTTGTCGCGCAGCTGGCGGCGATCCACGATCATGTCGATCGCACCCTTCTCCATCAGGAATTCCGAGCGCTGGAAGCCTTCCGGAAGCGTCTCGCGCACCGTCTGCTCGATGACGCGCGGGCCGGCGAAGCCGATGAGCGCGCCCGGCTCCGCGATCACGAGGTCCCCGATGAATGCGAAGCTCGCCGAGACGCCGCCCATGGTGGGATCCGTGAGCACCGAGATGAACGGCTGCCTCGCCGCGGAGAGCTGGTGCAGCGCGGCGGTGGCCTTGGCCATCTGCATGAGCGAGAGCAGGCCCTCCTGCATGCGGGCCCCCCCGGTCGCGGTGAAGCACACGAAAGGCATGCTCTCGTCGCACGAGGCCTGCACGGCGCGCACGAAGCGCTCGCCGACGACCGACCCCATGGAGCCGCCGAGGAAACCGAACTCGAAGGCCGCGGCGATCACCGGAATGCCCTTCACGGCACCCTGCATCACCACGAGCGCGTCGGTCTCGCCGGTTTCCTTCTCCGCCTCGTCGAGGCGGTCGCTGTATTTCCTGCTGTCCTTGAACTTGAGCGGATCGAGCGGCACCACTTCGGAGGCGAGCTCGGCGCGGCCCTCGGCGTCGAGGAAAAGATCGAGGCGTTGGCGCGCCGACAGGCGATTGTGGAAGCCGCACTTGGGACAGACGTGGAGATTGTTCTCCAGGTCGGTGAAGTAGAGCACCGCCTCGCACGAGGGGCACTTGCTCCACAAGCCCTCGGGAACGGCCTTCTTCGGCTGGCCGCCGTCGGTCTTGATCTTCGGCGGCATGAGTTTGCGGAACCAGCTCATGCGTGCGCTTCCGCCTTGTCCATGGCGTCGCGGAATTCGCGCAGCACCTTTTCGGCGACGGCCGCCGCGCGATCGGGCGCGTCGGCGATCTCCTGCACGATGCGGCTACCGACAACGACGGCGTCCGCGATGCGCGCCACGCGCTGCGCAGTCGCGCCGTCGCGGATGCCGAATCCCACGCCGATGGGAACCTTCGTGCGCTTGCGGATCTTCGCGATCATCGCCTCGACGTCATGCGTGTCGATGTGCGCCGCGCCGGTCACGCCCTTCAACGACACGTAGTAGATGTAGCCCTTGGCCACTTTCGCCACCAGGTCGATGCGTTTGTCGCTCGACGTCGGGGAAAGCAGGAAGATGGGGTCGATGCCAGAACCCTTCAAGGCGGCGAGCCATTCGGTGCTCTCCTCGGGCGGATAGTCGACGATGAGCACGCCATCGACGCCGGCCTTCTTCGCGGCGGCGACGAACGCGGCGAGCCCCATGCGTTCGATCGGATTCGCGTAGCCCATGAGAACCACGGGTGTCGTCGTGTCGGTTCGGCGAAATTCTTCGACGGCCCCGAGCACGCCATGAAGGGTCATGCCCTGCTTCAATGCGCGATCGGACGATTTCTGCACTACGGGGCCGTCAGCCATGGGATCGGAGAAAGGCATCCCCAACTCAATGATGTCGGCACCACCCTTTGCGAGGGCCTGCATGATCGAAACGGTTTGCGCGGGATTCGGATCGCCGGCCGTGATGAACGGAATGAGCGCAGGACGTCCTCGTGCAAAGACAGCGTCGATGCGGGTCAAAGCTCGATCCCCGAGGCCTTGCTCACGATGTGCATGTCCTTGTCGCCGCGGCCCGAGAGGTTCACGAGCAGGACCTGGTCCTTCCGCATCGTGGGCGCGATCTTCAACGCATGGGCCACGGCGTGGCTCGATTCGAGCGCCGGGATGATTCCCTCGAGACGGCACATCAGGTGGAAAGCGTTCAGCGTTTCGTCATCGGTGACGGCGACGTATTCGGCACGCCCCGTGTCCTTGAGCCACGCGTGCTCGGGGCCCACGCCGGGATAGTCGAGTCCCGCGGAGATCGAGTGGGTCTCCATGATCTGGCCGTTGGCATCCTGAAGGAGATACGTGCGGTTGCCGTGCAGCACGCCCGGGGAGCCTGCATTCAGCGAGGCCGCGTGCTTTCCGCTCTTGAGGCCGAGCCCGCCCGCTTCCACGCCGATCAATCTCACCGACTCATCCGGCACGTAGGCGAAGAAGATTCCCATCGCGTTCGAGCCGCCGCCCACGCAAGCGATCACCGCATCGGGCTGGCGGCCCACCATCGCGGGCATCTGAACGACGCACTCCTTGCCGACCACCGAATTGAAATCGCGCACCATCATCGGATACGGATGCGGCCCCGCGACGGTGCCGATGATGTAGAACGTGTTCTCGACGTTGGTGACCCAGTCGCGCATCGCTTCGTTGAGCGCATCCTTCAGCGTCTTCGATCCACTCTCGACCGGAACCACCTTCGCGCCCAGCAGCTTCATGCGATAGACGTTCTGCGCCTGGCGCTGCACGTCTTCGCTGCCCATGTAGACGACGCATTCCATCCCGAAGCGCGCGGCCACAGTCGCCGAAGCGACGCCGTGCATGCCGGCACCCGTCTCGGCGATGATGCGCGGCTTGCCCATGCGCTTGGCCACGAGCGCCTGGCCCACCGTGTTGTTCACCTTGTGCGCGCCGGTGTGGTTCAGGTCCTCGCGCTTGAGATAGATCTGCGCGCCGCCCGCGTGCTCCGAGAGGCGACGCGCGTGATAGACGGGGCTGGGGCGGCCGACGTAGTGGTCGAGCTCGTAGGCGAGCTCTTCCTGGAACTCCGGATCCTCGCGGAACTTGCTGTACGCGATGGTGAGCTCGTCCAGCGCCGCGCGCAGGGTCTCGGCGACGAAGACTCCGCCATAGGGGCCGAAATGGCCGCTCGCATCGGGCAGCGAATACTTCGCCCAATCAGGCGGATTGCCCTGCATCTTCACGTCGCACGCTCCGAATGAATTCGACGATCTTCCCGGGGTCCTTAACCCCGCGGCTTCGCTCCACACCGCTCGACACGTCCACGGCCCAGGGCCGCACTTCGCGAACCGCGCGCCCGACGTTCTCGGCCGTCAGGCCGCCGGAAAGGATGACGGGGATCGGCAAGCTTCGCGGCACTCGCGTCCAGTCGAAAGTCCGCCCCGTTCCGCCGACCTCGCCCGGCACGTCCGCATCGAGAA
>DATGGI010000255.1:0-6506 GCA_035308545.1 Usitatibacter sp.
GCCCTGCTCACGAGCCAGGGCCTGGGCCCCGCCGGGGAATAGCGGCGGTGCGCGCGATCCTCGCGCGCTGGACGTGGCCCGCCGCATTCGTGGCGTGCATCTTCGCGGCGGGACTCCTTTCGGTGGCCATGGGTCTCGACGTGAACTGGGACCTGCGCAACTACCACTACTACGACGCGTACGCGTTCCTCACCGGGCGTCTTGGATGGGACATCGCGCCGGCGCAGATCCAGACGTACCACAACCCCCTGCTCGACCTCGTCTTCTACGCGCTCGTGCAGGAGATTCCGTCGCCGCGCGTGATCGCATTCGCGATGGCGATGCCCGCGGGAATCGCGGCGGTCTTCCTGCTGCGGATGCTGGCCGCGCTCTTTCCGCCGGCGGTCGAGGGGCGCGCGCTCTGGATCGCCGCGGCGTTCGCGATCGGCGTGACGGGCGCGAGCGGCCGAGCGGTGATCGGCAGCACGATGAACGAGTGGCAGCCGGCGATGCTGCTCATGCTCTCGCTCACGGTCATCGTGGCGTCGATCGCGCGCGAGGACCGCGCGTCGCTGCGGGCGATTGCGCTGGCGGGAATCGCCACGGGGCTTGCGACAGGGCTTAAGCTCACCTACGCGGTCTTCGCGATAGGCCTCGCGGTGGCGACGATCGCGACGGCGCGATCTTGGCGCGAAGCCCTGAAGAACGCGGCCGTCATCCTCGCGTTTCTCTTCGCGGGCTTCCTCGCCTCCTACGGTTTCTGGGGCGCGATCCTCTGGAAGGAATTCGGCAATCCGTTCTTTCCCTACTTCAACCAGGTGTTCCAGTCGCCGTGGTGGGAACCCGTCGCATGGTTCGACCGGAACTTCGGGCCGCGCACCGCGATTGAAACCGTGTTCTTCCCCTTCGCGTTCGCGTTGCAGGGCAGCCTCGTCGGCGAGGTCGCGTTTCGCGACTGGAGGCTCGCGGCGCTGATGACGCTCGCGGTCGTCCTCGCCGTGCGCCGCGCGCCGGTGGCCGGCCTCGTTCCGCGGCCATGGCTTTTCCTCGGCGTCTTCACGCTCGTGGCCTACCTCGTGTGGCTCGAGCTCTATGCGATCTACCGCTACCTCGTGCCGCTCGAGATGCTGTCGGGGCCGCTCATCGTGGGATGCGCGCTCGCGATCGCCCGCACGCGCGTTGCGCGCGTCCTTGCCGTCGCGGCGATCGCGATGCTCGTCGTGGGGACCACGCGTCCGGGTGACTGGGGGCGGCTACCTTTCCGCGGCGCGTACTTCGACGTGGGAATGCCCGACATCGCACCGCGCGCGCTCGTGATCATGGGCCCCTACGATCCCATGGCCTACGCGATCCCGCTGGTGCGCCCCGACGCGCGCTTCGTCTCGCCGCACAACAATTTCCTGCACTACTCGCAGAAGAACCTGCTGGTGAAGCAGATCGACGGGCTCATCGCGACGCACCCGGGCCCGATCTACTCGATGGACTTGCAGGGCCTCGACCGCATGCAGGACATGCTCGATCACTACGGCCTGGAAAGAGAAACGGGCACTTGCGTGCCCGTTCGCTCCTACCTCGATTTCAGCCTGATGCAGCTCTGCCGCCTCGGGCGCAGGGCCCGCTAGCGCTCCCGCACCACGAGGATCTTGGCGTTGTTCGCCGTTCCGACGACGTAGGACGTGTAGACGCCCGGCGTGTCGAGCTCGATCGGCGTCAACGTCCCGATCACCTGTACGCCGCCACCCGTGGTGTACGTGATCGTGTACGTGATGCTCGGCGCCACCTGGAAGTACGTGGAGGCAGTGGCCGGCGGCAGCTGGCTCACCTGGGTCGCGAAGTTGAGCTGCACGTCCACCGAGTTGTTGTCCGACAGGCCGTTCACGAAGCGAATCTTGCAGAAGCCTGTGGCCGGCAGCGAGTTGTCGTCGAGGAAGGTGACGAGCGCCGCCTGCGCGAGCGTGCCGATTGAAAGCGCGCTGTAGTCGCGCGCCGACTGCAGGTTCACCGGCAGCGAGGCGACCGGCGAGCCCGGCGTGGTCGAGGGCTCGACCGTGAGCGTGTGCTGGCCCGAGGCCGTCGTGATGTAGCTCGATCCGGCCCCGAGGGGCACGTTCACGAGGATCGCGGAGCCGTCCATGCGGAAGTTCACGTTGGTTGAATCGATGATCCCGTTCACGGCCTTCACGCGGGCGTTCGTGTTCTGCAGGAAGGTGCCGCCCGAAGTCTGGTTCACGAGGCTCACGTTCACGAGCTTGCCGCCGAGGGTGGGCACGACGAAGATCGTGACGTACGAGCCCGCGGCGAACGTCTGCGGCGCGGAAGTGAAGAGGATGTCCTGCGTGCCCGCGGAGGTGATCGTGACGGCAAGCGACGCCGGCGCGATTTCAACCGAGCCGCTCGCGCTGCCGAATCCCGTCGAGGGAATGATCACGGGCGAGGTCGAGATGTTCTGGCCCGCCTGGGTGAGGTAGAGATCCACGGGGCCCGAGTCGCCCGCGAGGTTCACCAGGCGGATGCGCAGCTGGCCCGAATCGATCGCGGTCGTGTCGTCCACCAGCAGCTGCGTGTTGATCGCCGCGCGCTTGCCGAAGACGATCAGCGTCGAGGTGACGCCGCTCGAAAACGAGATCTGCTTGTCGCTGAGGATCGACTGCGACGTGGACGAGCGGATCTGCACGTCGCGCGTGCCGGAATCGAACTGGGAGACGCTGGAGGTCTGGCCGAGCGTGAGCGCCGAAGCCTTCACGTCGGTGTCGACGAGGACGTCCAGGGGCTCCGCGTCGGGAACGGCCTGGATCGCCCGCATGGACGTGGAGTTCTGGTTATGCGATCCCTTGCACCCGGAAACAAGCGCCAGGGCGGCCACGACGGCCACGAGCCATGTGATCTTCATTGAAAAACCCTTCAAGTCTGGTTTGGGATTCCTGCCTCGGGAGGAGGTTGACCCAGGATTGTGGTGAGAGTTTGTAGGTAATGTAAAGAAAGGTGGAAAATCCGCCTCTCGAGGGACGGATTTGCGAAACAAGACCGGAATCCTACAACGTTGCGGGGTGGCCGTGGCCATCCTGACCGTCTTCGCCCCTACCACAACTCTACCCGCCTCGCTGCCCGAAAGCCCCGTCTTCGGCAACATCGCCTGCCTTTCGGACACGCAGCGCACCGAGCTCCTGCACCGCGAGATGGTCGAATTCCTCGCGGCCGGCAAGGAGCTCACCCGGGACCTGGGGGAGATGCGCGCCGCCCGCTCGGCCCACGAGGCCGCGGCCGCAGCCCTTAAGGGCTGCGAAGCCTCCGCTACGCCCGGAGGAGCCTCTCCTTGCGCCGCGGAGCGCGAGCGGCTTGCGCGGGCCCACGCCGACCTCGAACGCGTCCAGGCGCGCCAGGAAAAGGCGAAGGCGGAGTTCCCGGCGCTCGCGTCGGCCCGCATCCAGGCAGTGCGATCCGAGTACCCGGCCTGCGAGTCCCGCTAGAATCCGGGATCCATGGTCCATTCCAACGAGGAGCCGGACCTCCTGGTCGTCGGAGGCGGCATCAACGGGGCAGGCATCGCGCGCGATGCCGCGGGACGCGGCCTCTCCGTCACGCTCGTGGAACAGGGCGACCTCGCCTCGGCCACGAGCTCTTATAGCTCCAAGCTCATCCACGGCGGGCTTCGCTACCTCGAGCAGTACGAGTTCCGCCTGGTGCGCGAGGCGCTCCAGGAGCGCGAGGTCCTGCTTCGGCTCGCGCCCCACATCATCCGGCCGCTGCTCTTCGTGCTGCCCTACGACGCGTCGATGCGGCCCGCCTGGATGATCCGCATCGGCCTCTGGATCTACGACCACCTCGGTGGACGCATCACCCTGCCCGGTTCGAAGGCCGTGGAATTCCCGCACATGGAATTCAGCGCGGGATTCGCACCCGGGATCCGCAAGGCCTTCGTGTATTCCGATTGCCGCGTGGACGATTCGCGCCTCACGGTCCTCAACTGCGTCTCCGCGCGCGAAAAGGGTGCGGCGATTCTCACCCGCACGCGCTTCGAGGGCGCGAAGCGCGTGAACGGCGCATGGGAAGCGACGCTGCGACCCGAGAACGGCGAACCGCGAACGATCCGCGCCCGCGCCCTCGTGAACGCAGCGGGCCCCTGGGTCGCCGATGTCCTGCACGACATCCGCGGCGAGCACATCAAGGATCGCGTGCGGCTCGTGAAAGGCAGCCACATCATCGTGCCCAAGGTGCATTCGCAGGGCCACGCGTGGATCCTGCAGAACACCGACAAGCGCGTGGTGTTCGTGATCCCGTACCTGGACAGCTTCAGCCTCATCGGCACGACCGACATCTCCGTGGACACCGTGGAGCAGGCGAAGGCCATCACGCCGGAGGAAACCGAATATCTCGTCGCCGCCGCGAACCGCTTCCTCGCGCGGCCCATCTCGACCTCGAGCGTGCTCTCCTCCTACGCCGGGGTCAGACCCCTGCACGACGACGGCTCCGCGAATCCTTCCGAAGTCACGCGCGACTACACGCTCAAGCTCGACCTGGAGCACGGCAAGGCGCCGCTGCTCACGGTCTTCGGCGGAAAGATCACGACGTATCGCCGCCTCGCGGAAGAAGCCATGGCGAAGCTCGTCCCGTTCCTCAAGTCGGCGAAGGGCGCGTGGACCGCGAACGAGGCGTTGCCCGGCGGCGACGTGGGCCACTTCAACGGCTTTCGCGACGCGATGCACGCGCAGTATCCGGAGCTGGGGCGCGAGCTCGTGGAAGGCGTGGTGCGCCGCCATGGCTCGCGCACGACGAGGATCCTCAAGGACGCGCGCTACCCGGAAGCGCTCGGGCGCAATTTCGGCGCGGGCCTCACGGAGCGCGAGATCGACTACCTCGTGAGCGAGGAATGGGCGCGCACCGCCGAGGACGTGCTGTGGCGGCGCACGAAGTGCGGCTTGCGCATGACCGCCGCGCAGCGCGAAGCGGTGGACGCCTACATGCGGCAGGGCCGGTGAGGCCGCTCGCGGAATTCCCCGTGGAGGCGCGCGGGCGGCTCCGCGGCGTGCTCACGGACATCGACGACACGCTCACCACGCGCGGGCGCCTCTTCGCCGCTTCATACGGCGCGCTCGAGAAGCTGCAGCACGCCGGGTTGTTGGTGATTCCCGTGACGGGCCGCCCCGCCGGATGGTGCGACCACATCGCGCGCATGTGGCCCGTGGATGCGGTGGTGGGCGAGAACGGCGCCTTCTGGTTCCGCCACGACGCGAAGGCCGGCAAGCTCGTGAAGCGCTACATCGTGAGCGACGCGGAGCGCGCGAAGCGCGCCGAGAAGATGCAGGGCATCGCCGCGAGGATCCTGCGCGAGGTGCCGGGCTCCGCGATCGCATCGGACCAGCACTATCGCGAGGCCGATCTCGCCATCGATTTCTGCGAGGACGTGCCGCCGTTGCCGCGCGACGCCGTGATCCGCATCGTGTCGATCATGGAGAACGAGGGACTCACGGCGAAGGTGAGCTCGATCCACGTGAACGGCTGGTTCGGCGACTACGACAAGCTCTCCACGTCGAAGCTCATGATGCGCGAGGATTTCGGCATCGACCTCGACGCCGAGCGCGAGACCTTCGTCTTCGCGGGCGATTCTCCCAACGACCAGCCGATGTTCGCGTTCTTCCCGAACTCCGTCGGCGTGGCCAACGTGAGCGACATGGCCGATCTCATGCACGATCTCCCCCGCTGGATCACGCCTTCGGCCGGGGCGGCGGGATTCGCGGAGCTCGCGGCAGCACTCATTCCGACGCGCGCCGAATAGATGGATCTCTACGTCCCGGACGAATCCGTCGCGGCCCTCGAGGCGCTGGCCGACCGGAGTCCTTCGCCCGCCACGAAAGCCGAGCTCGCCTGGCATCTTCGCCAGCGCGACACCGCCCGCAGCCTCGATCTCGCCACGCGCCTCGAAGCATCGCTCGAGAACGGCGAACACGAGCTGCGCGCGCGCCTCGTCCTCACGCGGGCCGAGTGCCAGATGCTGCGATTCCGGATGGACGAGGCGCACGCCGAGCTCGCACGCCTCCACGCGATGGGCCGGGAAGCCGCGGGCGCCATCGTGATGGGAGACGCATCGCTCCTCGAAGCGTCGATCGCCAATGCCGAAGGAGATCCGCGCCGCGAGATCGCCTGCATCCAGAAAGCGCGCGAGACATTCGCCATTGCGGGCGACGACGCGCGCTTGGCGTTGGCGCGCGCCTGCGAGCTCGCCTCGAACGTGCGCGACTACCAGCAATCGGCGCGCGACGAGATCGCGCGGCTGCGGGCGCAATCGGACGATCCGGCGCTCGCCGCGTACCTCGACTACGCGGGCGGGATCACCGAATTCATCGCGAGCCGCTTCGCGCAGGCCGTGGAGCTGCTCACGCCCGCCGCGGAAAACGCGCACCACACCGGCGCCGCGGAGATGGGCTTGAGGTCGCTCCTCACGATCGGCGCGGCGCTTTCCAATCTCGGCAACTGGGACGATTCCGCCAAGGTCGCCGAAGACGCGCTCACGCGCGCCCGTGCTTTCGGCT
>DATGGI010000256.1:0-1910 GCA_035308545.1 Usitatibacter sp.
TTCGTGCCGTCGCCCACGAGCACCTGCGCGTTGGGCTTCTCGTAGGTCCAGCGGAACTTGCCGGGACGCGAGAACGCGAACGTGCCCGAGGCGCGTTCGACCACCTTGCCCGTGCGGTCGAGCACTTGTTGCTCGAAGCGCGCGGTGGCCGTCTTCGTGGTCGAGTTGAACGCGAGGAAGTCGTCGAGGCCCGAACCCCAGGCCCGGGGTGCGAGGCACGAGGAGGCAGCGACGACCGCCGCGAGGACCATGCGCATGATGCTTACTTGGAGGGCTGGATGATCTCGCGGTTCCCGTTCGAAGCCATCGGAGTGACGAGGCCCGCCTTCTCCATGTCTTCGATGAGTCGCGCGGCGCGGTTGTAGCCGATGCGCAGGTGGCGCTGCACGAGCGAGATCGACGCGCGCTTGTTCTGCAGCACGATCTGCACGGCCTGGTCGTAGAGCGGATCGGACTCGCCCCCGCCGCCACCCTCGCCGCCCATGCCGTTCAGCTCGGGCTCCGGCTCGTCGAGGATGCCGTCGATGTATTGCGCTTCACCCTGCTTGCGCAGAGAGTCCACGACGCGATGCACCTCGGCATCGGCCACGTAGGCTCCGTGCACGCGCTGCGGCATTCCGCCGCCGGGCATGAGGTAAAGCATGTCGCCCTGGCCGAGGAGGCTCTCGGCGCCCTGCTGGTCGAGGATGGTGCGCGAATCGACCTTGGCGGACACCTGGAACGCGATCCGCGTCGGAACGTTCGCCTTGATGAGGCCCGTGATCACGTCCACCGAGGGGCGCTGCGTCGCGAGGATGAGGTGGATGCCGCAGGCGCGCGACTTCTGCGCGAGGCGCGCGATCAGCTCCTCGACCTTCTTGCCCGAGACCATCATGAGGTCCGCGAGCTCGTCGATCACCACGACCAGCATCGGCAGCGGCTCGAGCGTCTCGGGAGTCTCGGGCGTGAGCGTGAAGGGATGGGCGATCGGCTTCTTCGCATCGATCGCCTCGCGCACCTTCGCGTTGTAGCCCGCGAGGTTGCGGACCGAGAGCGCCGACATAAGCTTGTAGCGCCGCTCCATCTCGGCCACGCACCAGTTCAGCGCGGCTCCCGCCTGCCTCATGTCGGTGACCACCGGCGCGAGAAGATGCGGGATGCCTTCGTAGGTCGACAGCTCCAGCATCTTCGGATCGACCAGGATGAGGCGCACCTCGCCCGGCGTCGCCTTGTAGATGAGCGACAGGATCATCGCGTTGATCGCGACCGACTTGCCCGAGCCCGTGGTGCCCGCCACCAGCAGGTGCGGCATCTTCGCGAGGTCCGCGACGATCGGCTTGCCCGTGATGTCCTTGCCAAGCGCGAGCGTGATCTTCGAGTGCATGTCCGCGTAGGCCTGCGAGCCCACGATTTCCGAAAGGCGCACGATCTCGCGCTTCGGGTTCGGGATCTCGAGGCCCATGCAGGAAGTGCCGGGGATCGTCTCGACCACGCGGATCGCCATGACAGAGAGGGCCCGCGCAAGGTCGCGAGCGAGGTTCACGACCTGCGCGCCCTTCACGCCCACGGCGGGCTCGATCTCGTATCGCGTGATCACCGGGCCCGGATAGGCCGCGACGACCTTCACCTGCACGTTGAAGTCGAGGAGCTTCCTTTCGATGAGGCGCGACGTGTATTCGAGCGTCTCGGCCGTCGGGCGCTCGATGTGCGTGTCCGGCGGATCGAGGAGCGAGAGCTGCGGCAGCGGCGAATCCGGAAGGTCCGCGAAGAGCGGCACCTGTTTCTCGCGCGCGATGCGCTCGCTTTTCGGCACGTGCGGAGCCGGCATCTCGATGCGGATCGGCTCGTGCTCCTCGAAGATCTTCTTCGCTTCCTCGACCTTCTCCTCGCGCTCGGCGGCGGCGATCCTGCCTTCTTCGCGATCGCGGCGC
>DATGGI010000257.1:0-6252 GCA_035308545.1 Usitatibacter sp.
CTCAACGAGGTCGGCATCCCCAACCCGCAGCTGCGCGTGGGCTCGTTCCCCCACGAGATGTCGGGCGGCCAGCAGCAGCGCGTGATGATCGCCATGGCGATCGCCTGCGAGCCGAAGCTCCTCATCGCCGACGAGCCCACCACGGCCCTCGACGTGACGATCCAGAAGCAGATCCTCGACCTCATCGCGAAGCTCCAGGCGAGCCACCACATGTCGGTGCTCTTCATCACGCACGACCTGGGCGTCGTGGGCGACATCGCCGACACCGTGGTCGTGATGCAAAGCGGCGAGATCCGCGAGCAGGGACCGGTGAAGGAGATCTTCGAAGACCCGCAGCATCCGTACACCAAGGCACTGCTCGCGTGCCGCCCGCGGCTCGACCGCCGGCCGGTGCGCCTGCCGGTGATCGACGACTTCATGCGGGGCGACGGGCACCCGCACCACCTCGAGGAGCGCAAGCGCGGCACGTCGCCCTCGGACCCGGTCATCCTCGAAGTGAAGGGCCTGAACAAGGTCTTCTCGCTCAAGGAGGGCCTCTTCGGCAAGCGCCTCGTGCCCGCCGTGAAGGACGTGAGCTTCTCGCTGCCCAAGGGCAAGACGCTGGGGCTGGTGGGCGAGTCCGGCTCGGGCAAGACCACGGTCGGGCTCACGCTCATGCGCCTGCACGATGCGACGAGCGGCGAAGTGCTCTTCGAGGGCAAGGACCTTCTTCGCCTCAGCGAGCGGGAGATGATGGCCTATCGCCGGCGCATCCAGATCATCTTCCAGAATCCGTACGCATCGCTCAATCCGCGCATGACGGTGGGACAGATCCTCGTCGAGCCGATGAAGATCCACTCCATCGGCAAGGACGAACGCGACCGCGTGGACATGGCCTTCCAGCTCCTGAAGCGCGTGGGGCTGTCCGAGCAGTCGTTCTACAAGTACCCGCACGAGTTCTCCGGCGGCCAGCGCCAGAGGATCGCGATCGCGCGCTGCCTCACCATGAAGCCGGACGTGTTGATCTGCGACGAGTCCGTGTCCGCCCTCGACGTGTCGGTGCAGGCGCAGGTGCTGAACCTGCTCCAGGACCTCCAGGACGAATACGGCCTGTCGTACATCTTCATCTCCCACGACCTCGCGGTCGTGAAGTACATCTCCGACCGGGTGATGGTGATGAGCGAAGGCGCGTTGGTCGAGATGGCCGACTCCGACGAGATCTACCGGCACCCGCGCGAGGAATACACGCGCAAGCTGCTGTCCTCCATCCCCAAGGGATACGAGCTCGCCCCGCAGCCCTCCTGACAGGAATCGATCCATGCGTTTCGTGATTGCACCCGCCGCGTTCGCGGCGGTCCTGAACGCGGCTGCCGCCGCTCCCGCGCCGCGCCCGCTCATGCCCATCTACGACGCGGCCGGCGTCACCCGGGCGTGCGAGGAAGGGCTCGCGCGCCAGCACAAGATGATCGAGTCCATGGACGCGAAGAAGGGCCCCGGGGCCGTCTTCGACGAGTGGAACGCGCTCGCCATCGACATCGAGGACACGCTCAACCCGATCTACCTCCTGTCGAGCGTGCATCCCGACAAGGCCGTGCGCGATGCCGCGGAGCCGTGCCTGCAGAAGTACACGACGCTGCAGACCGAGATGTTCCAGGACGAGAAGCTCTACGCGCGCGTGAGCGGCGTGCAGCCGAATACTCCACACCAGGCGAAGCTCAAGAAGGACCTGCTCGAAGGCTTCGAGGACAGCGGCGCGGCGCTCCCGCCGGAAAAACGCGCCCGCGCGAAGGAGATCTTCGACAAGCTCGAGGAGCTTCGCCAGGAATTCGACCGCGCCATCCGCGACGATGCGAGGAAGGTCACGTTCACGCCGGCGGAAATGGCCGGGATGCCCGAGGCGTACCTCAAGGACAAGAAGCGCGACGACAAGGGCAACTACCTCCTCGGCCTCGACTACCCCTCGTTCTTCCCGTTCATGCAGAACGCGTCGAACGCGGAAGCGCGCAAGCGCTACTACGTCGCGAAGTTCACGCAGGGCGGCAAGGAGAACCTCGACCGCCTCTACGAGATCTTCAAGCTGCGCCAGGAGCTCGCCGGCCTCTACGGCCTGCCGTCGTTCGCCGCGTACGCGCTTCGGCACAAGATGGTCCTCGACGTCCAGACCGTGGACAAGTTCCTGGCCAGCGTGAAGGGCGCGGTGACGGAGCTCGAGAAAAAGGAGATCGACGAGCTGCGCGCCGAGAAGGCGAAGGACGAGGGCGCGCCCGTCGCCGACACGAAGTTCGAGCGCTCGGACCTCCTCTATTACCAGGAGAAGGTTCGCAAGGCGCGCTACGACGTGGACCAGGAGAAACTGCGCGGGTACTTTCCGACGGACAAGTCCGTGGAGTACGTGTTCGCCATCTCGCAGCGCCTGTACGGCGTGAAGTTCCGCGAGGCGAAGGTGCCTGTGTGGAACCCCGACGTGCGCTACTTCGACGTGCTGGACGCGTCGTCCGGAAAATTCCTCTCGGGCTTCTACATCGATCTCTTCCCGCGCGAGGGCAAGTTCGGGCATGCCGCCGCCTTCCCGCTGCGTGGCGCGAGCACCCGCGCGAGCCGCACGCCGCTTGCGGCGCTGGTGGCGAACCTCGACCGCAACGGGCTCACGCAGGACGAGCTGGTGACGCTCATGCACGAGTTCGGCCACGTCCTGCACGGCGTGCTCTCGCGTGTCGAGTACAACCCCGATGCGGGCACGGCGGTGAAGAACGACTTCGTCGAGGCGCCCTCGCAGATGTACGAGGAGTGGGCGCGGCGCGAGCAGCCGCTGGAGCTCTTCAAGCAGGTCTGCCCCGATTGCCCGCACCTCACGCACGCGGAGATCGAGCGCCTCGAAGCCGCGCACAATTTCGGGCAGGGCACGCGCTACGCCCGCCAGTGGATGTACGCCTCCTACGACATGGCGCTTTCCACTAATCCGCAGCCGGTGCTGGAGCTATGGAAGAAGTTCGAGCTTGCCTCGCCGCTGGGCTACATCGAGGGCACGACGTTCCCGTCGTCGTTCAGCCACATCGCGAGCAACTACGGCGCGGGCTACTACGGCTACATGTGGTCGGAGGTGCTCGCGCTCGACATGCTCACGCCTTTCCGGAAGAACATGCTCGATCCGGCGGTGGGCCGGCGCTACCGCGATACGATCCTCGCCAACGGCGGCCAGGAGGAGGAGATGGTGCTGGTGAAGCGATTCCTCGGGCGCGCGCCCAACAGCGACGCTTTCTTCGCCGAGATCACCGGGAAACGCTGATGTCACCCCGCCGAAGGCCGGGGCCCAATCACGGAAGCCTGAGCTTCAGCCCCGGCTGCAGCACGGTCGCCGCGGTGAGGCGATTGAGCTCCACCAGGGTCTGCACCGACGTCTTGTGCCTCTGCGCGATGGCGTAGAGCGTGTCTCCGTTGCGCACCGTGTAGGTGGTGCCGGACTCGATCTGCGCGACCTTCACCGCCTGCGCGGGCTTCATCGGAACCATGATCGGTCCCGCGGCCCGCAGGCGCCCGCGTTTGTCGAGCTTCACGTCGCCGTTGGCCGACCGGATCTGCGAGGCCGTGAGGCCGTGGCTGCGCGCGATCGCATCCAGCGACTCGCCCCGCTTCGCCGGGTACGTGGTCCACGTGACGAGCGGCTTGTCGTAGGTCTCGAGGTTGGTCCTGAACGACTCGGCGCGATCGACGGGCACGATGAAGCTTCCCGTGCTCGAGGCCACCGCCTTGTTGTGCGCCGGATTCAGCGCGACGAAATCGTCCTCGCTCATGTCGGCGAGCTTCGCGGCCACCTTCACGTCGATCTTCGGCGGCGCCTTCACCTCGGTGAAATAGGGCGTGTCGGGCACGCTCTCCAGCTCGATGCCGTAGCTCGCGGGTGCGAGGACGATGTTCTTCACCGCGAAGAGCTTCGGGACGTACTTGCGCGTCTCCGGCGGCAGCTTGGTGAGGCTCGAATAGTCCGTGGGCAGCCCGCGCTTCTGGTTCCAGGCGATCGCCCTCGCGACGCAGCCTTCGCCGCAATTGTAGGCGGCGAGCGCGAGCTCCCAGCTGTTGAACTCGTCGTGCAGCTTCTGCAGGTAGTTGAGCGCAGCGTCCGTGGCCGCCACGATGTCGCGCCGGTTGTCTTTCCACCAATCCTGCGCGAGGCCGTAATTCTTGCCGGTGGACGGAATGAATTGCCAGATGCCCGAAGCCTTCGAGCGCGAATAGGCCTTGGGATTGAACGCGCTCTCGATCACCGGCAGGAGCGCGATCTCCGTGGGCATGCCGCGTTTCTCCACCTGCTCGACGATGTAGTGCAGGTAGAGGCTGCCGCGGTCCACGAAACGCTTGATGTATTCGGGGCGGCTCGTGTACCACGCCTCCTGGTCCGCGACGAGGGGCGAATCGAGGGCATCGAGGCGAAAGCCGATGCGGATTCGTTGCCAAAGGTCGGGATCGGGCAGCGGGACGTCGTCGATATCTTCGAATGCGGGAGGAAGCGAGGGCTGCGGCGGTGCGGGAGGCGCGGAGGACGAAAACGCGGCACTCGCGGTGAGCGCCAAGAGGAGGGCGAACGCGCCTCGTTTTCGCTTTAAAATCATTCTGTTAGTGCTTGTTTCCCTTGCCTTTTTGCATGCTACCGGGCGGTGCCCGTGGCGTCAAGGCGAGCGCCGGTATGTCGCGAGCGCCGAGATCTCGGGCGCCGTCATGCGTACGAGCTCCCACTCGGGCATGAGTTTCGCACCGAGGGATTCGTAGAACTTGATCGACGGCGTGTTCCAGTCGAGCACGCGCCACTCGAACCGGCCGCAACCGCGTTCGACGGCGAGCGCCGCGAGGCGCGCGAGCAGCGCCTTGCCGATTCCGTGGCCGCGGTGTGCCGGCTCGACGAAGAGATCCTCGAGATAGAGGCCGGGCTTGCACAGAAACGTCGAAAACGTCGTGAAGTAGAGGGCGAATCCCACGGCGCGGCCGCCACGCTCGGCCATCATCGCCTCGGCCGCGGGTCGCGCGCCGAAGAGCGTTTCGGCCACCATCTGGGGAGTGCCCACGGCCATGTGGGCGAGCTTCTCGTATTCGGCGAGCTCCTTGATGAGGCGGGCGATCTCCGGCGCGTCGGCGCGAACCGCGGGGCGGATCAGAAATTGTTCTTCCATTCGCGGATCTCGGCAAAGACTTCGACGGGAGAGGAGAGCTTGCGCCCCGCATGTCGCTCGGCGGAGGCGATGACTTCGGGCTCGGTGCAGCGCAGGAAAGGATTGGTGGCGCGCTCCTCGCCGATCGTCGTGGGCAGGGTGGGTTCGCCCGCGTCGCGCCGCCGCGTGTCGCTTGCCTTGCGTTGCGCGAGCCGCACGTTGCCGGGCTCGACCGCCTCGGCGAATGCGATGTTGGCCAGCGTGTATTCGTGGCCGCAATACACGCGCGTCGCCCCGGGCAGCGCCGCGAGCTTGGCCAGCGAGCGCGACATCTGCTCGGGCGTTCCCTCGAAGAGGCGCCCGCATCCGCAGGCGAAGAGCGTGTCGCCCACGAACGCCATTTCCGGATTCACGAAGGCGACGTGGCCCGCCGTGTGCGCCGGGATGTCCAGCACCGAGAAGGTCACGGCGAGCCCGGCCACCTCCACGCGATCGCCCTCCGCAAGCTCGCGATCGAGGCCCTGCACGCCATCGTGTGCCGGGCCGTACACGGGGCAGCGCCAATGCTTCGCGAGCGCGGGAACGCCGCCGATATGGTCGGCATGGTGATGCGTGGCCAGGATGGCGCAGAGCTCCAGCCCCCGCTCGGCGAGAAAGCGCTCCACGGGGGCGGCATCTCCCGGATCCACCACGGCCACCCGCCGGCCGTCGCTCATCGCCCAAATATAGTTGTCCCGGAAGGCGGGAATGGGATCGATCTGCATCGTGGGTCCGAGTCTATTAGAATTGACTCATGCCGACCAACACGTTGCGGGATTGGTTCGCCACGCCGCTCGGGCAGTACCTGCTCGAAAAGGAGCAGGCGTACCTCGACGACGTGACGCCCGACATCTTCGGCTTCCACGCGGTGCAGCTCGGCGTTCCGGAGGTGGACCTCCTGCGGGCGAGCCGCATCGCGCACCGGATCCGCGTAGCCTCCGACGATCACCCGGACGTGGCGGCGAAGTGCGACGAGCTTCCCATCGCGACCCAGTCGGTGGACCTCGTGATCCTGCCCCATGCGCTCGAGTTCGCCCAGGAGCCCCACGGAATCCTGCGCGAAGTCGACCGGATCATGATGCCCGAGGGGCGC
>DATGGI010000258.1:0-5577 GCA_035308545.1 Usitatibacter sp.
CGCCTGGCGGAATTCCCGGTGACCGCGAGCGATCCGATCGTGCGCCGTTCCCAGGCGCTGCAGAAGACCGCCGACGGAAAAGCCTCGCGCACCGCGCGCTTCAACGCGGTGACGCTCGCGAAGCTCGGGCTTGCCCCGGGCGATGCCGTTCGCGTGAAGCAGGGTGGCGGCGAGGCGACGCTCAAGGCCGTGCTCGATACCACGCTGCCGGACAACGTCGTGCGCGTGGCGCGTGGCGTGCCTGAAACCGCGGCGCTGGGCGAGGGCGCCATCGCCGTCGAGAAATCGCGGGAGACGGTCGCCGCATGAACATGCACGAGATCGCGGGGCAGGCCCAGGGACTGGCGAACGACGCCTTCGGTCCCCAATGGGGCCCGCAGGTCTTCACGTTCGCGTGGGCGCTGGGCTCCATCGTGCTCGTGCTCGTCCCCGTGCTCCTCACGGTGCTCTACTACCAGCTGGTCGAGCGCTGGGTGATCGGCTGGATCCAGGATCGCCGCGGCCCGATGCGCGTGGGCTGGAAGGGCGTGCTGCAACCGATCGCCGATGCGATCAAGCTGCTCATGAAGGAGCAGCTCGTGCCCACGGGCGCGTCGAAGGTGCTCTTCTACCTCGCGCCGATCGTGTGCGTGGCGCCCGCGCTCGCCGCGTGGTCCATCGTTCCCTTCATGCCCGGGTGGGTGATCTCCAACGCCGACGCGGCGCTGCTGCTCATGCTCGCCATGACCTCGATGGGCGTGTACGGCATCATCATCGCGGGCTGGGCCTCCAATTCGAAGTACGCGTTCCTCGGCGCCATGCGCGCCGCGGCGCAGACCGTGTCCTACGAGATCGCCATGGGCTTCGCGCTCGTGGGCGCGCTCATGGCCGGCCAGAGCATGAACCTGTCCGAGATCGTGGCGCGCCAGGACAACGGCGCCGGCCTCTTCGGCTGGTTCTGGATCCCGCTCCTGCCGCTCTTCTTCATCCATTTCATCGCCGGGCTCGCCGAGACCAACCGCCACCCGTTCGACGTGGCCGAAGGCGAGAGCGAGATCGTGGCGGGCTTCCACGTCGAGTACTCGGGAATGATGTTCGCGGTGTTCTTCCTCGCCGAGTACGCGAACATGATCCTCATCTCGACGATCTCGCCGCTGCTCTTCCTCGGCGGCTGGCTTTCGCCCCTTAACTTCAAGTTCGTCCACGACGCGGGCCCCGCGATCTCGTGGCTCGCGGCGCCGTCGATCCTGTGGCTGCTCGCGAAGATCGCGTTCCTGATGTTCGTGTTCCTCTGGATCCGGGCGTCGTTCCCGCGCTACCGCTACGACCAGATCATGCGGCTGGGCTGGAAGGTGTTCATTCCCATCACGCTGGTGTGGATCGCGGTGGTGGGCGTCATGATGATGCAGCCGGTCGCGGGCATGTTCCCGTTCTCGATCTGGTTCGGAAGGTGATGCCATGGCAAGCGTGAAGGACATCTTCTCCAGCCTGATGCTCAACGAGCTCAGGAAGGGGCTTTCGCTCACGGGCCGCCACCTCTTCAAGCGCAAGGTGACCGTGCTCTATCCCGAGGAGAAGACGCCGATGTCGCCGCGCTTCCGCGGATTGCACGCGCTGCGCCGCTACCCCAATGGCGAAGAGCGCTGCATCGCGTGCAAGCTCTGCGAGGCGGTGTGCCCGGCGCTCGCCATCACGATCGAGAGCGAGCAGCGCGAGGACGGCACGCGCCGCACGACGCGCTACGACGTGGACCTCATCAAGTGCATCTTCTGCGGCTTCTGCGAGGAGAGCTGCCCCGTGGATTCGATCGTGGAGACGCACATCCTCGAGTACCACGGCGAGACTCGCGGTGACCTCACCTACACCAAGCCGATGCTGCTCGCGGTCGGCGACAAGTACGAGCCGATGCTCGCGGCGGCCCGCGCCGAGGACGCGGCCTTCCGTTGATGGACATCACGCTCATCCTCTTCTACGCCTTCGGCGCGGTGCTCGTCGCCTCCACGCTGCTCGTGGTGATGGTGCGCAACCCCGTCTTCGCGGCGCTCTTCCTGGTGCTCGCGTTCTTCACGGCCGCGTCGTTGTGGCTGCTGCTGTACGCGGAATTCCTCGCGATCACGCTGGTGCTCGTCTACGTGGGCGCCGTGATGGTGCTCTTCCTCTTCGTCGTGATGATGCTCGACATCGACGTGGAGACGCTGCGCAAGGGCTTCTGGCGATACCTGCCGCTCGCGGGCGGCGTGGGCCTGTTGATGGCGCTCGAGATGGCGAGCCTGCTCTGGAGGAGCGTCGGCGGCGAGAACGTCGGCGTGACCCCGCCGCCGGGATATTCGAACACCAAGGCGCTGGGCCGCGTCCTCTACACGGATTACGTCTTTCCCTTCGAGATCGCGGCGGTGATCCTGCTCGTGGCGATCGTGGCCGCGATCGCGCTCACGCTGCGCAGCCGCAAGGAGACGAAGTACCAGGATCCGCAAACCCAGCTCGCGGTGAAGGCTTCCGACCGCCTGAAGATCGTGAAGGGCCTCCAGAGATGATCCCCCTCGGCCACTACCTCGTCCTCTCGGCGCTCGTGTTCGCGATCGGCGTGGTGGGCGTGTTCCTCAACCGCAAGAACCTCATCATCCTGCTGATGGCGATCGAGCTGATGCTGCTCGCCGTCAACATGAACTTCATCGCGTTCTCCCACGCCCTGAACGATCTTTCCGGGCAGGTGTTCGTGTTCTTCATCCTCACGGTCGCCGCCGCGGAATCGGCGATCGGGCTCGCGATCCTGGTCGCGCTCTTCCGCAACCTCAAGTCCATCAACGTCGACGATCTAGGCAGTCTCAAGGGATAAGAAGAAGAATGGATCTCATGACACTCTCGTGCGTCGCGGCGTTCTCGCCGCTCGTGGGCGCGATCCTCGCCGGCTTCCTCGGGTGGAAGCTCGGGCGCGCGTTCGCGCACACGGTGACGATCGCCTCGGTCGCGATCTCGCTCGTGGCGTCGCTCATGATCCTCGGGCACGTGGCCGACGGCGCCCGCATGGATGCCGAGGTGTACACGTGGCTCGCCGGTGACGGATGGAAGCTCCAGGTGGGCTTCCTCATCGACCGCCTCACGGTGACGATGATGTGCGTCGTGACCTTCGTGTCCCTGATGGTCCACGTCTACACGATCGGCTACATGGCCGACGATCCGGGCTACCAGCGGTTCTTCGCCTACATCTCGCTCTTCACCTTCTCGATGATGATGCTGGTGATGGCGAACAACTTCGTCCAGCTCTTCTTCGGCTGGGAAGCGGTGGGCTTGGTCTCCTACCTGTTGATCGGTTTCTGGTTCACGCGGCCCACGGCGATCTACGCGAACCTCAAGGCCTTCCTCGTGAACCGCGTGGGCGACTTCGGTTTCCTGCTCGGCATCGCGCTGCTCTTCACCACGGTGGGCCCGGCCGCGGGCGGACTCGACTACGGCCCGATCTTCGCCGCCGCTCCGCACCTCGTCCCGATCACCGTGCAGATCATCCCGGGCCACGAGTGGTCGGTTGTGAGCGTGATCTGCATCTGCCTCTTCATCGGCGCCATGGGCAAGAGCGCGCAATTCCCGCTGCACGTGTGGCTCCCGGATTCGATGGAAGGCCCCACGCCGATCTCCGCGCTGATCCACGCGGCCACGATGGTGACGGCCGGCATCTTCATGGTGGCGCGCATGTCGCCGCTCTTCGAGCTCTCGGAGACGGCGCGCTCGTTCGTGGTGATCATCGGCGCGATCACGTGCTTCTTCATGGCGCTGATCGCGATCACGCAGTACGACATCAAGCGCGTGGTCGCGTACTCCACGCTCTCGCAGCTGGGCTACATGACGATGGCGCTGGGCGCGTCGGCCTACTCGGTGGCGATCTTCCATCTCATGACGCACGCGTTCTTCAAGGCGGTGCTCTTCCTGGGCGCGGGCTCGGTGATCATCGCGCTCCACCACGAGCAGGACATGCGCAAGATGGGCGGCCTCAAGAAGTACATGCCCATCACCTACTGGACGGTGCTGGTCGGGGCGCTCGCCAACGCGGGCATTCCGCCTTTCGCGGGATTCTTCTCGAAGGACTCGATCGTGGAGGCGCTGGCGGCTTCGCATACGCCGGGCGCGACGTTCGCGTACGTGTTGGCCCTGGCGGGGATTTTCGTCAGCGGGCTGTATTCGTTCCGGCTCGTGTTCTTTGCGTTCCATGGCGAGGAGAGGTTTGAAACCCATGGGAACCACGGAGACCACGGAGACCACGGAGAAGAGCCTGGCCATGCGGAAATGCATGGGAAGCCGCACGAATCGCCGTGGGTTGTGACGCTTCCGTTGATCCTGCTGGCCATTCCGTCGGTCTTCATCGGCGCGTGGGCGATCCAGCCGATGCTATACGGCGGATGGTTCGAAGGCGCGATCGTTCCGACCGAAGTCATGGAAGAGATGGCGAAGGAGTTCCACGGCTGGCTCGCCATGATCGGCCATGCGTTCACGAGCCTGCCGCTCTACCTCGCGCTCGCCGGCGTGGCGACCGCCTGGTACTACTTCATCAAGGCGCCGGAGAAAGCCGCCGGCGTCCGCAAGAAGTTCGGCGCGATCGTCGAGATCCTCGACCACAAGTACTACTTCGACGAATTCAACGACTGGTTCTTCGCGGGCGGTGCCCGCAAAGTCGGCTCCGGCCTCTGGGCCTGGGGCGACAAGACGATCATCGACGGCATCATGGTGAACGGCACGGCGAAGGTGATCGGCCTCTTCGCGGGCGAGGCCCGCAAGATGCAGACGGGCTACATCTACACGTACGCGTTCACGATGATCCTGGGCGTGTTCGCGTTCCTCACGTTCTTCCTCTTCTACATGGGGAAGATCTAGATGGCCTTCTTCCTGCATCACGTTCTTTCCCTCACGATCTGGGTTCCGATCGCCTTCGGGGTCGCCGTGCTCTCCTTCGGCAGCGACCGCAACCCGGCGCCCACGCGCTGGACGGCGCTCGCGGGCTCGATCCTGGGGCTGCTCGTCGGCGTGCCGCTCTGGGTCCTGTTCAACCTCCAGACGGCGAACATGCAGTTCGTCGAGATGGCGCCGTGGATCCCCAGCCTCAACGTGAACTACCACCTCGGGGTCGACGGCATCGCGATGCCGTTCATCCTGCTGAACAGCTTCATGACGGTGCTGGTCGTGATCGCGCATTGGGAAGTGGTCACGGACAAGGTGGGCCAGTACCTCGCCGCGTTCCTCATCATGTCGGGCCTCATCAACGGCGTCTTCGCCTCGCTCGACGCGATCCTGTTCTACGTGTTCTTCGAGGCGATGCTGATCCCGATGTTCCTCATCATCGGCGTGTGGGGCGGCCCCAACCGCGTGTACGCGGCGGTCAAGTTCTTCCTGTACACGCTGCTCGGGTCGCTGCTGATGCTGGCCTCGTTCATCTACCTCTACCAGCAGACCAACGGCAGCTTCGAGATCCTGGACTTCCACCAGGTGCCGCTGGGCCTCACGGCGCAGATCCTCATCTTCCTCGCAATGTTCATGTCCTTCGCGGTGAAGGTGCCGATGTGGCCGGTGCACACGTGGCTGCCGGATGCGCACGTGGAGGCGCCCACGGGC
>DATGGI010000259.1:0-11203 GCA_035308545.1 Usitatibacter sp.
GGACGTCCCCGCATCAATGGCTTCTGCTGCTGCGGATCGAGCGTGCGAAGCGCATGCTCAAGGGCCCCATGCCGCTCGCGCTCGTCGCCACGATGTGCGGATTCGTGGACCAGAGCCATTTCACGAAGGTATTCACGCACATCGAAGGGATGACCCCCGGCGCGTGGCGGCGGCAGCTGCACTGAGGGCCACGCCCCGTTATTTCAGGCGCTTTCGAGAGGCTTCGGCTTCGCGACCCCGAACCCCTGGACGTAGTCGACCTCGAGCGCCCGCAGGTGCGCGAGCGTCTCCGCGTTCTCAACCCACATGCACACGGTGCGCAGGCCCGCGTCGCGGCAACGCTTCACCAGGGCCGAAAGGCGCTCCTGCTGCTTCGTGTCCTTCGCGATGTTCGCCACGAGCGAGCCATCCAGCTTGAGGTAGGTGAATCCCATCTTGGGCGCGAAGTTGAGCGCGAGTTCCTCTCCGGCGAACCAGCTGAGCGCGAAGGTGACGCCGGCCGCCCTGAGCGGAGCCATGAAGCGCGCGATCTCGGGAGCGTGCGCGTGCGCATCGGACGTGAGGATCTCGAAAGTGAGCGAGGCCGGCGTCACGCCCGCCTTCTCGAGTCCCTTCACGACATACTCGCCGAAGCCCGCGTCGCCCCGCACGGTCTGCAGGGAAAGGTTCACGCTGCACTGGGGCATGCGCTTGCCCGCGGCCTGCAGGGCGCGCCCCCACATCAGGACCTTGGAGACGACCCATCGGTCGAGGAGCGGGAGAAGGTCGTATTCCTCCAGGATCGGCAGGAAGGACCCGGGCGGAAGCAGGCCGGCTTCCTCCTCGCGATAGCGCGCGAGGATTTCGCGGAAGTTGCTTTCGTGGGGCGAGCTCGCGGGCGCGATGGGCTGGTAGTAGAGGACGAAGTTGTCCTCCTTCAGCTGGTTCACGAACCGCGCGCGAAGCTGCTCGGGGGTTTCGCTGGGAGGGGATTCCGGTGTCTCGGAGTGCATTCCCCGTATTCTCTCAGATTCGGATTCGGATGCCGCGCCTCTCGAGCATCGCCGCCACGAGCCACCAGAAAAGCGCGAATGCGAGGGCGTAGGTGAGCGACGCAAGATATGGGTCGCCTACGACGCTGCGGATCGCGTTCGCGATCGCTTGATTCGTCCCCGTCGCGGCGCCCACGCATTCGAGCACCCAAGCTCCGGCGTAGATCGCGATCGCGTTCACTCCGAAACGCCGCCCGAAGGCCGGCCAACCTCGCCGGTCGATCGCGAAATGAAATGCGGCGAGCAGCAGTATCGACCAGCCCGCGGCCCACAGGACGAACGACGAGGTCCACAGGTTCTTGTTGATGGGGAAATCGAGCGACCACGCGGCGCCGAGCGCGAGGGCGATCGCGCCGTCCATGAGCATTCGCCGCAGGTCACCCGCGCGCAGCCACTCTCCCGCGCGCACTCCGAGCAATGTCGTCGCGATGGCCGGCAGCGTCGAGAGCAATCCTTCGGGATCGTGTCCGAGGCGGGTTGCCGCGTCGTACTCGTAGTTGAATCGCCCGAGGAGCGCCGTGTCGATCCGGCTGGCGAGGTTTCCTTCGCGATCGAACGTGCCGCCGAAACCGAGCAGCGCCCAATATCCGAGCAGCAACACGACGAGGATGGCCCATTGGAGGCGTGGCTTCGTGGATCCCGCGAGCAGCGCCGCCGCCGCATAGCAGATGCCGATGCGTTGCAGCACGCCCGCGATGCGGAACTCGCGGCCGTCGATGAGCCACATCGCGACGACATTCAGCGCAAGGCCGAGCGCCACGATCCGCAACGCGCGCAGGAGGACGGCAACCGGCCGGGCTGGCGGTGCCAGCGTGATCGAAACGCCGACGATGAAGAGGAACAGCGGAAACACGAGATCCGTCGGCGTGAACCCGTTCCATTCCGAGTGCAGGAGCGGCGCATACACATGGTTCCAGTCGCCGGGCGTGTTCACGACGATCATCGCGGCGACCGCAACGCCGCGAAGCGCATCCACCGACAGGTAGCGTTTCATGTGGGCGCGATTATGCGGGACAATCGGCGAATGCCCCACGTCTTCGAACCTGCCGCGAGCGGCCGCGCCAAGTGTCGTGGCTGCAAGCAGGCGCTTCCCAAGGACGAGATCCGCTTCGGCGAGCGGCTGCCCAACCCGTTCGCCGAGGGAGAGGTCACGCACTGGTTCCATCCGCTCTGCGCGGCCTACAAGATTCCCCAGGAACTGCTCGACGGGATCGCCGCGGCCACGGGCGAGGTCGCTGGACGCGAAGCGCTCGAGCGCGCCGCGAAGTTCGGCATCGAGCACCGGCGCGTGCCCCGCATCGATGGCGCGGAGCGTTCTCCCTCGAGCCAGGCGCGCTGCCGCCAGTGCAAGGAGACGATCGAGAAAGGCGCGTGGCGCATTCGCCTCGTCTTCCACGAGGAGGGAAATTTCTCCCCGGGAGGCTTCATCCATTTCGCGTGCCGCAAGGCGTACTTCGAGACCGACGACATCCTCGACCGGCTGCTGCATTTCAGCCCGGCGCTCACCGAAGAAGAACGAAAGGAGCTCTCGGCATGATCCTCGCGTTCATCGCGGCGCCTGGCGAGGCCGCAGGAAGATCCGGTAGATGGGGACCGTGAGGAGCACGACGATCGCGTAGCGCAGCACGTGCGCCGCCGTGACGAACGCCACGTTGATGCGCAGCACCTTCGCCGTGATCGACATCTCCGCGATGCCGCCCGGCGCCGCGGCGAGCAACCCCGCGCCGAGATACACGCCGGCACCGTAGGAAAGGGCGAATCCCACGAGGATCGCGAGCACGAGCGTGAGCGCCACCGAAGGCACGAGGCCCTTGATGAAGGAGGGCGCCCCGGCGAGGAAGTCGCGATCGAAGCGCGAGCCCAGCGCGCACCCCATGAACACCTGCGCCGCGTTCGTGAAGGGCGTGGGCACCGACGAGAACGTGTGTCCCGTGACCGTGAGCGCGATGCTCGTCACGAGCGCGCCCATCATGAAGGGCGTGGGGATGCGCGCGAAGCGCGCGAGGACGCCCACGCTTCCCGTGATCGCGAGCAGCGTGAAGAATCCCTTCACGTCGAACGGAATCGTGATCGGGCGATAGTCTTCGGTCGCGTGGAATCCGGCGAGCGTGATGCCGATCGGAAAGAGCGTGACCACGAGGATCACGCGCATCGAGTGCGCGAGCGCCACGCGATCGGCCCTCGCGCCGTAGCGCTCGCCCATCATCGCCATTTCCGCGGCGCCGCCGGGCATGCTGCCGAAATACGCGGTCGTGCGATCGCAACCGGTGAGGCGCGCGAGCAGCCACGCGCTCGCGCTGCCGAACCCGATCGCCGCGAATCCCAGCGCGATGAACCACGGCCATTGCGACGCGACCTGCTCGACGACGGGAGCCGTGAAGTAGAGCCCGAGCGAGGTGCCGACGACCGCGAATGCGACATGCCTCGCGCCCGGAAGGGGTTCGAGGGGCACGCCCGCGAGCTGCGTCGCGGCCATGGCGAAGATCGCGCCGATCATCCACGGCAGCGGCGTGCCGATCCAGGCGCACACCGCGCCGCCCAGCGCCGACACCGCGATGCCGCCCGCGATGAAGGCGGCCCTGCGCATCCTGTCCAAGTCCGGAGTGGCTTCGGGAGGGTCGAAACGGTTATAATTTTAAGCTTTCCCGGCCTGGTAGCTCAGTTGGTAGAGCAGCGGACTGAAAATCCGTGTGTCGGTGGTTCAATTCCGCCCCAGGCCACCAATTCCCCATAGGCTCGATACGTCCAACCCCATCCTCATAGCGGGCGGCGGCATCGGCGGCCTTGCTGCCGCGCTCGCCCTCGCGCGTCGCGGATATCCCGTCAAGGTGATGGAGCAGTCGGCCTCCATCGCCGAGATCGGCGCCGGCATCCAGCTCGGTCCCAACGCTTTTTCAGCATTCGATGCGCTCGGCATCGGCGCGCGCACTCGCGCGGACGCGGTATACGTCGAGCGCCTGCTCATGATGGATGCGGTCGACGAATCCGAGGTCGGCAACATGCCGGTGGGCGATGCGTTCCGCAAGCGATTCGGAAATCCCTACGCCGTGTGCCACCGCGCCGACGTGCATGGCGCGCTCGTCGAAGCCGTTCGCGATTCGAAGCACGTGGAGCTCGTAACTTCCACGCGTGTCGAACGTGTCGAACAGGATGGAGAGGCAGTCACCGCGATCGACCAGCACGGCAAGCGCCATCGCGGCGCCGCTCTCGTAGGATGCGACGGCGTGAAGTCGAACGTCCGCGCGCAGTACGTGGGAGATCCGCATCGCGTGACGGGCCACGTCGTCTATCGCGCCGTGGTCGACGTCGACGAATTCCCGGCGAACCTCAAGCTGAATGCGCCGTGCCTCTGGGCCGGCCCGGACTGCCACCTCGTGCACTATCCGCTGCGCGGCGGCGGGCAGTACAACGTGGTTGTCACATTCCACAGCCGCAAGGCCGAGGAGTGGGGCGTCACCGAGGGCAGCCGCGAGGAAGTGCTCTCGTATTTCGACGGCATCGCCGCGCGCCCGCGGCAGCTCCTCGACCTTCCGAAGAGCTGGAAGCGCTGGGCCACCGCCGACCGCGAGCCCATCGGCACCTGGTCCTTCGATCGCGTGACGCTGCTCGGCGACGCGGCGCATCCGATGATGCAATACCTTGCGCAGGGCGCGTGCATGGCCCTCGAGGATGCGGTCACGCTGGGCGAAGCGGTGCATGCCCGCGAGGGGAACTTCGCCGAGGCCTTCCGTCTATATGAGAAGGCGCGTGTCACGCGCACCGCGCGCGTGGTGCTGATGGTGCGCGAGATGGGCCGCCTCTATCATGCGAAGGGCGTGGAGCGGCTGGTGCGCAACGACCTCTGGAAGGGCCGCACCCCCGAAAGGTATTACGATGCGGTGGAATGGCTGTACGGATGGCGCGTGGAGAATTGCCTATGAACACCCGTGACCCCGAAGCGCTTCGCAGCGCCTTCTACCAAAGCATCGAGCCGCTTTCGATGGTGCCCCTCTGGACGCGCCTGAAGGGGCTCGTCCTGCGCGAGCCCGCGCGGAGCGAAGCCCACCAATGGAGCTACGGCAAGGTGCGGCCCTACCTCATGGAGTCGGCCCAGCACATCAGCGCCGAGGAAGCCGAGCGGCGCGTCCTGATCCTCGAGAATCCGGCCTTCCGCGGCGCCTCGCGCATCACGCCCACGCTCTTCGCGGGCCTGCAGCTCATCATGCCCGGCGAGATCGCGCCGCCGCACCGCCATGCCCAGTCGGCCCTTCGCTTCATCATCGAGGGCAGCGGGGCCTACACCACGATCGACGACGAGAAGGTGATGATGTATCCGGGCGACTTCATCGTGACGCCCGCCTGGCGCTGGCACACGCACGGCAACGAGACCGGCGGCCCCATGGTCTGGCTGGACGGCCTCGACATCCCGATGGTGCAGGGCTTCAACACGTCGTTCCGCGAGGATCACGACGCATGGCAACCGCCCACGACGCGCTTCGGCGGCTTGCTCTATTTCCCTTACGCGCGTGCGCGGGCGGCGCTGGACGGGATGGCGCGCGCCGGAGCGCCCGACCCGCACCTGGGCCATGTCATGCGCTATACCGATCCGGTCGATGGCGGTTGGGCCATGCCCACCATCGCCTCGATGATCCGAACGCTCCCCGCGGGTTTCACCACGAAGCCCTACCGCTCCACAGACAGCACGGTCTTTGCTTGCGTCGAGGGGAGCGGACGCATCGAGACGGGGGGCCGGGTCCTCGAGTTGAAGCCGCACGACGTCGCGGTCGTCCCGGGCTGGGCGTCCTACACGCTGGGAGCCGCCGAGCCGTGGACCCTTTTCTCCTATTCCGACCGTGCAGCACAGGAGAAGCTGGGGTTCTTCCGGGAACAGAGGCTGTGACACAATAGGCGCGCTTCGTCACAACTATTAGAAAATGAACGTCTCCTCCCGGCGCTTTGCAAACGCGGACGTACTCCACGTGGAGGGACGGCTCGACCAGGACACGTGCACGGAATTCACGGGCAAGCTGATGACGCGCGTGGAAGCGAGTGCGCACGACGGCGGCGCCATCATCCTGGACCTGTCGAAGCTCGAATACGTCTCGAGCGCCGGCCTTCGCTGCTTCATGCTCGCCTCGCGCAAGGCGAAGAGCCAGCACGGCCGCATCTTCGTCGCGGCGCTCCAGCCGATGGTGAAGGAAATCTTCGAGATCTCCCACTTCAACCTCGTGTTCCAGGTGTTCCCGTCGGTGCGCGAGGCGATCGGGGCCGTCGGCTCGGAAGCCGCGGCAGCCTTCGAAAAGGGATGAGCCCATGCGCGTCCGCTTCTGGGGAACCCGCGGTTCCATCCCGGTCGCGCTGACCGCGGCGGACATCCGCGACAAGCTGGCCCAGGCGCTGATGCAGGCCTCGGGGCGGACGTTCGGCAGCTACGAGGAGGCGCATGCCTATGCGTCCTCGGAGCTCGACTTCAACCTCACGCATACATTCGGCGGCCACACGCCGTGCGTCGAGATCGAGGTGCCCGGCGACGAGTACTACGTCTGCGACATGGGCAGCGGCGCGCGGCCCTTCGGCGTGCACGTGCTCGCGCGCCAGGCGCGCAAGCCCGCCGTCGTGAACATCTTCCAGTCCCACGTGCACTGGGACCACATCATGGGCTTCCCCTTCTTCGGGCCCGCATACGTTCCCGGGACGACGATCCGCGTCCACGGCGTGCACGAGGTGCTCGAGCACGCCTACCGGATGCAGATGCACGAGCCCTGCTTTCCGGTGGACTTCAGCCAGCTCGCCGCGAAGATCGAATTCGTGAAGCTCGAGGTGGACAAGCCGCAGAAGGTGGGAGCGCTCACAGTGACGCCGCACCTGCAGCTGCACTCGGGTGATTCCTACGGATTCCGCTTCGAGCACGAAGGAGTGAGCGCCGTGTACTCGACGGACTCGGAGCACAAGCTCGAGAACCGCGCCGAGGCCGAAGCGTTCGCGGAGTTCTTCCGCGGCGCCGACTGCGTCATCTTCGACGCGATGTACGCGCTCGCCGAGGCGATCAGCGTGAAGGCGGACTGGGGGCACTCGAGCAACATCGTGGGCGTGGAGCTCTGCCAGATGGCGCGCGCCAAGCACCTCGTGCTCTTCCACCATGAGCCGGCCAACAACGACGCGACGCTCGAGGGGTTGCTCAAGGAAGCGCGACGCTTCGAGGAGCTCACCCGCGGCGAGCAGGCCCTGAAGGTTTCCGCCGCGTACGACGGCCTGGAGATCGATCTCTGAACACGCTGCGGGGCCTGAGGGTTCTCGCCCTGGGGCTCCTCGCGGCGCTCACGCTTTTCCTCCTCTACACCCCCTACACCCAGCAGCTGCGCAACGTCGAGTTCGACGGCTACCAGCGCATGTTCCCGCTGGAGCGCGCGAGCGATCCGGTGGCGCTCGTGATGATCGACGAGCTCGCGCTCGCGAAATACGGTCAGTGGCCGTGGCCGCGCACGCGCATGGCCGATCTCGTCACGAAGATCTCCGCGAACCAGCCCGCCTCGATCGCGCTCGACATCATCTACGGCGAGCCCGACCGTTTCTCGCCCGCGGCGGTGGCGGCCGAAATGCCGATCATCCCCACGAACCTCGCGCAGGCGCTGAAGGCGATGCCATCCAACGACGAGGTGCTCGCCCAGGCGATCCGCCACCGCAACGTGGTGCTCGGCATCACGACCGGCGAAGTGCCCGACATGCGTTTTCCCGATCCGCCGCGCGCGCCCCCCACGATCACGAAAGGCGATCGCACCGAGAACCTTCGCAGCTTCGCCGGCCACATCGGCAACCTCAAGGTCCTCGACGATGCGGCCGACGGACGAGGTTTGCTCGACGCGGGACAATCCGACGCGGTGGTGCGCGTCGTGCCGCTCGTGGAGCGCGTGCAGGGCGTGATCGTGCCCTCGCTCGGCGTCGAGGCGCTTCGCGTCGCCGCGGGCGCGGGGCTTCGCATCGACGATGCGCCCGCTGGCTTGCTCACGTTGCGCTTCGACCAGGTCGACACGCGGATGCAGGACGACGGCACCCTGTGGCTTCGCGTGAGCCGCGAGGACAAGCAACGCTACATCTCGGCGGCGGCGATCCTCGACGGCAAGCTCGATCCCGACGCGATCCGCGACAAGATCGTCCTCATCGGCATCAGCGGCATCGGCTTGCAGGACTACAAGACCACGCCCCTGGGCGAGCGCGTGCCCGGCGTCACGATGCATGCGCAGGTGGTCGAGAACCTCCTCAACGGAGTCTGGCTCGTGCGCCCCGCGGTCATCGGCTACTCCGAGGCGGCGCTGCTCGTGGTGTCGGGAATGCTGCTGATCTGGTTCATCCCGCGCCTTTCGGCGTTGCAGGGCATCAACCTCGTCGTCGCGCTCGTGCTCGTGTGCTTCCTCATCGGCCTCATCCTCTTCCGCAACTACTCGATGCTCTTCGACTGGGCGTGGCCGGCGATCGGCACGCTCGCCGTATTCGGCAGCGTCGTCGTGGGAACGCTCTCGGAAGCGGAACGCCAGCGCCGCCAGCTTCGCGAGGCGGCCGCGAGGATGGCGGGCGAGGTGGACGCGGCGCGGCGCATCCAGATGGGGCTGCTGCCCGATCCGAAGGAAGCCATGGGATCGGACCGGCGCTTCCGCATCGCGGCGCTGCTCGAGCCCGCGCGCACCGTCGGCGGCGATTTCTACGACTGCTTCATGATCGACGCGACGCACCTCTTCTTCGTGGTGGCCGACGTTTCCGGGAAGGGCCTGCCCGCGGCGCTCTTCATGGCGTCGGTGAAGTCCCACCTGAAGAGCGCGGCGCTGCGCGGCGGGAGCGTCGGCACCGTGCTCTCCCGCGCCCAGGACGAGATCGAGCACGAGAATCCGGAGCAGCTCTTCGTGACCGCGTTCGCCGGCATCCTCGACATCGCGACCGGCGAGCTCGAGTTCTCGAGCGCGGGACACGAGCCGCCCTTCGTGCGCACGCCGGGCGGCGCGCCCGAGCGCTTCGAGATTCCCGGCGGACCGCCGCTCTGCGTGGTGCCCGGCTTCGACTATCCGACGGGCAGGCGCCAGCTCCAGCGCGGTGAATGGATGTGCGTCGTCACCGATGGCGCGACCGAGGCCCAGAATCCGCAGAAGGAATTCTTCGGCGTCGAGCGCCTGCGCACGTCGCTCACCTGGATGCGCGAGAGCGTCGATCCGGAAGATCTCGTGAAGAAGCTGCACGAGGACGTGAACCGGTTCGCGGCGGGCGCGGAGCCTGCCGACGACATCACGTTGCTTGCGGTGCGCTGGACGGCCTAGGCCGCGCGGCTAGCGGACGTCGATCTCCACGCGCCGGTTGCGCGCCTCGGAGACGTTGTCGTCGGTGGGAACGAGGAGCTCACGCTTGCCGCGGCCGGCGGCCTGGATGCGGTCCGCGGGAATGCCCATCGTGATCATCAACTCGCGCATGCGCTCGGCGCGCGCGAGGGAGAGCTTGTCGTTGTACGAGAGGCTGCCCACGGTGTCGGTGTGGCCGATCACCACGATGTCGGGCAGCGGGCGGCGCTTCAATTCCGCGAGGACCTTATCCAGCTCCGCCTTCGAATCCACAGTGAGCTCGTCCTTGTCCGCGAGGAAGTACAGCGTGAACGACGTGGGATTGCCGGGCAGCGCCGCGAGCGTGTCGCCGAACGTCTGCTTCACGTCGCTATCGGAGAGCTTCCCCTGCTCGACGGAGCCGTCGCTCCTGATGCGCTCGGCGCCGTAGGCGGTGTTGATGACTTTCTCGCCGCCGCCCGCGGGATGCACGACGATCGTCCCGATGTGTCCATCGGGCGCCGGGACCACGGCGAAGAGCTCGGGCGCGACCTGCCTGGGTCCGGAAGCGCAAGCGGCGGCCAGGGCCGCCGCTGCTAGTAATGCGAGAACCCGGGTCAAGGGCTACTTCTCGACCTGGACCACGAACTCCGTGCCGCGCACGCCCATGATCGCCGACGGGGTGCGGATCGTCATCGATTCGGGCGACTGCTTCACCATCTTGCCGGACACCGCGGCGAGGCGGCCCTGCTTGAGGTTGCCCGCGAACTCGCCCTGGTGCGTGGTCGAGTCGAAGCTGTACTTGTCGATCGAGAAGACGCTGTTCGGGCCCACGGAAACGAGGCTGTTGTCCGTGAACGTGATGCCCGCGGAGCCGTCGGCGCCGGTGACGATCGTGTCGTTGGCCTGCAGGCTCGCGCCCACGTTCGCCGGGAGCTTCTCGGAACCACGCTGGATCTGGACACTTCCCTTGGAAACCTTGACCAGGCCGATGTTGTCGGCAGCCAGCGCCGGTGCCGCGACCGCCAGGGCCGCTGCGATGATCCATGACTTGCGCATTCCAATCTCCCCTCGACGGATGTCGATTTACCGCCCTATCATGCCAAATCCTCACGGAGCCTGCCTGTGAACCTTGTCACTACGCGGATGGGGATGTTTCCCTCCCGGCTGGAGAACTGGAAGGTCGCCAGGGCCTTCGTGGACGACTTCTGCGGCACCGCGCGGGTCGCCCGCGAGAAATGCCTCAAGGCGAGCCTCGTCCTGGAGGAGCTTTTCCTCAATACGGTGAAGCACGGCCACCGGGGCGGGAGTGATGCGCCGGTCTGGATCACGCTCACGGCATCCGGGGACGACCTTTCGCTCACCTATGAGGATTTCTCCGGGCCCTTCAATCCCTTCGCGCGCGCCACGAGGGAATTGCTCGAAGCGCTCGCCGACACGCGCCGCGAAGGCGGTCTCGGCGTGCTCCTCGCCCACGGACTCACGGCGACCGCCGACTACGCCTACGTCTTCGGGCGCAACCGCATTCGCCTCACGCTGGCCTGATGTAGCGCTGCGATCCGAGGCCGTTGGCTTTTACGGACCTTGGAGGGCGCCGACGCTATCCGCAGTGACGGTGCAGCCATCGCACCGGAGCGTGCCAGCCACCGTTGATCAATATGACTTGGTCCGAATTCTGGCGCGCATCCATGCCGGCGCCGTCATTGCGGGAATGCTAGGGCACATCGCACTCCCAGGTCCGCGAAAGCCAACGGCCTCGGATCGAAATCAGTCGAGGCCGAAGAACGCGCGGATCCGCGCATGGATGTCCGCATGCGGCGCAGGCGCCGTGTTCCTCGCCTGTCCCAGGGCTCGCAGCGCCTCGAGCTCCGATTCGCGAGTCACGAGCACGTG
>DATGGI010000260.1:0-8207 GCA_035308545.1 Usitatibacter sp.
CGACGATCGCCACGGTCGGCATGTACGTGGACGACGTGCCGTTCGGCTCGAGCACCGCGTACGCGATCGGCTCGGGAACCGCGCTCGACATGGGGCTGCTGGACCTCAACCGCGTCGAGGTGCTGCGCGGTCCCCAGGGCACGATCTATGGCGCGAGCACGATGGGCGGCCTCATCAAGTACGTGACCAACGATCCCGATACCTTGCGCTTCTCCGGCACCGCGACGATCGCCGGGAGCGCCACGTCGCACGGCTCGCCGAACAGCACGCTGAGTGCGGTGCTCAACGTGCCGATCCAGGACAACGCGGCGGTTCGCTTCGCCGCGTTCGCGGATCACGCCGGCGGCTACGTCGATTCCGTCGGTCCCGCCGGAGGCAGCGATGTGAACCATGGCAACACGGTGGGCGGCCGCTTCTCGTTGCTCATGACGCCGACCCGCGATTTCCAGGTGAAGCTCACGGCGACCTCGCAGGAGATCCGCCGCGACAGCAAGGACGCGGTGGACTACACCCAGTCGGGCGACCCGGTGTTCGGATCGCTCACCAAGAAGCTCGCCCTGTTCGAGCCCTATTCGATCAAGACCAGCGTCATCGGGCTCGAGCTCGACTACGACATGGGATGGGCGCGGCTGGATTCCATCACGTCCGGGCAAAAGACCGACATCGCGAATCGCACCGACGCGACGTACGTGTACGGGCCGCTGCTCGCATCGATCGGCCTTCCCGTCGACCAGGTTCCGCTCGACAACGACGTCACCGTGAGCAAGCAGACCCAGGAGCTTCGGCTTACGTCTCCGCGCGGCACCTGGGAATGGCTGGCGGGATATTTCTACAGCCACGAGAAGAGCACCAACGACCAGCTCGTCACGAGCCGGATTTCCCCCGGTGTCCCCGGGCCGTTGCTCGCGACGTTCCAGCTGCCGGGCGAATACTTCGAGAATGCATTCTTCGGCGACATCACCTGGAATCCGTCGAAGCAGCTCGCGATCACCGGCGGCATCCGCACCTCGAAGAACGAGCAGCACTTCCAGCAGATCGGCGATGGTCCCCTCGCGGGCGGGCCGAGCTCCGTCAACGGCGATTCTTCCGAGACGACCAATACCTACCTCGCCACCGCGCGCTACTCGTTGAATCCGACGAGCAGCGTCTATGTTCGCGCGGCGAGCGGTTTCCGTCCGGGTGGCCCGAACGCCGTCGCGAAGGACCCGGTGACGGGAGAACCGACGGCGCCGCCGACGTTCAAGAGCGACTCGTTGTGGAGCTACGAAGCCGGATACAAGGCGGAGTTGCTGGATCGCACGCTCTCGTTGGATGGCGCGATCTACACGATCAAGTGGAAGGACCTGCAGCAGATCTCCGCCGTGAACGGAATCGGCGTGATCGTGAACGCGGGTGACGCGAAGGTCGACGGCGCCGAGATCGCCCTGCGCTATCGTCCCTCGACGCCGTGGATGATGTACCTGAGCTATGCCTACACCGACGGCAAGCTCACGGAAGATGCGCCGGGGCTCGGCAAGTCGGGGGCGCGCCTGCCCAACGCCGCGAAGAACGCGACGAACGCGGGAGCGACCTACGCCTTCGAGGCCGGCGGCTACAAGTTCTCCGCGGGAGCGGACGTGCGCTATGTCGGCGAACGCAACGCGGGTTTCGATGGAAGCGGCACGCTGCCCCAATACAAGCTGCCCGAGTACACGCTCGTGGACATGCACGCCACGGGCGATTTCCGCTGGGGCCAGGTCACGCTCTACGCACGGAACCTGTTCGACAAGAGCGCGCAGCTCGGCGCGGGAACGAACTTCATCCCGCTCGGCGGATATGCGCAAGTGACTCCGGCACAGCCGCGCACGGTGGGCGTGTCGGTGAGCGCGACCTTCTAAGCGAGGAGCCATCGTGCGCGTCTTCCTCGCGGCGCTCGCGCACGAGACCAACACCTTCTCGCCGCTGCCGACGACGCGGCAATCCTTCGAGGAAGGATTGCTGCATCACCGCGACGACCCGGCGACGCTCGCGAAGGCGCGCGAGTTCGCCGGATATACCGACGTCCTGGAAATCGCGAAGGCACGCGGCGACGAGTGCATCGCGGGATTGTGCGCATGGGCGCAGCCCGGCGGGCCGTTGCCCCGCGCCGACTACGAGCGATTGCGTGACGAGCTGCTCGCCGACCTGCGCGCCGCGGGCAAGGTCGACTTCGTGTTCCTCGTGCTGCATGGCGCCATGGTCGCCCAGGGCTTCTACTGGGATTGCGAGGGCGACATCCTTCGCCGCGTGCGCGCCATCGTCGGCGATTCGACGCCGGTGGGCGCGTTGCTCGACTTGCACGGCAACGTCACCGAGGACATGGCGAGCGGCGCGATCCTCGTCGCGTGCAAGGAGTATCCCCACATCGACTATCCGCAGCGCGCCGCCGAGCTCTACGAGCTGCTCGCGCGCGCCTCACGCAACGACTTGCGGGCGCGCACGCTCGTGCGCCGCGTCCCCATGCTGGGAATCATGGGCACGACGGAAGAGCCCATGAGCGGCTTCGTGCGGAAGATGAAGGCGGGCGAACGCGAGCCCGGGATCCTCTCGATCTCCGCGATGCACGGGTTTCCCTGGTCGGACACGCCGTATACATCGGCCGCAATGCTCGTGGTGTACGACGCTTCGAATGCGTCCTCGGGCGAGAACGCGGACCGCGTGGCGCGCGAGCTCTCGTCGGAGTTCTTCGCGCTGAGATCGAGCGCGCCGGCGAAGCGATTGCCCATCCCGGAGGCGCTGGACGCGGCCGAGCGCGAGAGCCAGCGCGTCGTGGACCGCCCGGTCGTGATCTCCGACGGTTCGGATAATGCGGGGGGCGGTGCCGCGAGCGACAGCACGTTCATCCTGCGCGCGCTGCTCGAGCGTGGCATTTCGGGCGCCGCCCTGGGAATGATCTGGGATCCCGAAGCCGTGGCGCTCGCTGCGGAAGCGGGCGTGGGCCGCGAGCTGATGCTCACAATCGGTGGGAAGAATGGGCCCATGTCCGGGGAGCCGCTCACGACGAAGGCGAGGGTGCTCGCGTGCCGCGAAGACGCGACCCAGCGCGGCTTCGGCGAACTTCGCGACGAACTGGGCGCGGCGGCGGCGGTGCGCATCGGCGGCGTCGACGTGATCCTCAACAGCATCCGTCAGCAAGTGTTCTCGCCCGATTGCTTCACCGAGCTCGGAATCGATCCACGCTCCAAGCGATTCGTCGTCGTGAAATCCACGCAGCATTTCCGCGCCCACTTCGATCCCATCGCCGGCGCGACCGTCTATTGCGACGCGCCGGGCGCGCTCAACGCGAACCTTTCGGCGTTGCCCTATCGCAACCTTCGCCGGCCGATCTGGCCGCTGGACGAGCACGCGCAGGTTCGCTGAATCATCTCCTGCGTTTGCGCCGCCAAGTCGACGGCGGTTTCCCGAAGACGCGCTTGAATGCCGCCGAGAAGGCGCCCGCCGACTCGTAGCCCGCGTCGTGCGCGATCGATTCAATGGATCGCGGCGTCGTGAGGAGGATTTCCGCGGCCATCTGCAATCGCCAGCGCGTGAGGAAACCGAAGATCGGCTCTCCCATCACCTCGCTGAAGCGATCGGCGAGCGCGCTCCTCGACAGTCCCACTTGCCTCCCGAGCTTCTCCACGGTCCACGCTTCCGCCGGGCGCCCGTGCACGAGCGCGAGCGCGCGTCCCACGTAGCGGTCGGCCAGCCCCGCGAGCCAACCCTTGCCGCCGGGCGCAAGGCGCTCCACGTAGCGTGACATCGCTTCCACAAGGACCAGTTCCGCGAGGCTCGCGCGTTCCGCACCGGCACCCACGGCCGGCGCGTCGCTCGCCGAGAGCGTGAGCCCGAGCGCATCCGTGAGCGAATCGAGCGCCTTCGCGTTGCCGAGATTCACCCGCATCACGCGAGGCAGCGCGTCGATGTACGGCTCCGAAAGATGCCGCTCGAGGGACGCCGAGAGGGCGATCCATCGCGTGGGCTCACCGTCGCCACCGAGGGAAATGGGCATGGGCTCGCCCGCGACCGGTGCCTTCACGAGCGACGAGAGCGCCTTCGCCGGCGCGTCGAGGGCGCTGCCCACGAGGTGCGCATCGCCATGCGTGAGGAGTGCGATGTCGCCGGCCTTGAGGGTCACGGGATCGGCGCCCGCGAGCCTCAATTCGAGCGTGCCATCCACGACGAGGTGCGCGCGAAGGATCGAACTGCCTGCAGCGACCGACACGCACCAGGGGGCCCGGGCCGTGGCGTCCAGCGTGACACTGGCGGAGAATCGTGCGAGCCGCAGGACTTCCGACAGGGCGTCCAAGCTAGTGGAAGTGCGCAGCCTGCGTATCGGCTTCCTCGGGAAGCTCGGCGTGGACGATCTCGCCCTCGGCGTTGGCGAAGAGCGGCGCGCCGCAGTCCTCGCAATACTCGGGCGTGAACGTTCCGGGCATCTTCTTCACCTCGGTCACGCCGGACTCGGACAATTGGCCAAGCACTTCATCGAGCGGGCCGGGGCGCACGCCCTCGTCCTCGCGTCCATAGAGCGGCCACACCACGCCGTGCGCGACTTCGGACTCGCCCTTGCGCGAGAACGCGACGCGATATTCGTCGACACGCTCCTCGCCGAATCCCGCGACCACGACGGAGAGCTCCGGAGCTTTCGTCTTCAGCGCATTCTCGAGGAACGACACGGCGGCGCGGATGCCGAAGGGCCGCACGCGGCGATCGGATTCGCGGCAGTTCACGTAGTACGCGTCGGGCAGGAGGCATTCGTACACGCAACCCGGCAGGAGCTTCGAGATCGTGGGGCGCGCCTGCGCGATCCATTGCTCGAGGCTGCCCGCGCGCCCCGCGTGGCCCGAAGCGTCTTCCTGCCACCGGAAAAGGGCGTGCCCGCGCGGTACGGCGGCGCAGGCAACGACAAATCGCGTATCGGCCAGGAGGTGCGCCGTTTCCGGAAGGCGCGCCAGCTCGAGGCGCGGGATCTCGCTCGTGAGCGCAGCATCCGCGAGGCGCGTGGCGAGACGGCGCAGCTCCGAGAAATGCCGCGGCAGCTGGTCGATGGAATAGAGATAGGGGACGACCACGACGCGCGCGCCGTCGGCAAGGACGTGGGCGGCGAGTTGCACGCGCAAAGTGTCGGCCTCGGTGCGCGGAATGTCGCCCGAGGGAATCGCGTATTTCGACCACGCGACGATCGGAGCGGCAACCAGCAGCGCCTGCCACGCCCGGTCGCCGTGCATCGTGACCAGGGATTCGCTCTCGTTCTCGACCAGCTCGATCAGCGTGTCGTAGGCGCCGAGGTTGGTCTGGTAAAGGTGGTCGAGCGCGCCGTCGATGGGCGCATCGTTGCCGTTCTCCAGGAGCTTCGCCACGAGGGTGGACATGCTCGATTCCCAGAAGCGGTCCTCGGTGAGGCTTCCGGAGGCGTTCAAGCCGTTGGCGAGCGCGATGAGGCGCTCGGCGTCGCGCGTGAGGCGCGGAGGGGACTTCGCACGGGTGCGTGGCATCCCGTATTTTATCGCTACAATCGATTGCATGTTTGCCCCCGCGATCGCGTTCATCGACCTGGAGACCACGGGGACGACCGCGACCCGGGATCGCATCACCGAGATCGGCATCGTGCGGGTGGCCGACGGCGAATTCCTCGACGAGTGGTCCACGCTCGTCAACCCCGAATGCAGCATTCCCGAGGACATCCGCATCCTCACCGGCATCACCAACGAGATGGTCCGCGGCGCGCCGACCTTCGCCGAGGTTCGCCGCGAAGTGTTCGAGCGCCTCGATGGCCACGTCTTCGTCGCGCACAACGCGCGCTTCGACTACGGATTCCTCAAGCAGGAATTCCGGCGCGCGGAGATGAGCTACACGGCGGACGTCCTTTGCACGGTGCGCCTTTCGCGGCGCATGTATCCCGAGGCAATCGGCCACGGGCTCGACTCGGTGATCGAGCGCCACGGCCTCCAGGACGCGATCGCGTCGTCGGGCGGCGGGCGCACGGGGCGCCATTCCGCGCTGGGCGACGCGCGCGCCATCTGGCGATTCGTCCAGATGCTGTACCGGGAGCGCGAAGGCGAAGAGATCGAAAAGGCCGTCCGGCGATTGCTCAAGATCCCGAGCCTTCCGCCGCAGCTTCCCCCGGATGCGCTCGAGGGTTTGCCCGAGGGTCCCGGCGTCTATCGCTTCTACGGCGTGAACGACCTGCCGATCTACATCGGCAAGAGCGTGAACCTGCGCGAACGCGTGCGCTCCCATTTCTCCAGCGACTACGTGACGACCAACGACCTGCGCATCTCGAGCGAGATTCGCCGCATCGAGGTGGAAGAGACCGCCGGCGAGCTGGGTGCGCTGCTTCGCGAGGCCCGCCTCGTGAAGGAGCTCCTGCCGCTGCACAACCACAAGCTGCGCAGGAAGATGAACGCCTGCTTCATCAGCCTGGCGGACCTGCAGTCGCCGCCGCAAGTGCTGAAAGCCAAGGACATCGACTGGAACTCCCGGCGTGAGGACGCCGAGACGCTGTATGGCCCTTTCGCGACCCGGCAGCAGATTCGCGCGACGCTTGAGAATCTCGCCGGAGATCACGGCCTTTGCTGGCGACAGCTCGGTTGGGAGAAGCGCGGCGGCCCGTGCTTCGCGCGCCAGGTGCGCAAGTGCCGCGGCGCGTGCATCGGCGAGGAATCGCCCGAGCAACATCACCTGCGTCTCGCGACTGCGCTCGCGCCGTTTCGCATTGCCGATTGGCCGTGGCCCGGCCGCATTGTCGTCCATGAGCGACATCCGGAAGGACGCCTCGAGGAAGCGCATGTGTTCGAGCGCTGGTCGCACATCGGCACTGCACGCGACGAGGATGAGCTCGCCGATCTTGCGACGACACGCGCGACGATCGAGTTCGATCCCGATATCTACAAGCTTCTCGTGGGCTACGTCGGGAAACGCCGCGATTCGATTCGCGTCCTTGCGCCAGTCTTGCGCGATCGCGAGGCCGCGTGACCCATTTCATCGCAACGTGTAAACCGCGATTGATCCCGGCCGTTTAGCTTTCCATCGACGCGTTCGGCGGGGGAGCGATGGACAAGAAATCCGTTTGGGCGGCAATCGCGTGCCTCATCGCGTCGGCGTGCGCGTCGGCGGCACCCGTGCTCATGGACAAGGCCGATGCCGTGCGCCTCGTGGAGCAGGGCACCTTCGGCCCCACCGATGCGCTCGTCGCGCACGTCCAGGCGATCGGCGCGCAGGGATGGCTCAACGAGCAATTCGCCGCGCCGCCCTCGCAATACCCATCGTTCGCGTATGTGCCCCCGGGGGCGCAAGTGTTCTGCGCCACCAATTCCAATCCGAATTGCATCCGCGACAACTATTCGCTCTTCCTGCTGCAGAACGCATTCTTCCGCAATGCGCTTTCGGGGCCGGACCAGTTGCGCCAGCGCGTTGCCTTCGCGCTCTCGCAGATCCTCGTCACCTCGGGAGTCGTGGTGAACATGCCGTACGGGATGGCGAGATACCAGCAGATGCTGCTGGACCACGCGTTCGGCAACTTTTCCGACGTGCTCACCGAGGTGACGCTGTCTCCCGTCATGGGCGACTACCTCAACATGGTGAACAACGACAAGTCGAACGGCACCGTCAATCCCAACGAGAACTACGCGCGGGAGATCCTGCAGCTTTTCTCGATCGGCGTATGGGAGCTCAATCCCGACGGCACGCAGAAGCTCGACGCGACGGGCTCGCCGATTCCCACCTATCCGCAGGCGATCATCGACGGCTACGCGAACCTCTTCACGGGTTGGACCTATCCGCCACTGCCCGGCGCCACGCCGCGCAACCACAATCCGAAGAATTTCTCCTCGGACATGGTGGGCGTGGCCGCGGAGCATGACTTCGGCGTGAAGGTGCTGATGAATAGCGCCGTCGACACGCCGGGCAAGTCGATGCCGAACGATCTTGCCTTCGGCATCCAGAGCATCATGCAACACCCCAACGTCGGTCCCTTCATCGGCAAGCAGCTGATCCAGAAGCTGGTCACCGGCAATCCTTCGCCCGCGTACGTCGCGCGCGTCGGCGCCGTGTTCAACGACGACGGTACGGGCGTCAAGGGCAACCTCAGGGCCGTCGTGAATGCCATCCTCATGGATCCGGAGGCGCGCGGTGACGCGCAATCGGCGGCCACGTACGGAAAGCTTCGAGAACCGGTGCTCTTCGTCACGGGCGCCGCGCGCGCTGTT
>DATGGI010000261.1:0-1633 GCA_035308545.1 Usitatibacter sp.
CGAACGCTGCGCAAACGCGACGGCGAGACGCTTTTCGCCTATCCCTACGGTGACGTTTCCGAATTCCTCGCCCGCGACTGGTTTCCGCGGCGGGGCGAGGCGCTCGGCATCGTGGCGGCGTTCTCGGCCGACGACGACGAGCCCGCGCACGCATCGAGCTCGCGCTGGGCGATTCCGCGCTACACCGCGCGCTACCACTGGAAGTCGCCCGAAGACCTTGAGCGCCTGTTGCGCGATGCAGGCGCGTTGCCACGCCCTCGCGGAAAGCTCGCGACCCTTTTTGCGCCGGCTCCCGCCTCGATCGCGCCGACCCCTGCGCCCGAAACGACACGCAACTGGCGCGATCACTTGCACACCTGGGAAGTGAACGACGCGAAGACGCTCGCCGGCGCGTTGTTCAAGAAGAGCTTCGGCCACGACATCCCGGAGATGGCGCATCACTACGTGCTGGTGTATTCGCCGCCCGCGGGCAGCGAGGACACGCAGCCCCGTGTCGTGGCTTACGTGCACCAGCTTCCCAAGGAGGGCTTCCATCTCTGCGGCGGGATGTGCGTGGACGAGCGCGCGTACCGCGCGTTCCCGAAATGGATCTTCGAGCAGGTGCGCGATGCAGGTGGCCTCGCCACGATCGTGACGAGCGACAGCATGCGCATGCTGGGCGAGAGCCCGGCTTCCTTCGGCTACGTGGGCGACATCAAGGCGCGCGCCGCCGACCTTCGCACGGGCTTCGAGGACACCGGGATCGAGCGACTCATGGTCAAATGGCTCAAACCCCTCCCCGACGACGCGAAACGACGCATGATCGAGCGCGCCACGGCGCTCATGCCCTTCTAGATGACGATCAAGGTCGCGCTGCACCATCGCACGCACTACACATTCGACCACCCGGTCGGATTGTCGCCGCACGAGGTGAGGCTGAGGCCCGCCGCGCACTGCCGCACGCCCATCGAAAGCTACTCGCTGCGCGTGAAGCCCGCGAAGCACTTCGTGAACTGGCAGCAGGATCCCTACGGCAACTGGGTCGCGCGGCTCGTCTTTCCCGAGAAGGCACGCGAGCTGGAGATCACTGTCGATCTCGTCGCCGACATGACGGTGATCAATCCGTTCGATTTCTTCGTCGATCCTTCCGCGGAATCGTGGCCGTTCAAGTACACGCCGGAGCAGGAGCGCGAGCTCGCGCCCTACCTCGAGCTCGAACCGCTCGGTCCGCGCCTTGCCGATTGGCTCACGCGCGCGCGCGCGGATCTCGGCGGCAGGGCGATGACGACAATCGACCTCCTGGTGGCGCTCAATCTTCGCGTGCGCAACGACGTGAACTACCTCATCCGCATGGAGCCCGGCATCCAGGCTCCGGACGACACGCTCCAGCGCGGCCAGGGCTCGTGCCGCGACTCGGCGTGGCTGCTGGTGCAGATCCTGAGGCAGGTCGGGGTCGCGGCACGCTTCGCGTCCGGATACCTCATCCAGCTCGCGCCCGACGTGAAATCGCTCGACGGCCCGTCGGGAACCGCCAGGGACTTCACCGACCTGCATGCGTGGTGCGAGGCGTACGTGCCGGGCGCCGGATGGGTCGGGCTCGATGCGACTTCGGGATTGCTCGCGGGCGAAGGCCACATTCCGCTCGCATGCACCG
>DATGGI010000262.1:0-14496 GCA_035308545.1 Usitatibacter sp.
GCCCGCGCTCTCCACGTCGGGGAACGATGCCATCACGACCTGCGCGAGCTCGGGCTTGGGCAGCAGCTTCACGGTCACCTCGAGCGTCACCGCGAGAAGGCCCTCGGACCCGGTCACCAACGCGAGAAGGTCGAAGCCCGCGGAATCGAGCGCGTCGCCGCCGAGATCCACCACGTCGCCTTCGATCGTGACGACGCGCACCTTCGCGATGTTGTGCACCGTGAGTCCGTACTTGAGGCAGTGCACGCCGCCGGAATTCTCGGCCACGTTACCGCCGATCGAGCACGCGATCTGGCTGGAGGGATCCGGCGCATAGTAGAGGCCGTGATGCGCGACGCCCTGCGAGATCTTCAGGTTCGTGACGCCCGGCTGCACGCGTGCGCGGCGCGCCAGGGGATCGATCTCCACGATGCGATTGAACTTCGCGAGCGACAGGAGGATCCCGTCGGCGAGCGGCAGCGCGCCACCCGAGAGCCCCGTCCCGGACCCCCGTGCGACCACGGGAGTCTTCGTGCCGCGCGCGACCTCGAGGATCGCGGCGACCTCGCTTTCCGACGAAGGGATCGTGGCGACGAGCGGAGTCGCGCGATAGGCGGAGAGTCCGTCGCACTCGTAGGGCTTCAGCTCCTCGCGCTCCACGAGGACGGCGCCCGTGCCCAGTGCGTGCCTCAGCGTCGCGGCTATCTCGCTCATCGGTAGGATTATCCCATGGACCCCATCGTCTATCAGGTCATAGGCGCCTTGCTCGTGATGGCGGGATTCGTGGGGCTCGTCCTGCCCGTGATTCCCGGCGCCCTGCTGATCTTCCTCGGCCTGTTCATCGCCGCCTGGGGCGACGGATTCGCGCACGTGGGCGCCGTGACGCTCACGATCATCGGCGTGCTGGCGCTGCTGGCGCTGGCGGCCGACCTCGTCGGCTCGCACCTCGGCGCCCGGCGCGTCGGCGCGAGCACGCTCGCCCTCGTGGGCGCGGCGATCGGCGGCATCGTGGGAATCTTCTTCGGAATCCCGGGGATCATCGTGGGCCCGTTCCTGGGCGCGACGATCGGCGAGGTCCTCACGCACGGAAAGCTGCTCAAGGCCGGGCAGGTAGGACTCGGAACGACGCTGGGCCTGCTCGCCGCCACGATCGCGAAGATCTTCCTCGCGGTGACGATGGTGGCGCTGTTTATCTCTGCGTGGCTATTGCACTAAAGCCGCAAACACGGAGGGCACGGACGCCCACCGAGGCCACGGAAATTACGACATCACCGAGATTTGCTCGTTGGCCTTCTCGAGGCGCTCGACGAGCGTATTGAGGAAGCGCTCGTCGAAGAGGCGCCGGCAGGAGAGCGACGCGGCGCGGAGGTCCTCGGCGCGGATCTTCATCACGATGGCGTCTGACGTGGTGGTGACTGTCGCGGAGCGGTGGGGATCACCCTTCGCGGTGAGATACGACATCTCGCCGATGCAATCGCCCGCGGTGAGCACCGAGAGCGTCTTCTTGCCGCGCGTCACCCGCACGTAGCCGCCGGCGATCACGAAGAACGAATCGCCGTGGTCGCCTTCCTTGATGAGCGCGGTATCGGGCTTGAACTTCGCCCACTTCGTGATCTTGAGCACTTCCCACAGCTCGTTCTCGGGGAAATCCTTGAAGAAGGCGAGGTTCTTCATCACGCTGAAGCGCTCCGTGTCGGACTGCTCGCGCTTCTCCTCGGCCCGGTGTTCCTTCTTCCAGATTTCCGCGAGCGCCGCACCGAACTCGTCCCACGTCTGGAAGCGCGCGCCGGGATCCTTCGCCATCGCCTTCATGACGACGGCATCCAGCTCAGGCGAAACGCCCTGGCGATGCGTCGACGGCGGCTCCGGATCCGTATTCACGATCTGGTAGATCACGGACAGCGTGTTGGCGCCCGCGAACGGCAACTTGCCCGCCAGCAGGTAGTACATCACGATGCCCATCGCGTAGATGTCGGTGAGGTGCGAGGCCTGCACCTGGCCCTGCACCAGCTCGGGGGCCATGTACGCGGGCGAGCCCACGTTGGTGATGACGGTACGGTCCGAGACCTTGTTGATCGACGCGCCGAAGTCGGCGAGCTTGATCTCGGTGCCGTCGCTATGAAGGATGTTTCCAGGCTTGATGTCGCGGTGGGTTAGGCCCAACGCGTGGGCGAATGCGAGGGCCCGCACGCACTTGAAGCTGATCTCCGCGACGTCCCGCGTCTCCAGGAGGGCATCTGCCTTGCAGAACTTCTCCAGCGTCCCGCCCTCGACGTACTCCATCACGATGTAGCTGTACTTGTCCTCCACGACCGCGTCGTAGATCTGCACGATGTGGGGATGGTTGAGCTTTCCCGCGAGGGCCGCCTCGTTGAGGAACATGCTCTTGTAGAGCGCGCCGTCCTCGTTGCTCTTCAGGGCCTCCGGGAACGCGACCTTGACCGCGACCTTGCGCTTGGCGAACGGATCGTCGGCGAGATAGACCTTGCCCGTGGCGCCCCGCCCCAGCTCCCGCAGGAGATGGTACTTGCCGATGTTTTGCATCGTGGTCATGGACGCAGATTATAGGCGACCCCGGTCACCCCCGTGGAAACGGGGGCCCATCCCAGGCGCGAAGCGGCTTTCAGAACAGCCCGGTGATCTTCCCGCTGTCGTCCACGTCGATGTTGACCGCCGACGGAACCTTCGGCAGGCCCGGCATCGTCATGATGTCGCCGCAGACGAGCACGATGAATTCCGCGCCGGCGGCGAGCCTCACTTCGCGAATGTTGACCACGTGTCCCGAGGGCGCGCCACGAAGCTGCGGATCCGTCGAGAACGAGTACTGCGTCTTCGCCACGCACACGGGGTAGTGGCCGTAGCCGGATTCCTGCAGCTTCTTGATCTGCGTGCGCACCTTGGAATCGGCGGTGATGTCGGAGGCGCCGTAGATCTTCGTGGCGATCGCCTTCATCTTGTCCCAGAGCGTGTCCTCGTCCTTGTAGACGAACTTGAAGTCATTGGGCTCTTCGCAGAGGCGGACGACTTCCTTCGCGACTTCGGCGGCGCCCTTGCCGCCCTCGGCCCAGTGGCGCGCCAGCACGACCTTCGCGCCGTGGTGCGCCATCTTGTCCATGAGCATCTGCACTTCGGCGTCCGTGTCCTCGGTGCGGTGGTTGATCGACACCACGCACGGCAGGCCATAGTTGTTGCGGATGTTGTTCACGTGGCGCTCGATATTCGTGATTCCCTTCGCGAGCGCCTCGAGGTTGGGCTTGCCGAGCTCCTTCACGTCGATGCCGCCGTGGTACTTGAGGGCGCGCACCGTGGCCACCAGCACCACCGCCGCGGGCTTGAGGCCCGTCTTGCGGCACTTGATGTCGATGAATTTCTCGGCGCCCAGGTCGGCGCCGAATCCGGCCTCGGTCACGACGTAGTCGCCGAGCTTGAGCGCGGTCTGCGTCGCAAGCACCGAGTTGCAGCCGTGCGCGATGTTCGCGAACGGGCCGCCGTGGATGAACGCCGGCGAATGCTCGAGCGTCTGCACGAGGTTGGGCGCGAGCGCATCCTTCAGCAGCGCCGCCATGGCGCCGTGGGTCTTGAGGTCCTTGGCGAGGATCGGCTTCTGGTCCTTGGTATAGCCGCAGACGATGTTGCCGAGGCGCGTCTTGAGATCCTTGATCGACGTGGACAGGCAGAAGATGGCCATCACCTCGGAGGCGACCACGATGTCGAAGCCGTCCTCGCGCGGGAATCCGTTGGCCGGGCCGCCGAGCGCGATCGTGATCTGGCGAAGCGCCCGGTCGTTCATGTCGAGCACGCGCTTCCACGCGATGCGCCGGACGTCGAAACCGAGCTCGTTGCCGTGGTTGATGTGGTTGTCGATCATCGCCGCCAGCAGATTGTTCGCGAGCTGGATCGCGCCGAAGTCGCCGGTGAAGTGGAGGTTGATGTCCTCCATCGGCACGACCTGCGCGTAGCCGCCGCCCGCTGCGCCGCCCTTCATGCCGAACACCGGGCCCAGCGAAGGCTCGCGAAGGCAGATCACCGCCTTCTTGCCGATATGGTTCAGCGCGTCGCCCAGGCCCACGGTGGTCGTGGTCTTGCCTTCGCCCGCCGGCGTGGGGCTGATCGCGGTGACGAGGATCAGCTTCCCGTCAGGCTTGCCCTTCAGCGTGTCGATGTACTCGAGCGAGACCTTCGCCTTGTAGTGGCCGTACGGGGAGATCGCTTCGTTGGGGATGCCGAGCTTCTTCGCGATCTCGCCGATGGGCTTGATCTTCGCCTTCTGTGCGATCTCGATGTCGCTGGGTACGGCCATTGGGGTCTCCTCGTGCGCTGAAACGGATTTGCAACGAGTATAGAAAGCCGCAGAATGGCCGGGCCTTGACTCGGGTCAAGGCCGGAAGGAGCAGCATGCACCCCCACGAACAGCTGGTGCGGGAGTTCTATCGCGCCTTTTCGGTCCGCGACGCCGAGGCCATGGCGCGTTGCTACCACGCCGACATCGCGTTCAGCGACGCGGTATTCCCGATGCTGCGCGGCGAGGAAGCCGGCGACATGTGGCGGATGCTGCTGTCGCGAGCGGCGGACCTCGAGGTGACGCTGGACGATGCCGCGGCCGATGCCGAGGGCGGCCAGGCCCACTGGACCGCGCGCTATACCTTCACGCGCACCGGACGCCCGGTCGTGAACCGCGTCGGCGCGATGTTCGCCTTCCGCGACGGGCTCATCGTCCGGCACTACGACAGCTTTTCCTTCTGGCGCTGGGCAAGCCAGGCGTTGGGACCCGCGGGATTGCTGCTCGGGTGGCTTCCGCCGTTGCGATGGAAGGTGAGGAAGGACGCAGACCGCAGCCTGCGCGCCTGGCAGGCGCGCAAGCCGCGATCGTGATGCGCTAGTTGAGGTTCAACGCGTTGGTGAGGTCGCCCATCGCCGTGCCGCCGTTGGACACGAGCGCCGCGTCGCGCGCGGTCACGCCCGCGAGCGCCGGGAGGCCGTAGCGCCGCTGGATGAGGCGCAGGATCGACGCCGTGTCGTATTGCGTGTGGTCGACGAAGCCGTTCTTCGCGAAGGGCGAGATGACGATCGCCGGGATCCGCGTGCCGGGCCCGAGGAGATCGCCCTTGGGCGGCGCGACGTGGTCCCACTGCCCGCCGAACTCGTCATACGTGATCACGATCACCATGCCCTTGTACTGCGGGCTCGCCTGGAGTTTCGACACTAGGTCCGCGATGTGGTTGTCTCCGTTCGTCACGGACGCGTAGCCCGGGTGCTGGTTCGTGTCGCCCTCCGGCTTGTAGAACACCACGGCCGGCAGCGTGCCCGCGGCGGCATCCGAAACGAGGTCGTTGTAGTCCTTCAGGTGCGCCTTGCGATTGGCGGCGCCCGTCACCGGATCCATGCTGGACTGGTAGTTGAACGGATGATGGTGCGCCTGGAAGTTCGGCACCGTGTTGTTGTAGATGCCCGAGCGATCCGCGGAGACCTGGTTCCAGGCTTGCGCGTACCACGCCCAGCTCACGCCGGCCGTGGTGAGCTGGTCGCCGATCGTCGTCTGCTTCTGCGGCGGAAGTGTCGTGCCGGCTCCTGTGGTTGCGAACAGGCCCGTCGCGTCGGTGCTCGCCGGCGCATTTCCGCTCGGCTGGTAGGGCGGCTGCATCGTGTTCACCGCGCGGAACGTGCCGTCGCCGAAATAATTCTTCGGAACGATGTTGCCCGAGAGCTGGAACGTGGGCGGCCCATCCATCGCCGAGGCGGGAGACGTCGCCGAGGGCGTGAGGTTCGGCGTGAACTTGCCCGCGGAGTCCGTGTTCAGCACCGCGATCGTGGGCTTCGCCGCGGCCGTATCCGCGTTCGGATACTCCGGCGCGCACGCGCAGATCAGGTACTGGTGGTTCAGGAACGAGCCTCCGAACGCGCCCATGAAGAAATTGTCCGCGAGCGTGTACTGCTTCGCGAGGTTCCAGAGCTTCATCTGGCTGCCGTCGTAGTAGCCCATGACGAGGCCGCCGGAATCGGCCCACGCGACCATCTTGTCGTTCTTGCCGCTGTCGATCTGCATCTGGTTCTCGAAGAAGCGGTGATACAGGTCGCGCGTGACGATTGTCTGCGGCAGGTTGAACGTCGTCTGGATATTGAAGGGCGCGTTGGCCAGGTTGGCGCTCTGCGCCTGCGTGACCACCGGCGCCTGGCCGGCGGCCGTCACGCCACCCCACGTCTGCGGCAACGTCGCGAGTGCCGCGCCGGTGCGATCGGCCTGCGGCGCGATCGTGCCCTGCGCCGTGGGATTGAGGCCCGGAATCCCGTTGGCGCCGGGGAACATGCCGTAGAGGTTGTCGAAGCTGTGGTTCTCCGCGTAGATCACGACGATGTTGCTGACCTTCGTCTGCAGGCTTCCCGTCTTGCAGGCGTCGCAGTTGTTGTCGGTGCCGCCGCAGCCTCCGAGGCCGGCGATGAGGGCGCCCGCGAGGGCGAGGGAAACGAGCATGGCGAGTTGGCGTGGGCGCATAGGGGCTCTTGGTGGAGACGTGCGTGGTTGACGGAAGCTCACGATTAGAAGGGGTCAACGTGACAAGTGTGTTCGCGTGCCCGTCATGCGCCTGCAAAGAAAATCGCGTTTTCTTGTCATGTGAGATTCATTGCGCTCGCCGCGATCGCGCTCGCCTTGGGCGCCGCGGCCGAACCGACCCCCTTCTACGCGACCCGTTTCGAGAAGCGGCCCGATGTCCCGACGCTGACGGCGATCGGGCGCCGCCTCTTCTTCGACGCGTCGCTCTCGGCGTCCGGCAAGACCGCGTGCTCGAGCTGCCACGACCCCGCGCACGCTTACGGGCCTCCGAACGCGCGCGCCGTGCAACTCGCCGGTTCCGACGGGCGCACGCCCGGAATGCGCGCGGCACCCTCATTACGGTATGTGCAGAAAGTACCGCCATTCACGGAACACTTCTTCGAAGCGGACGGCAACGACAGCGAGGACCAGGGGCCCGCCGGGGGCCACGCATGGGACGGACGCGCGCGATCGCTTCACGACCAGGCGATGCTGCCCCTCCTTTCGCCGCTCGAAATGGCCAACCGCGACGCTGCCGAAGTCGTGGCGCGCGTGCGCAAGTCGCGGGAGGCAGGCGTGCTGCGCGATGCCTTCGGGCCTCACGTGCTGGATGATGTGGACACTGCCTTCCGCGCGATCCTCCTTTGCATCGAAGTCTTCCAGCAGGATCCGGCCGAGTTCTATCCGTACACCAGCAAGTACGACGCGGTCTTGCGCGGCACGGCTACGCTCACGAAGAAGGAGCAGCACGGGCTCGCGGTCTTCAACGATCCGGCCAAGGGCAATTGCGCCGTGTGCCACATCAGCGCGGTAAAGGAAGGCGAATTCCCGGCGTTCAGCGACTGGGGATTCATCGCGCTCGGCGTGCCGCGCAATCGCGACGTCGCGCGCGATGCGAAGGCGCCGGACCTCGGTCTGTGCGGGCCCCTGCGCACGGATTTCACGTCGCGGCCCGAGTATTGCGGCAAATTCCGCACGCCGACCCTTCGCAACGTCACCAGGCGCGCCGTGTTCTTCCACAACGGCAAGTTCACGAGCCTCGAGGAAGCCGTGCGCTTCTACGCCGAGCGCGACACGAATCCCGCGCGCTGGTATCCGCGCCGCGCCGACGGAACGGTCGACACCTTCGACGATATTCCCCCGTCCATGCGCGACAACGTGAATCGCGAAAGGCCCTTCGGCGGGAAGCCCGGCGGCAAGCCAGCGCTCGATCGTTCGGAGATTCGCGACATCGTCGCCTTCCTCCGCACGCTGGAGGACGGTTACGCCACGAAGTAGCGGCTCAAGCTAGCGCGTGACGTGCATCGCGACCAGGACGAGGGCCGCGGCACCGATGATCACGATTGCGGCGACCAGGTACGAGACGACCTGCCATTGCAGCGGATCGAGGCGAAGGGGCCCGCGCCGGGGCTTCGGTTTCCGCTCCGCGATCCTTCGCAGCTCCTCATCGTCCCGCACGGCGGCGCGGAATGCATGCGCCATCCTCTCCATCTTGGCGAGGAGCTCCGGCGTGGGATCCCTCGCCTCGATGCCGCCGTCGCGCCATACGAGGAGCGTGAACTCGTGGGGCGCGAGGCGCGACCAGAGGACGGAGTCCTCGCCATCGGGCCGCAGCTCCGGATCGGCCGCCACGCACTCGCGCCATTCGCTCCGCGTGATCGGCGAATCGCGGACGATCCGCACCGTGGCCACTTCACCGCCCCTTCAGGGTGGGAGTCCCGAAGAACTCCTGGATGAGGAAGTCTTCGAGCCCGTCGTTCTGGTCGGGACTCGCGTCGAGCGTCACCACGCGCCCCAGGCGCCTCGACTCCCAGCGGAATTCGCCGGTGTAGTGCTCGCGAATCAGCTGGATCATGCGGCGAACGACCGCGCGGTCGATGTCGCCACCGAGCGGCGCTTCCACCTCGATCACCTCGCGCCAGCGCCGGTCGCGATCGGGCTGCCATCCGTTGAACGCGAATTCCGCGGTGCGCGTTCCCTTGTTGAGGATCTGGAATACACCGCCCACGCCGCCGCCGGGCGTGAAGTGCAAGTTGCGATTGATGTTGGCGTCGGCCCTGTCGGAATCGCTGGGCTCGCGGGGCCCGCGCGCGAGCGCGGCCTCAGCCTGGCGGCGCGCTTCCTGGCGCGCGCGGATCGCGGCCATCATGTCCACGGGCGGCTCTGGGCGCGGCGGCGCGGGCTCCGGCTGTGGCGGCACCGGCACCTGGGTCGGTGACGGCTCCGGCGTCACCAGCTTCGGCAGCTCCTTCGGAACGGGACGGGGAACGATGGGGCGCCTCACGGGTTCCGGCGCCACCGCGGGCGTGGGCTTGGGCGCGATTTCCTCGGCCCGCGACGGCGGCGGACCGGCGTTCACGATCTCGACGGTGAGCGGTCCGTTCGTCACCATGGTGATCGCTTCGTCGTTCTTCCTCTTCATCGGGATCGCGATGAGCACGATGTGCACCAGCAGCGAGATGCAGACCCAGAGGATGAAGCGGCGCGAGTACGGAGCCACGGCTCGAGTCTTCTCGCGCGGCTACCGGCGACGAAGGATGATCACGTTGCCCGCCACCGATACGGCGATGCCCGCCCACGTGAGCGCCGTCCAGTGGAAACCTTCGAACGCGGCGGAAACGACGAGCGCCACGATCGGCACCATGACGCCGGTATATCCCGCGCGCGCCGCGCCCACGTTGCGCACGAGCGTGAGATACGCCGCGAACGCCACGACCGATCCCAGGATCGCGAGGTAGAGGAGCGACAGCACGTAGCCCGGCGTGAGCTCGAACGTGAGCGGCTTGCCGGTGGCGATCGTCGCGGCGAACGCGAAGAGCGAACCATAGAACATGCCCCACGCCATCGTCTGCCAGAGCGGAAGCTTCGCCTCGTTGTTGCGATGCGCGGTGAGCGTGCCCAGCGCGGAGAGCAGAACCGCCGCGACCGTGAATGCCGCGCCCGTCGCCGTATCGCCGTCACCCTGCAACTTCGCGAACTCGGGCCAGAACACGAGGACGATACCCGCCATCCCCATCACCGAGCCCAGCGCGATGCGGGCCGAGATCTTCGTGCCGAAGAAGAGGCGCATGCCGAGCGCGCCCAGCAGCGGACTCGCGGAGTAGCCGACCGCGACGAGGCCCGACACCACGTGGCGCTCGGCGTAGTAGACGAACACGTAGCTCACGCCGAAAAGGAGCACGCCGAAAAGCGCGATCCACAGGTGTTCCTTCGCGGCGAACCCGAGCGGAAGCCGGCGGATGCGGCAATAGCAGGCGATCACGAACGAGGCGAGGAGGAACCGGTACGAGACGCTCGCCTCGGGCGCCACGCGGCCGAGCTGGTACTTGATCGCGAGCCACGTCGTGCCCCAGATCGTGACGCACGCGACGAACAGCCTCAGGTTACCCAAGGCTCAGCGCGCCAATCCGGCCTGGTCGAGGACGAATGCGTAGGTGAAGGCGACTTCCTTCAGGGCGTCGTACCTTCCCGACGCGCCGCCGTGGCCGGCTTCCATGATCGTCTTCAACAGCAGCGGGTTGCCGTCCGTCTTGAAGGTGCGCAATTTCGCCACGTACTTCGCCGCCTCCCAATAGCCGACCTGGCTGTCGTTCAGCGACGTCTCGGCGAGTATCGCGGGGTACGGTTTCTTGCGGATGTTGTCGTAGGGCGAGTACGAGCGCATGTACTTGTAGTAGCGCGCCTCGTTCGGATTGCCCCATTCGAGGTATTCGCCCACCGTGAGGGGCAGGGTGGCATCCAGCATCGTGTTCATCACGTCCACGAAAGGCACCTGCGCCACCACGGCCTTGAAGAGATCGGGGCGCATGTTGGTGACGGCGCCCATGAGGAGCCCGCCCGCGCTGCCGCCCTGGATCACGAGCTGCGACGGTGACGTGAAGCGCCGGCGCACGAGCGATTCCGCGCAAGCGATGAAGTCGGTGAAGGTGTTCTTCTTCCGGAGGAGCTTGCCGTCGTCGTACCAGGTGCGCCCCAGGTCGCCGCCGCCGCGCACGTGGGCGATCGCGAAGACCATGCCGCGGTCCAGCAGCGAGATGCGCGCGCTCGAGAACCACGGATCGCGCGCGATTCCATAGGAACCATATCCATAGAGCAGCAACGGCTGCGGTCCCTTCTGGCGAAGCGACGTCCTGTACACGAGCGAGATCGGCACGCGCGTGCCGTCCTTCGCGACGGCGGTGAGCGCCTCGGAGGTGTAGTCCTTGGGGTCGAACTTGCCGAGCACCGGCTGGCGCTTGAGGAGCGCGAGCTTGCGCTTGCCCACGTCGTAGTCGTACCAGGAGCGCGGCGTCACCAGGCTTTCGTAGACGAGGCGCAGCTTCGAGGTGTCGTACTCCTCGTTCGCACCCAGGTGCACGGAGTACACGGCTTCGTCGAACGTCACGTAGTGCTGCTTGCCGCTGCCGAAATCGGTGATGCGCAGCTTGATGAGGCCCTTGTCGCGCTCCACCAGCACCCAGAAATCCTTGAAGCAGTTCACCTCCTCGAGCATCACGCGCGGGCGATAGGCGACGACCTCCTTCCAGCCCGCGCGGCCCGGATTGGCGACGGGCACGGACACGAGGCGGAAATTGGCGCCCTTGTCGTTGGTGCGGATGAGGAACTCGTCTCCGTGGTGGTCGACGTAGTACTCGAGCCCGGACTTGCGCGGCTCCACGATGCGGAACTCGCCGCGAGGCTCGGCCGCGGGCAGCAGGCGAACTTCGGAGGTGTCCTTCGCCGCCGACGTCATCACGATGAATGCATCGCTCCGCGTGTTGCCGACCGTGATGTCGTAAAGCTCGTCGCGCTCGTCGTAGACGAGCGGCTGCTCGGCCTCGCCCAGCGTGAGGCGGTGCAAATGGTTGCTGCGCTTGGTGACCTCGTCTTCCTGCACGTAGAAGAGCGTCTTGTTGTCCGAGGCCCACGCGGTGGAGGTGACGCGGGCGGCCGTCTCGGGCGCGAGCGCCCCCGTCGCGAGATCCTTCACGTGCAGCGTGTATTGCCGGTAACCCGTGAAATCCACGGCGTACGCGAGCTTGCCGCTGTCGGGACTCACGTCCATGAACCCGATCGAGGTGAACTTGTGGCCCTTGGCGAGCTCGTTCACGTCGAGGACGACTTCCTCGGCGCCGTCCATCGTGCCCTTGCGCCGGCAGTAGATCGGATACTGGAGGCCCTCGACCTCGCGCTGGTAGTACCAATAGCCGTGGTTGAGGTACGGGACGCTCTCGTCGGTCTCCTTGACGCGCGCGAGCATCTCCTTGTAGAGCGTCTCGCGGAAGCCCTCGAGCGGCTTCATCACCGCGTACGTGTAGGCGTTCTCGGCCTTGAGGTACTCGATGACCGCGGGATTGTCCTTCTCCCGAAGCCAAGCATAGTCGTCGACGCGCTTGTCGCCGAAGAGTGTCGATGTGACCGGATGTTTCGTGGCGACGGGCGGCGTCTCGGCATCGGCCGCGCGCGAAGTGACAGGTACGGGAAGGGAAAGCAGCATGGGAATCAGGAACGGAAGGACGGCTCGCATGGAGGGTGAATATTACCCCGTGGCGCCCCTCCTTCGCGTACCCTCGTCAACGCGCCCCGCCCGATCCCGTTATTGACGGAACTGCCTCTCGAAAAACGCAATCAAAGGAGTGAATCTCGATGAAGATGCTGACCCTCGCGGCGATCCTTGCCGCGCTCGCCTTCCCGGTCGCCGCGCAATCGACCGCGAAGGTGGAACCGCAGCCCCAGGGCACTGCGGCGCAGTCCACCAAGTCCGATGCCAAGGCGTCGACCGGCAAGTCCGGCGCCAAGGCCACGAAGGCCCACGCCAAGCACAAGACGCACAAGAAGAAGCCGGCCGCGTCCAAGACGTGACGCGGCGCGCCGGCCGCGGTTGAGTCCGCGGCCGGCGCCCTCGGGGTAAAATCGCATCCAGCGATCGAGGCCCCGAAATGTTCGCAACCGCGAGCACCCAACACGAATCGAAATCGAGCCTGTATGCGGACCTGCTGCTGCAGGCGCGCGGCCTCTTCGAGGGCGAGCGCGACGCGCTCGCCAATTCGGCCAACCTCTCGGCGCTCCTCTTCAACGGCCTGCCGGACCTGAACTGGTCGGGCTTCTACTGGATGAAAGCGGGCGGCCTGGTGCTGGGCGCATTCCAGGGCAAGCCCGCGTGCGTCCGCATCGCCCTCGGCAAGGGCGTCTGCGGCACGGCGGCGCGCGACCGCAGGACGATCGTCGTGCCGGATGTGGAAGCGTTCCCGGGCCACATCGCGTGCGATTCCGCATCGCGAAGCGAGGTCGTGGTCCCGCTCGTTCGCGGCGGCGCGGTGCTCGGCGTGCTCGACGTGGATAGCCCGAAGCTCGCCCGCTTCGACGAGGAAGACGCGCGCGGCCTCGAGGCGCTGGCGAACCTCTTCATCGAATCGTCCGACCTGGGATAGGAGCGGGCCCACGGCCGTGACGCTCCGATCCCTCCTCGTCGATTTCAACTCGTACTTCGCTTCCGTCGAGCAGCAGGTGGAACCGCGGCTGCGCGGCAAGCCGCTCGGCGTGGTTCCCATGCTCGCCGACACAACCGTGTGCATCGCCGCGAGCGTGGAGGCGAAGAAGTTCGGCGTGAAGACGGGCACCAAGGTGGGCGACGCGAAGAAGCTCTGCCCCGGGATCGAATTCGTGGTCGCGCGGCACGAGATCTACATCGACTACCACCACAAGGCGGTCGAGGTCGTGGATTCCGTCGTGCCGGTTCGAGCGGTGCTCTCCATCGACGAGATGGATTGCGAGCTCACGGGGCGTTGGAGAGAGCCCGAGCGCGCGCTCAAGATCGCGCAGGACGTGAAGAAGGCGATCTCCACCCAGGTGGGCGAATACCTGCGCACCTCCATCGGCATCGGGCCCAACACGTTCATCGCCAAGACCGCTTCCGACATGGTGAAGCCCGACGGCCTCGTGATGATCCGCCAGTCGGAGCTGCCCGACCGGCTCTTCGACCTCGAGGTGCGCGCGCTCTCCGGCGTGGGCAGGCAGATGGAAAAGCGCCTGCATGGCCACGGCATCCGCACGGTGCGCGACCTCGCGGCAAAGACCAAGGAAGAGCTCCATGCCGTATGGGGCGGCATCGGCGGCGACATCATGTGGAGCCGCATCCGCGGCGAGGAGCAGCACGAGCGCGACAACGACACCTCATCCATCTCGCACTCGAGCGTGCTGGGTCCGGAGAACCGCAATCCGGAGCACGCGTTCGCGGTGCTGAATCGCCTCACGCAGAAGGCGGCGATGCGCCTTCGCAAGGCGGGTTTCTACGCCGGGCGCCTTTCGGTCGACCTGAAGTACCTGGACGGCGGCCATTGGGGCACCGACATGCGCCTCGTGGATACGCAGGACACGAAGACCTTCCTCCACGTCCTGGAAAAGCTCTGGGCCAAGCGCCCGAAGGGCAATCGCACGATCCTTCGCGTCGGCATGGCGTATTCCGATTTCGTCTCGGAGTCCGATCACACGGGCTCGCTGTTCGCCTCCGAGGACAAGTCGAAAGCGCTCTACAGCGCGCTCGACAAACTGAACGCCCGCTTCGGCAAGCAGGCCGTGTACTTCGCGAGCGCCCACAAGGCCCGCGACCGCGGCGGATTGCACATCGCGTTCAACCACATTCCCGATCCGAAGACGGACAAATGAACGCGCAAGAGGAACCTCGATGGCGTTTCGTGCCCAAGCCTGAGTCGTACCGAAGCAAAGGTGTGGGTTCCTCTTGCGTATCCCCTGCGCGCCTCTGCGGTTCAATTCGGCCTCCCAACCCTTCCGGTCCCTGATCCATGAAAGACAACGTCGTCGTCATTACCGGAGCCTCCAAGGGCATCGGCGCGGAGCTCGCAAGACAGCTCGCTGCGAAGGGCTCGAAGCTCGCGCTCGCCGCGCGCAGCGAGAAGGAGCTCGAGGACGTGGCGGAGGAGTGCCGCAAGCTCGGCGCGAGCGTGGTCGCCATCCGCGCCGATGTCGCCATCGAACGCGATTGCCAGGCG
>DATGGI010000263.1:0-4876 GCA_035308545.1 Usitatibacter sp.
GCACGAATGCCGCCATGTCATCGAGCAGGCGCTGGAAGGCCGGCTCGCCGGGCAACGGCACGTGACTGTCGCTGTCCAGCGGCTCGAAACGCGCACCGCCGATCGATGTCGCGATGAATCGCCCCTCGTCGAAGGGAACGCGGTTGTCGCCACGGCTGTGGAACACGAGCGTGGGCGCGCGGACGCGCGCCAACTCGGCCGATGCATCGAGCTCGGCAAAAGCGCGGACGAGGCGTGCTGCCACGCGAGGCGAGGCCGCATGGCGCTGGATCTCGTTGAACGAGTGCGCCTGGGCGAGCGTCGCCCTCGGAAAGAACTGCGACGTGAACATCTGCAGGAACGCGGGGTTGCTCTGGCCCCACCCGAACTCGATGAGCTTGATCATGGCCTCGGTGGCCTCGACCTGCTGGGGGCTCGGGTCGCGGCGCAGCGGGCCACGGGCAAACGCGCCGCAGAGAACGAGGTGGCTCACGCGCTCCGGGTGGCGCGCGGCGTAGACGATCGACACGGCGCCGCCCTGCGACATGCCAAGCAGCGCGAAGCGCTCCAGCCCCGCCTTGTCGACGACGCACTCCAGGTCGGAGACCAGGCCGTCGATCGTGATGGCCTGCGCCTCGCGGTCCGATAGGCCGCAACCGCGGGAATCGTAACGCAGCAGCCGGTAACGCTCGCTCAGCGCGCCGATCCAGGGACCCCAGACGGGCGTTTGCCAATCGAAGTCGAGGTTTCCCAGCCAGTGCGAGGCGCGTACCAGCGGCGGTCCCTCCCCGGTGACGGCATATGCGATCCGGGTCTCATCCGGGGAGCGGGCGAACTGGATCTGCGGAGGGTGCAGGGCACCGGTGCTCATGGGCGGAATTGTACGCTTCCCTGGAGCCTTCGCATTCCGCGAAGGCTCCCTTGCCCATTTTCCGATTCTCAGTCGCGCGCGACGGTGGTTTGATGGCCGGATGGCAGCACCGGATCTTTCACTGGCCCACGACGGAGAACCACCGCAATGAGCAAGGAACTGGAAGTCGCCCGCCTCAGGAGGGACTGGACCGAGAACGCCCGCTGGAAGGGCGTGAAGCGCGGATACACCGCCGAGGACGTCTATCGCCTGAGGGGCAGCGTACAGGTCGAGCACACGCTCGCGCGGCGCGGCGCCGAGAAGCTCTGGCGGATGATGCAGGAGAAGCCCTTCGTGAATTCGCTGGGCGCGCTCACGGGCAACCAGGCCATGCAGCAGGTGCGCGCGGGCGTGCCTGCGATCTACCTCTCGGGCTGGCAGGTCGCCGCCGATGCGAACGACAGCCTCGCCATGTACCCGGACCAGTCGCTCTACGCCACGACGAGCGTGCCGACCGTGGTGAAGCGCATCAACGCGGCCCTGCAACGCTGTGACCAGGTCGACCACGCCGAAGGCAAGGACGCCATCGACTGGTTCGCGCCCATCGTGGCCGATGCCGAGGCCGGCTTTGGCGGCGTGCTGAACGCCTTCGAGCTGATGAAATCCATGATCGAAGCCGGCGCCGCGGGCGTGCACTTCGAAGACCAGCTCGCGAGCGTGAAGAAATGCGGCCACATGGGCGGCAAGGTGCTGGTGCCGACGCAGGAGGCCGTGCAGAAGCTCGTCGCCGCGCGCCTCGCTGCCGACGTGCTGGGCGTTCCAACGATCCTCCTGGCGCGCACCGATGCCGAAGCCGCCGATCTCATCACGAGCGACGTGGACGAGAACGACAAGCCGTTCCTCACGGGCGAGCGCACGCCGGAAGGCTTCTACCGCACGAAGAAGGGATTCGACCAGGCCCTCTCGCGCGGCATCGCCTACGCCGAGTACGCCGACCTCGTGTGGTGCGAGACCGGCACGCCGGACCTCGAGTTCGCGCGCCGCTTCGCCGAGGGCGTGCAGAAGGTCCATCCCGGCAAGATGCTCGCCTACAACTGCTCGCCGTCGTTCAACTGGAAGAAGAACCTGGACGACGCGACGATCGCGAAGTTCCAGCGCGAGCTCGGCGCCATGGGCTACAAGTTCCAGTTCATCACGCTCGCCGGCTTCCACGCGTTGAACTACGGAATGTTCGACCTTGCCTACGGCTATGCGCGCAACAACATGACGGCGTTCGTCGAGTTGCAGCAAAAGGAGTTCGCGGCGGCCGAGCGAGGGTTCAGCGCGGTCAAGCACCAGCGCGAAGTCGGAACGGGCTACTTCGACGACGTGACGCAGGTGATCCAGGCCGGGAAATCGTCGACGACCGCGCTGCATGGGTCGACCGAGGATGAGCAGTTCTTCGTGCAGCCGACGCCGCTTCGCGGCGCGCAGGCCGCAGCGGATTGAGGAGACGCCCATGAAACGCGACAACTTCACCATCCCCGGCATCCAGCTTCCGCTGGAGCAGCCGAACCTCTACGACCGCATCCTCACGCCGCAGGCGATCGGTTTCGTGGCGCACCTGCACCGCAAGTACGAGCAGCGGCGCCGCGACCTGATGGGCGCGCGCATCGCGCGGCAGGCGCGCCTCGATCGCGGCGAGGAGACGTTCGGATTCCTGCCGCAGACCCGCTCGATTCGCGAGGCCGACTGGACCATCGCGCCGGTTCCCGCGGATCTCCAGGACCGCCGCGTCGAGATCACCGGTCCCGTCGAGCGCAAGATGATCATCAACGCGTTGAACTCCGGCGCATCGACGTTCATGGCCGACTTCGAGGATTCGTGCACGCCGACGTGGGACAACATGGTCCGCGGGCAGATCAACCTGCGCCAGGCCGTCGATCGCACGATCAGCCTCAGGGGCGACAACGGCAAGACCTACGCGCTCAATGAAAAGACCGCGACGCTCATCGTGCGCCCCCGTGGCTGGCACATGCTCGAGCGCCACATGCTGGTCGACGGCGATCCCATCTCCGCGTCGCTCTTCGATTTCGGCCTTTTCTTCTTCCACAACGCCGAGCGCCTCGTCGAGCGCGGCAGCGGCCCGTACTTCTACCTGCCGAAGATCGAGGGCCACCTCGAGGCGCGCCTCTGGGACCACGTGTTCAACGAGGCCGAAACGCTGATGAACCTGCCGCGGGGCACGATCAAGGCGACGGTGCTGATCGAGACGCTGCCCGCCGCGTTCGAGATGGACGAGATCCTCTACGAGCTGCGCGACCACGCGGCCGGCCTCAACTGCGGACGTTGGGACTACATCTTCAGCTGCATCAAGAAATTGCGCCGCGCAGAATTCGTGTTCGCCGACCGCGCGCTCGTCACGATGACGAGCCCGTTCCTGCGTGCCTATTGCCAGTTGCTGGTGAAGACGTGCCATCGCCGCAATGCGCACGCGATGGGCGGCATGGCGGCGCAGATCCCGATCCGGCACGACGATGCGGCGAACGAGGCCGCGATGGCCAAGGTCCTCGCCGACAAGGAGCGCGAGGCGGGCGACGGCTTCGACGGCACCTGGGTCGCGCATCCGGGCCTCGTCGCGATCGCGAAGGGCGTCTTCGATCGCGTGATGCCGCAAGCCAACCAGGTCGCGAACAAGCGCGCCGACGTGAAGGTGAAGGCCGCGGACCTGCTCGCCTTCGGGCCGGAAGCGCCGATCACCGAGCAGGGCGTGCGCACCAACATCAACGTGAGCCTGCAGTACATCGGATCCTGGCTCGCGGGCCAGGGATGCGTTCCGATCAACCACCTCATGGAAGACGCGGCCACGGCGGAGATCTCGCGTTCGCAGCTCTGGCAATGGATCCGCAATCCGAAGGGCGAACTTTCGGATGGGCGCAAGGTCACCCTCGATATGTTCCGGCGCCTGCTCGCCGAGGAGCTGCGCAAGGTGAACGCGATGCGCGGCGCCGTGGACGCGAAGCACGACGAAGCGGCGTGGCTGCTCGATCGCCTCGTCTCGAACGACGATTTCGTGGATTTCCTTACGGAACCCGCCTACGAGATGATCCCCGCGGTCGCCCCCGCGCAGATGGTCGCGGCTTGAAGGGTCGGTGAAGGAGGAGTGGCGGTAGCGAGGCGGGGGACACTTCGGGTGATCCCCTGCCCGGCCGCTTCGCCGCGGTAGAATGCGGCATGAGCTACGTCCTGCAGGTGGAGATCCGCATCAAGCCGGGCAACGTCGATGAATTCATGGCGAAGCTGCGCGTGAACGCGGCGGCCGCGCGCGAAGAGAAGGGCTGCCAGCGGTTCGACGTCGCGGTCGATCCCACCGACGCGGCCCACGTCATGCTCTACGAGATCTACGACGACGCGAAGGCCTTCGAGGCGCACCAGCAGACGGCTGCGTTCAAGGCGTATGTCGCCGAGGCGGTCCCGCTGCTCGCATCGCGCGAGCGCCACGTCTGGACGCTGGTCGATTCCTAGGCCGGGTCCAGGCCGTGCTTGGCGAGTGTCGCCGCGATTCCCGATGAGGTGAAGTAGCGCACCAGCGCGGATGCCGCCTGTGCGTTCTTCGCCTTCGCGCCTATTGCCGCCGAGAAGATCGTGACGAGCTGCAGCTCCTCGGGCAGTGGGCCGATGTAGTCGATCCCCTTCACGGGCATGAGCTCGCTGATCTGCTGGAAGCCGATCTCGCATTCGCCGCTCGCGACGATGTCTCCGGCCGGCATGCCCGGCGCCGTCTGGTGCAGCTTCGCGGGCGGCAGCTCCCAACGCTTGAAGACCTCCGCGAGGTAGACGCCGCTCGGCCCGCTCGAATACGCGATCGACTTCGCGCTGTCCAACGCGCGCTTCAACGCGTCGACGGTCGAGATGTCGGGACGCGGCGCGCCGGCCTTCACGGCGACCCCGATCTTCGATCGCACGAGATCGACGCGGCTGCCCTTCGCGAGCAGGCCTTCGGCGATGAGGTCGTCGATCCCCTTGCCCGCCATGATGACGAGATCGGTCTCCTCGCCCGCGCGCAGG
>DATGGI010000264.1:0-27340 GCA_035308545.1 Usitatibacter sp.
CGCGAGGGTGCGCGCCATCCCGATCCGCTGCTCGGGGAGGATCCCGTCTCGCTTCTCATCTACGATCGCACCGGTCATTTCGCGGCGCAGTTCATGAAGCGGGACCGCTCCTCCGTCGCGCAGGCTCCTGTTATCGTCGGCAAGAACAACACCCAGGCGCAGAACGGCTACGACGCGTATTTCGGCAAGTACAGCGTCGATGACGCCAACGGCGCCGTCACCCAGGAGCTCCTCGGCTCGCTCTCGCCCGCCAACGTCGGGATGGTGCTCACGCGCACGATGGAGGTTCGCGGGGACACGCTCATGATCAAGCTGGAGACGACGGCGGCCGATGGAACGCCAGTCACCCGGACGCTCACATGGCGGCGGATGTGAAGGGCGAAACGCCCCAGCGCGTCGCGCCGCTCTGGGTACGCATCATGGCGGGCCTCGCGATCGCCGCGCTGCTCGCCGCGTGCGCGAGCGCGCCGAACGCTCAGGTCGCAGAGGTCGCCCCGAAGGGCGCGCTGCGTGTCGCGGTCGCGGTCGGTCCCTCCGCGTCGCCGTTCTGGGCGGTCCGCGATATCGCGACCGGTGCGGCGCGTGGCGTCACGGTGGATCTTGGACGGGCGGCCGCGGCGAAGCTCGGCGTGCCGGTGCAGCTCGTCGAGTATTCGAATTCCGGCGAGATCACGGCGGCGGCGTCGAAGGACGCGTGGGACATCTCGTTCATGCCGCAGGACGCGGAGCGCGAGAAGTTCGTGGATCCCGGGCCCGCGTTCGTCCTCTACGAGAGCTCGTTCATCGTGCGGCCCGGTTCGGACATCCGCGGCGCTGCTCAGGTCGATGTGGCGGGCATCCGCGTGGGCGCGATCGAGGGCACCGCGACTTCTCGCACCCTGGGCAGGACGCTCAAGCACGCGTCGCTCAAGCTGTTTGCGAAGGCCGACGAAGCGCAACGCGAGCTGGCCGCGGGACGCCTCGATGCTCTTGCCATGGGGCGCGAGGCGCTCATCGATTTCGCGAAGAAGGCGCCCGGCATGCGTGTCCTCGACGACGTGGTCCAGGCGACCGGCGTGATCGTCGTCGTGCCGAAGAACCGTCCCGCCACGCGCGAATGGGCCGCGCGGTTCCTCGAGCAGGCGAAGGCGGACGGCACCGTGCGGCGCGCGCTCGATGGCGCGGGCTTCCCCAACGCGACACTCGCGCCGCCCCTATACTGACCGCATGCTGATCCGTGGAAGCTGCCACTGCAGGAACATCACGTTCGCGTTGCGCTGGGAGCCTGATCCCACCGAAATTCCTGCGCGCGCCTGCACGTGCACGTTCTGCGTGAAGCACGGCGGCGTCTGGACGTCGAACCCGAAGGGCGCGCTGTCCGTCTCCGTCGAGGATCCCTCGCAGGTGAACGAATACGAGTTCGGAACGAAGACGGCGCAATTCCACGTCTGCGCCCGATGCGGCATCGTGCCCCTGGTCACGAGCACGATCGACGGCCATCTCTACGCCGTGGTGAGCGTGAACGCGTTCGAGAACGTCGACCCTTCGATGCTGAAGCGGGCGCCGGCCACGTTCGACACGGAGTCGGAGGACACGCGACTCGCGCGCCGGGCGCGAAACTGGATCCCCGAGGTCGAATTCGTGAAGGGGAGCCTCTCGCCATGAACGCGCTCCCGGAGCTCGAACGGATCCTGAAGGAGCTCGAGCTGCGCGTCATGCGCCCCGCGGCCCACAATTCCCGCCGGGATCTCGAAGAGAACCTCGCCGAGGACTTCGTTGAATTCGGAGCCTCGGGGGCGATCCTCGACCGCAATGCAGTGGTCGCCGCGCAGCTCGCGGAGCCACCCACGGCGTGGTCGATCGCGGACTTCAAGGTGAGGCTGCTCGCCGACGACGTGGCGCTCGTCACTTACGTGGCCGCGATGTCGGGCCGCGGCTCCTCGCTCCGGTGTTCAATCTGGAAGCGCGGCGACGGTCGATGGAGAATGGCTTTCCACCAGGGCACGAGGACTCCATGAGGGCACGTTTCTTTGCGTTGTTCCTGTCGCTCGCCGCGCTCCTGCCGGCGCATGGCGAGATTCGCTTCGAGGGCGACCCGGCGGCCGCGAAGGCCGTGTGGGCGACGTTCCAGCGATGGGTGCAGGCCTACGACAAGGCCGACCTCGAAGGAACGATGTCGATCTTCGATGCGGGCGTTGTCTTCACGTTCCAGGGTGGACCGGACCAGTCGTACGCCGATCTCCGCAAGGGATACGAGCAGGACTTCCGCTCGCGCCCGCCCGGCACGTCGTGGGTGCCGCTCGTCGACGAAGTGCATGCGGACGGCAATCTCGCGTTCGTGCGCGCCACGTGGGAGCTGCGCGTCGCCGGGGTCGCGAAGGAGCACAACCGCAGCGTCGACATCCTGCGTCTGTCGCAGGGGCAATGGCGCATCATCCGTTCGTTCACGTTTCCGGAAAAATCGATGGCGCAACTGAAGGTGATGATCTCCGGCGGCTTCTCGGGCGCGTACAAGCGGCTCGTGCCGGAATTCGAGAAGGCGAGTGGCGTCGCCGTGACCACGCTGTCGGGCGCGTCCCAGGGAAGCGGCCCGCTCACGATCGCCTCGCAACTCGAGCGCGGCGTTCCCGTCGACGTGGTGATCCTCTCGCGCGAGGGCCTCACCGACCTCATCGCCGCGGGCCGCATCCTCCCCGGCAGCGACGTGGACCTCGCCAGCGTCCCGATCGGCGCCGCGGTGCGCGCGGGCTCGCCGAAGGTCGACGTGAGCACAGTCGACGCATTCCGCAAGACGCTCCTCGCCGCGAAGACGATCGCGGTGCCCGGAAGCACGAGCGGCATCTTCCTCGTGAAGGAAGTGTTCCCGAAGCTCGGCATCGCCGACAGGATCAACGTGAAGGTGATGGAGCGAGGATCGCAGACCGGGGAGCTCGTCGCTTCGGGCGGAGCCGATCTCGCGCTCCTTCCCGTGAGCGAGCTCGCGCAGGTCGCGGGGCTCGACGTCGTGGGCCGGATTCCCGACGAGCTGCAGCTGATCCAGGTTTTCTCCGCCGCGATCGTGAAGGGCTCGAGCGAGGCCGATGCGGGCCGCAAGTTGATCGAGCTTCTCGCTTCCGGTCGCGCGAGGGCGGCCATCGAGAAGAGCGGGATGGATCCCGCGGGGAAGCGTTGATGGCTTTCGATCCGGAGTCCTTCGCGCAGCGCCAGCTCGAGGCCTACAACGCGCGCGACCTCGAGCGCTTCGTCCGCGAATACACCGACGACGTGGTCGTCTACCGCCTGCCCGGGGCGAGCCCCGCGATCACCGGCCGCGATGCGCTGGCCGCGTTCTATCGCGACAATCGATTCAACCTTCCGGACCTGCACGCGAAGCTCGTGAATCGCATGGTGTTCGGCAACAAGGTGATCGACCAGGAGTACGTGACGGGCGTTCCCGGGGCGCCGCTCGAGGTCGCCGCCATCTACGAGGTCACGGAGCGCGGCATCTCGAAAGTGTGGTTCGTGAGCTCGAAATGACGATCGCGTGGTCGGACGACACGACCGGGATCGACTGGCTCGAGCTCGAGCAGTTGTACCGCCTCGCGCCCCTGGGCAACAAGAGCGCGGCGGACCTGAGGACGGTGTTCAACAACAGCCGGTTCAAGTTCTTCGTGCGCGACGGCGGAAAGCTGGTGGCCGCGGGGCGCGCGCTTTCCGACGGCGCGGACTGCTCGTACATCTGCGATGTCGCCGTGCTTCCCGGCTACCAGGGCCAGGGTCTCGGCAAGGCGATTGTTACGAAACTTGTCGTTCTTTCAAAAGGCCACAAAAAGATTATCCTGTACTCGGTGCCGGGCAAGGAGGGTTTCTATCGCAAGCTCGGCTTCATGCGCCTGCTCACGGCCATGGCGATCTTCGAGGACCAGCCGGGAGCGATCGCGAAGGGACATCTGGGAGAAAGCTGATGATCAACTGGATCGTGCTTGCGGTTCTTTCGGGTTCGCCGTCGAACGGCGACATCATCGCGACGTGGGTCCACGAGGACGCGGATGCGCGCGTCGCGATACGCCTCGACGCCGATGGCGGCTGCCTCATCGAGTCGACGCGCCAGTTCAACGGGCGGACCTACAAGGAGCTTTGCGGATATTCAGTGACGGGCTCCACCGTGCAGATCCGCACGAAGGGCGACGCGACCAACGGACACATGGAGTTCTCGCTGGTCCTCGACCCGCGCACCGACCAGATGTCGATGGGCAACGAGGACGGCGTCAAGTTCTACCGCGCTCGCCTCCGCGAGCGTTAAACGCACGCTCCGCTCTCCCTACTGCCGTAAACACGGAGTCACGGAGATCACACTGAGGGCCACGGAAAAAATCAAAAGGCCATGTGCGATTCGTGCCCAAGTCTGAGTTCACCACGAATCGCCATCATTGCTTTTGGGGTTTCCGTGGCGCTCCGAGTGATCTCCGTGGCTCCGTGTTCCCGGCTTTAATTGAAGCGCCCCAACGCTACTGCTGGCTCGCGAAGAACTGGACGAGCATCTCCTCTTCGTCCTTCGAGACCTTGTCGAGGCGCTGCTTCATCTTCTCGTCGATGGGACGCTTGCCGGTGCGGAACGCGGCGATCTGCGCGCGCAGGTAGGGCGACCATTGGCCGGCGAGAATGCCGTTGTCCTCGTCGGGCGAGCTGCCGTTCTGCTCGTGGCACTTCTCGCAGCGCAGCTTGTAGACGCTCGAGCCCTTCTCGACCAGTGACGCGTCCACGGGCTGCTTCGCGCGGACGAATTTCTGGCCCGCGAGGTATTTCGCGACGGCGTCGGCATCCGCCGCGGAGAGATCGGCAGTCACCTTGCACATGTCCGACTTCTGGCCCTTCTTCGGGCCCGACGGGATCGTGACTTCCGCGCACACCCGTTCCTTCGTCTTGAAATTCTTGAAGCTCCCGAGGATGTAGGTGGTCGAGTAGCCGCCGATGATCGGGATGTTCGTATCGGTGCTCGCGCCGGCCTTGCCGTGGCACTGGGCGCATTGCTGGTCGAAGAACGCGGCGCCGTCGGCGGCTGGCGCGGTCGTGGCGAGCGCCACGCCGATCGACGTGCCCGCGAGGAAAAGGAACAACGCCTTCATCGCAGACTCCTCCCTTGTGTTTCTTGTGTGAACATTCTCGCTCATGACGTGAGCCTCGGGCGGCCGAGCATGTCCGTGTTCTCGATGCGCGGCATGGCCCGGGGAATCGTGGGCTCGATGCGAGCTTCGGGGGGCGCGCCCACGGGCCGCGCTTCCGGCGCGGCATCGCCGGCATCGCCCTCCAGCCTGAATCGGGCGACCGACTCCATCAGCTCCTGGGCCTGGTCGGCCATGTTCTCGGTGGCCGCGGCCGCCTGCGAGACGAGCGCCGCATTCTGCTGCACCACGCGATCCATCTGGGTGACCGCGCCGCTCACCTGCTCGATGCCCGAGAGCTGCTCCTGGCTCGCATCGGAGATTCCCTTCATCATCTCGGTCACGCGCTGCACCGACACGACGAATTCCTGCATCGTCGTTCCCGCGGTCTCGACGAGGCGCTTGCCTTCGCCCACGCGGTCGGTCGAATTCTTGATGAGGTCCTTGATCTCCTTGGCGGCGCCGGCGCTGCGCTGCGCGAGCGCGCGCACTTCCGCGGCGACGACCGCGAAGCCTCGCCCTTGCTCGCCCGCGCGCGCGGCTTCCACCGCGGCGTTGAGCGCGAGGATGTTTGTCTGGAACGCGATGCTGTCGATCACGCCCACGATCTCCGAGATCTTGCGCGACGCGTCCGAGATGCCGCCCATCGTGCCCACGACGTCGGCCATCACCTTCCCGCCCTTGCTCGCGGTGCCGTGCGTCTCCGCGGCGAGCTGGTTCGCTTCGCGTGCGTTCTCGGCGTTCTGCTTGACCGTCGCGGCGAGCTCCTGCATCGAGGACGCCGTCTCCTCGAGGCTCGCCGCCTGCTCCTCGGTGCGCGACGAGAGATCCGCGTGGCCCGCGGCGATCTGCTTCGAGGCCGCGCCGACCGTCTCCGCCGAGCGCCGGATCACGGCGACCGCTTCGCCCAGCGCGTCGCGCATCTTGCCGAGGCCCGTGAGGAGGCGCCCCGTCTCGTCGCGGGAACTGGAATCCACGCGAACCGTGAGGTCGCCCGCGGCCACCCGATCGACGACGCTCACGGCGCGCTCCAGGGGGCGGGCGACAGTCCGCGTGATGAGGATCGCGCACCCGATGAGCGCGACCAGGGTCGAGATCGCGATCACCGCGAGGCTCAGGGCGAGCGCGCGCGAGGCCTTCGCCCTCGCGCCGGCCACGGCCTTGTCGGCTTCGTCGCGCATGATCTTCACGAGGTCCTCCAGCCCGTCGGCCGCCTCGAGCTCGAGCCCCTTCACCTGGGAGTCGATCTTCTTCGCGTCGAAGTTGGAGTCCTTGAACGTCTCGAGCGCCTCGCGGTACTTGGTGCCGATCGTGGCGTGCGCCGCGAGGAATTTCTGGAGCAGGTCGCGCGCGTTCGGAAGCTCGACCACTTCGAGCAGCTTCTCGCCCGCGCGGCGCACTTCCCGCTCGCGGAACGTGAATTGCTTCCAGCTCTTGTCGAGCGCCTTCGGGTCCTGGCCGCGCAGGAGCACGTTGGCCCATTGCGCCATCTGTTCCTTGAACGTGCCTTCGAGGCCCTGGGCCGCGATCGCCTGCGCGATCAGCGTGTCGTTCACCTGCGCGACAGTCGCCAACCCGCTGCGGGCCGCGGCGAAGCCGAAGAGGGCGCCCGCGACCACGAGGGCGAGCCCGAGGACGAATACGGCGAGGATCTTGTTGCGAATGCTGCGCGCGAGCCAGTTCATGGTGCCTGCCGCTACATGCGGAGTTGGAAGAGCACGCCGACCGTCGTCACGCGATAGTCGGTGGGACCCGCATCGAGGAATGCGGTGTTGTTGGCCGGCATCGGGTTGGCCGCGACGCCTTCGTAGTGCCAATCGCGGACCTTGCCGGATTCGTAGCGAACCATGAACCGCATGAGGAGCGTCTTGTTGAGCGGCACGAGGAGATTGGCGTTGAATATGCTCTGCGCGAACGTGAGGTCCGGAAGGCCGCTTCCCGCGAGCCCGGCCTGCAGGGCCGTGAGCCCCAGCGCCGCGGCGTTGTAGGAATAGTCGATGGATGTCCGTCCGAGCACGCGCGTGAAGTCCGTATCGAGTTTCACCTTGCCGAAGTCATATTTGACTCCGGCGCCGAAGACATTATTCCGGTCCTTGGATGCGACGTCCCATCCGCGGCTATCGGGAAACATCGGGCTGGCCGCCGACATTCCCGTGCAGACGCTGTTCCAGTTGCCCGTAGCCACGTTTTGCGTGCCGACGAGCGTGGTGCCCGCGGGCGCTGCGGGGGGAGCCGCCCCGGTCACGGCGCTCGCGACGGCGCCGTTGCTGAAGAAGTAGTAGGTGCTCCCCACCGTGCAGCTGTTGGGCTGGACGCCCTTCTGGTCGATGTTGCCCTGCGAATACGAGTAGTAGCCGAACACGACCGCGTTCGGGCCCGCCTGGTAGTTCAGGTCGAAGTTGATCGCGTCGTTCTTCTGCCTTCCGGACAGGCCCAGCTGCGAGGGGTAGAACGTGTCCTTGTGCTGGAGCGACATCGCGCCGTCGAGGTTCTCGGAGAACGAGTAGTCCACGCGCGCGTTGGCGATGTTCTGCGTGCGGTCCGCGATGTCGGCGCTGCGGAACTGGTCGGCTGCATGGATCCAGCTCGCCATGTTCTGGGTGGCCACCGCGGGCACCGGGCCGAAGCTCATGCTGTAGAACGACGAATACGGATTGGACGTATAGGCGCTGCCGCTGCGGTTGTCGTACTCGTAGCCGATGCGGATCGAGCCGTCCAGCGTGCCGCGATCGACGAAGGCGAGCTTCACCTTGTCGTCCCACGTCTGGTCGCGCTCGCGGTCGTCCCGCCAGTAGCTCTCGCGCTCGAGCGTGCCGGTCAAGGTCTGCGCGCGGCCCACGCGGTAATCCGCCGAGAGCGTCGAGGTGAGCTGCCGGTAGTCGTAAGGCACGCTCGCGATCGGCACGTTGCCGACCGAGGGCGCGAGGTTCATCGCGAGCACCGCGGCGAGGTTGCACCCGGCCGCGTTGAAGGCGTTCGCCGAGGTTCCGGAGGGATTCGCGCCGGCGAGCGTGCTCGCCATCACGAGCGAGGTCCCGCTGCCGTCGTTGAGGATGCGGCCCCATTGTCCCGTGAGCGGATTGCAGCTCTGGTAGCTCAAGTCGTTCTTCGTCTCGTAGAAGCGCACCTTGCCGCGCACGTCGAGGTCCTTCGCGGGCTTCACCACGAGGCCCAGGTCGGCGAGCAGCGTGTCGATGCGCGCCTCAGCCGATTGCCGGCTCAATGCCGAGGTGGTGTTCCATTGGTTGGCGAGCGGCACGTTGCCCGGCGTCACCAGTCCGCCGGTGAGCGGAAATTCCGACGGCGGGATGAGAGCGTCGTTCTGGCGCATGGTGCCGATGGCCACGGTCGCGGTGAGCTTGCCGCGGTAGAAATCGGGGAACGATCGCGCGTATTCGCCGCGCAGGTTGTACGCCTCGTTGTTGGGCGCGAGGTCGAAGCGGCCCGTCGTGAACGACGCCGGCGAAAGTCCGCTCGTGCCGTTCAGCGTGACGTAGAGAGGGTTCTGGAACGTCATCGTGTCGATGTTGTTCCGGAAGAACGACGCCGTCATCTTCACGTTGAAGCTCGAAAGCGCGTCGGCAAAGGACGCGCCCGCGAGGAAATCGTAGGTGGAGTAATCGATCGACTGGGGCACGTCGATATCGCCGCCGCCTCCGGCGCCACCGAACACGGCGCCGAAGGGCTGCGTGCCCTTCTTCGCCTGGTCGGTCACGCTCGCGTAGAGCGACCAGGTGTCGGTGAGCTTCTTGTCGACGCGCACGCCCGCCGTCTTGCGAATCGTCTCGAGATCGGAGTCGGGTGTCTTCGAAAGCGCGTCGAGGATGTTCGCCTGCGTGGCCGCGGCGCTCGTCGTGCCTCCGGGGGTGAGCGTGCTCAGCGTGAGCGTGTTCGTTCCCGTGCCGAACCACAGCGACCGGTAGTTGCTCGTATAGACGCGCGGGACGCTGTCGTAGAAAGCGGTCACCTTCCAGTCGTTGTAGCGCCCGAACTGCACGCGGTAGAACTGGTCGTCCATGCCAAGCGCGCCGCCCGTGGCCTCGTAGTAGCGCGCCTCGTCGGGCTTGTTGCCCATGAAGCCGAAGCTGTCCACGTACGCGCCGCTCGGGATGTCCTTGTAGTTGCGGAACCCCGCGTTGGTGTCGGCGCCGTAGGTGTGGGTGAGCCCGAGTTCAACGAAGCCCTGGTTGATCCAGCCCGCGCCCTTCTTGAGATCGGTGTCGCCCGGATCGAGCGGAATGAGGTACGGCGGCCCCGCGGGGCTGCGAGCGGCGGGCGCTCGCGTTCCCATGCCGTCGGGATCCATCCAGGCGCCCGAGGTCTGGGGATTCACGCCGCCGGGATTCAGCGCGTTGCCCACCGTCGTGCCGCCGATCGTGGGATCGCCGCGCGTTTCGAGCACGAAGAGTTGCGCGAGGGCGACCGCGAGGACGGTGAGCTTCCTCATCGCTGGAATCGCGCGCCCGAGGGGTTGTTGCTGCCGTGGATCTGGCTATGGCAGTTCTGGCACGACCGCCCGATCATGCGCGGGTTGGACGTGCCGCCCTGCAATTGCGACTGCGCGGTCTGGTCGCCGCGGAAGGACTGTCCCGCGTGCGCCGCCGGCGACGAGTGGCATTGCTGGCAGAGGTAAGGACGCGCCGCCACGAGCATGGCCTCGTGGTTCGAGCCGTGCGCCTGGTGGCAATTGAGGCAGTTCTCGCGCACCGGCGCGTGCTCCCACAGATACGGGCCGCGCTTCTCGGCGTGGCACGCGTAGCAGGTGTCGTTCACCGTGTCGCCGCGAAGCAGCGCGCGCGTGGCCGACCCGTGCGGGCCGTGGCAGTCGGTGCAGCTCATCTTGCCTTCGGGCACCGGCATGTGCGAGCGCTTGTGGAAATCGGCGCGCTCCTTCGCGTGGCAGGTCTCGCAGGTCTCCGAGATGCTCGCGCTGCGAAGCAGCCCGGTCGCGGAGAATCGCGCCATCGCGTTGTGGCAATCGGAGCACGCGAGCTTGCTGTTCTCGTGGGGGGAGCCGTCCCAATGCAGGCGCTCGCCGCCCTTGTGGCAGCCCATGCAAACCGCGTTCTGTTCCTCGATCGGCGTGCCCCACTCGCGCGTGAAGCCGACCAGGTACTCGCGATTCTTGTGGTTTTCCTTCTGCACGTGCAGCGACCCGGGGCCGTGGCAGGCCTCGCACACGCGTGCCTCGACGGGGTTGCGCGGATTCTCGCGGAAAGCCCTCGCATGCTGGGTCGCGCCGAAGTGCTTGGCCTCGGTGTCGTGGCACCGGATGCAGGTCTTCTCGCCGACGTAGGTGGCTTCGGGGGGAATGGCCGCCGCCGCGAGGGACGCGAAGAGCCCCATGGCGAGCGCGGCAAGCGGTCCCAGCCACCTCATCGAGTCCCCAATGTCCGTTTTGGTGGGGTTAATGTCGCGTGATGGTGTCGCACCGGCTGTGACTTTTGTCACAGTTTCCCGGTTGCTTAAAATTTCAGCTGCAATGCTGTCCTACGGGGGAGGCGGGGAATAAAAATCGCGCTTTCAGGAGCCGAAACGAACGAGCACCACGACGATGGCGACCGAGAGCACGAAGAGCACGATCGCGCGGCGCGTGCTCGCGAAATACGCGTGCGCATGCTCGCGCGAGGCCGAGCGCCGCGCGGGGCTCTTGCGCATCGCGTCGCGCCGCTCGCGCACCGCGGCCTCGGGCACGTCCTTCACCCCGGTGAACATCGCGATGATCAGGTTGTCCTTCTTGAAGACCCAATGGAAGAGCACCGCGAGGACATGCAGGCCCGCGAGCACGAGCAGCAGCTTCAGGTTCCAGCGATGGAATTCCGTGAAGGCGTTGGAGGTGTCGATCGAGACGAGCGGCGCGAGCGGCCCCAGCGCCGTGTCGCCGTCGTTGGCGAAGAGGCCGGAAAGGGCCTGCGCCCCGAGCACGGCGATCATCGCGACGACGCTCCAGCCGCCCAGCGGGTTGTGCCCGACCTGCGGAACCGCCTGGCGCGAGAAGAGGCGCCTGGCGAATCGCATCGTCGCGGCGGGACCCGCGAGGAAGCTCGCGAAGCGCGCGTGCGTGCTGCCGGCGAATCCCCACAGGATGCGGAAGATCACGAGCACGAGGATGCAATAGCCGGAGACGATGTGCATCGACATCACGTCCTCGCCGCCGATCTCGCCGGTGATTGCCTGGAACACGAGCAGCGCGACGATGGCCCAGTGGAAGATGCGCACCGGCGCATCCCAGACCTTGATCGCGACATGGTTCTCCGTGGGCATCCGTCAAGGTTAGCAATTTACGTATCATGGCGAAACTCTCGGGGATCCTTACGAGGAGTAACAGTGCAAGGCAAACGCAGCATCCTGCTTTCCGCGATTGCGCTCGCGATGCTCGCGGCGTGCGCGGCACCGCAGATACTCCCGCACGATCCGGCGCCGGTGGCGCAGCTCGATCCCAAGACCTGTCCCTTCATCGCGATCAACGGAGCGTTGCCGGTGAAGTATCCGGCCAAGGCGTACGAGAGCGGGCAGGAAGGCTGGGTCCACCTGCGCTTCGATATCGACGACCTGGGCGCGGCCACCAACGTGAAGCAGCTCGGCTCGAGTCCGCCCGGCACCTTCGATGCCGCAGGCCTGGCCACGCTCCGGGACGCGCGGTTCTTCACCACCGGCGCGAAGGGCTGCGAGTTCGTGCTCGAGTATCACAAGGAACCGCCCAAGTGACGCCGCGCGAGCACCGGCTGCGCGCCCAGGAGCTTCGCCTTCGCGAGCGCGACATCGAGCTTCGCCACTGGCAGGCACGCCGCGAATCGCGTTCGAAGATCGTCGACAGCGGCTTCCGCAGCCTCTTCATCATGAACGGCGTGGGCTCGCTCGCGCTCGTGGCCTTCCTCTCCGCCGCCATCACCGAGCCCGAGGCCAACGATTTCCTGCCGTTCCTGCTCGCGGCGATCGCATGCACCGCGGCCGGGCTCATCCTCGCGTCGCTGCTCTACTGGACGCGCTACATGAAGTGGCGCCTCGAGGACGATCGCGGCGACTACGCCACGAAGAATCCCTGGTGGTGGTTCACGTGGCTCGTCTCGGTCGGGTCGGCGCTCATGTTCGCGTTCGCCATGGCGCTCGTGGTGTATGGCGGCTTCACGTCGCTGGGCGACGTCGACGACGATTCGCAGGGCGCGCGCGTCACTCGCACGTGAGCGGCGCGATGAAGATCCGCGTCCAGGCGCAGGCAATCGACGAGCCCGACGGCATCGCCCTCGTGAAGGAGCTCGACGCGCACCTCGAGCCGCTCTATCCGCCCGAAAGCCGCCACGGGCTCAGGCTCGATGGGCTTCGCGCGGCCAACGTGCGCTTCGTCGTCGCTCGCGACGAATCGGGGCAGGCGCACGGCTGCGGCGCCATCATGTTCCTCGACGACTACGCGGAGCTGAAGCGCATGTACACGCGCCCCGCGTCGCGCGGCAACGGCGTGGGCGCCGCGGTCGTCGAATTCCTCGAGGGGCTCGCGCGCGATCGCGGCGTTTCGGTCGTGAGGCTCGAAACCGGCGTGAAGCAGCTCGAGGCGCTCTCGTTCTACGAGGGGCTGGGATACGCGCGGCGCGGCGTATTCGGGAACTACAAGCCCGATCCGCTGAGCATCTGCATGGAGAAACGCCTCGCGGGTATGATCGAGTAAACATCCCGGAGGTCTCCATGGGCTTGCTCGATTCGATCGCCAACCAGGTCATCTGCTCGCTTGCCGCGAGCGGCGACGGCCGCCACGCCGAGGTCGTGAACGCCATCGGCGGTTTCATCCAGCAGCAGGGCGGCCTCGAGAACCTCATCGCCAATTTTCACCAGAAGGGCCTCGGCAACGTCGTGTCCTCGTGGGTCGGCACCGGCCAGAACCTGCCGATCTCCGCGGACCAGCTCACGCGCGTCATGGGCAACGCCCAGGTGCAGGCGATGGCGCAGAAGCTCGGGTTCTCGCCGCAAGAAATGTCCAGCCACCTCGCCGAGATCCTTCCGCAAGTGATCGACAAGCTCACGCCCGGCGGCGCGGTTCCCGCCGGCGGAGGGCTCGCGTCCGTCCTCGGCGGATTGCTCAAGGTCTGACGGGCCCGCGAGCCGTGCCTTCCGCGGAGACGCTCGAACGATTCATCGCGCGCGTGGAGTCCAACGCGCACGCCGAGGCGATCGAGGAGTTCTATACCGAGGGCGCATCCATGCGCGAGAACATGAAGGAGCCGAGGCGCGGCCGCGCGAACCTCGTCGAGCGCGAGCGCAAGACGCTCGCCCGCGCGAAGTCCGTGCGCTCCACCTGCGTGCGTCCCTTGCTGGCGGAAGGTCCCGTCGTCGTGGTGCGCTGGATCTTCGAGTTCGAGTGGCAGGACGGATCGGCCACGCGCATGGAGGAGCTCGCCTACCAGCGCTGGGATGGCGAGCGCATCGCCGAAGAGCAGTTCTTCTATGATCCATCGCAACTCGCGCCGGCGAAGCCATGAGCGTCAAGGATCTCGCCACCACGTTCGTGGTCATCGGCCCCGATCAGTCCGCGACCCAGGTGCCCGTCACGCCTTCGATCTACGAGGAACTCGACCGCAATTTCGAGCACTTCCGGGGCCGCTATCTCGTCGCGCAGTACGGTTTCGACAGCGACTGGCCCACGTGGGAGATCCATCCGAAGGGCGACGAGATCGTGGTGCTCCTTTCGGGCGCGGCCGAACTGGTGCTCGAGGAATCCGGCAAGCATCGCGTCGTGAAGCTCGCCAGGCCGGGCGAGTTCGTGCTGGTGCCGCGGGGGACATGGCATACCGCGAAGATCTCGACGCCGACGACGATGCTCTTCGTGACGCCGGGCGAAGGCACCGAGAACGCAGTACGCTAGCCCGCGATGAGGTCGACCACAGCCCCCACGGCATACGCGACGACGATCGCGCCCACGAAGATCACGGTCGCGCGCGTGATGCCCCCGGGAATGTCCCATTCTTCCAGCTTGCGCTTGATGAGATAGCCCGCGACGAAGAACGCGAAGGTGGAGATGAAGAAGCTCGCCATTCCGGACATCTTAGTCGCCGCGGGCCTCGCCGTGGGAACCCTCGCCGCGCCGTCGCTCGCCGACGAACGCAAGAACTGGTTCGACGATCCCTTCGTGCGGCTCACGAGCGGCATCGCCGATTGCCCCGTGCCCGAAGGGCCGCTCATGACGCTCGCGGAGAGCCGCACCGAGGGCCACGTGAGATCGGAGCGCGGCACGCGCTGTTATCTCGAGGGGCGCTGCCGGCTTCCGAATTCCTACCAGTACGACAAGGGGATCATGGCGCTCGTGCAGAAATCCGTCTCGGGCGACGCGCGCTGGAAGGACACGAGTGTCTGGGCGCTGGGACAACGCCGCTGGATCTATCTCAAGGGATGCGTGCGCAGCAAGCAGCAGTCGCAGGACCTGGAACGCTGGGTGAAAGGCGTCGACGACGTGGAGCGCGTGATCAACGAGCTCACGATAGCCAAATGAGGAGGAGGCTCATGAAGTGGATCGCAGCGGCGCTCGTCGCCGCAGCATTGCCCGCGTTCGCGCAATATCCCGCGCCGAATGAAGGCGACTGGATCGTGAACGATTTCCGGTTCCACACGGGCGAAACGCTGCCGGGGCTGCGCCTGCATTACACGACGATCGGCGCTCCGACCGGCGAGCCGGTGCTTGTGCTGCACGGCACCGGGGGTTCGGGCGCGGGCATGCTCACGCCCGCGTTCGCGGGCGAGCTCTTCGGTCCCGGCCAGTCGCTCGATGCGAGCCGCTACTACATCATCCTCACGGACGCGGTGGGCATCGGGAAATCGAGCAAGCCTTCCGACGGCCTTCGCGCGAAATTCCCGCGCTACGACTACGACGACATGGTCGATGCGCAATACCGGCTGCTCACCGAGCACCTCGGGGTGAAGCACCTGCGCCTCGTGATCGGCAATTCAATGGGCGGCATGCAGGCATGGATGTGGGCGGAGAAGCATCCGGGCTTCATGGACGTCGTGGTGCCGATGGCCTCACTGCCCACGCAGATGTCGGCGCGCAACTGGATGATGCGAAAGCTCCTCACCGAAGCGATCCGCCGCGATCCCGAGTGGATGGGCGGCAACTACGCGAGCCCGCCGCACGGATTCAAGGTCGCGATGGTGACGTTCGGCATGGCCACGAGCGGGGGCACGCAGGCGCTCTACAAGGCGGCGCCCACGCGTGAGAAAGGCGACGACATCGTGACGAAGCGCCTCGACGCGCCGTTCACGGCCGACGCGAACGACCAGCTCTTCCAGTGGGAGTCTTCATACGACTACGATCCGTCCCCGGGCCTCGAGAAGATCGAGGCGACCGTGCTCGCGATCAACTCCGCCGACGACGAGCGCAACCCGCCGGAGCTCGGCATCCTCGACCGCGAGATCAAGCGCGTGAAGAACGGGCGCGTGTACCTGATCCCCGCGAGCGCCGAGACGGCGGGCCACGGAACCACGGGCCAGGCGAAGTTCTACAAGGCGCAGCTTGCCGAGGTGCTGCAATCGGCGCCGCGCCGGGGACCGTAGCCGGCTAGTCGACGGAATCGTCGCCGAATAGCCCGCCCGAACCGGGCTCCTTGGCGCGCGCCTGGTCGACCTTCACCTTGGCGAGCGCGGCCTTCTTGAAGAAGTCGTCGGCGCTTGCGAGCGGTGCGAGACGGAATTCGGGCGGGCGCAGGTCGCCGAGCGTGGCGCGCTGGCCGATCAGCTTCTGCGTCTCCGACTTTCCGAGGAGCTGGAGCGCCGCGCCCGCGCAGATGAGCGCGACCACGAGGCCCATCGCCATGCGCATGTGCTTGGGTCCGATGCCCCGCAGGTGAGCCCAGCACGTGGCCGCGAGCAGCGCCCACGCGCCGAGGCCCGCGTATTCTGAGATCGCGCGCCAGGCGAAGGAGAACGACAGCACTTCGCTCAACTGGTCCCAGATCACGAGCGCGATGCACGCGGTGAGCGCGATTCGCACCTGCAGCGAGAAACGCGCCTGGCCCATGAAGATTCGCGAGATGAGCGCCCAGACGCCGGTCCAGAGCGCGAGCACCGTGACCAGCCCCAGCACCGGAAGCAGGATCGCGTTGGCCGTGGGCTCCTGCGTCGTGTTGAGCCACTCGAGGCCCACGAGGGATGCGGCGAGCGCCACGCCGAGGCCCAGTGCCCAGCGGGCGTGCGCCCGCGGAGGCGTGAGGAGCTTCTCGGGCGCGACGGCGTGCAGCGCGTCGTGCACGCGAAGGATCGTGCGGCCGATGCGGATGCCGGGCTCCTTCGCGAGCGGAAGGCGCGGCAGGCGATGTGCGCCGTGCTCCGCGTAAAGCCCGTTCATCGTGCCGAGGTCCTCGGCCACCAGCTCGCCGTCTTCGCCGCGCGAGATGCGCAGGTGGTGCGGAGCCACGTGCGGATCGTCCACGACGACGTCGTTGTCGAACGCGCGCCCGATCCTCGCCACGTCGGTCTCGATGCGCTCGCGCGCGGCGACTTCCCCGTGGCGCGACAGGACCTCGATCCACATCACTGCTGCCATTGGATCGCCTCGAGGAATTTACGGCCCAGCGCTTCCGCGTTCGCGTAGGACACGCCCTGCATGGAGAGCTGCGCGAGCAGCGCCTCGCGATCGCGGTCCTGGGTGAGGGCGAGCAGCGTCACGTTGTAGAGGCCCTCGAACTCGCGGTAGGCGCGCATGCACCACGTGGCGCGAAGCGGCGGGCGCGAGCCGGTGCCGCCCGCCACGAAATCGTCGCGGCATTCCTGCTCGGTGAGGCGCTTGTTGCCGAGCGCGTCGAATCCCCACGAGCGTTGCGACAGCTCCTTCGAGAACTGGAACGCGTTCAGGTCCACCGACTTGAAGTACGAATACGAGAGATCGACGCGACCCGTGAGGATGCGGTCCGAGACGAAGATGCCCGTGGCGCTCGAGCAGCGCGTCGAGTTCACGGACGTGCGCGGCTTCGGGATCGCGTCCGCGTTGGTCGAGCCCCAGCATGTCATCCAGGGCGCGGCGCTTTCGAGGCCGCGATAGGGACCGAAGGAGCTGCTGCGGAAACCCTGGTCGCGAAGCGTGTTGTAGAACGATGCCTGCCAGCCGTTCAGCTGCCGGCCGACTTCTTCCCTCGCCTTGTCCACGACAAGGGGCGGACCGGAACGCGCGCGGGCGATCAGTTCCGCGGCGAATTTCGCCGGCACGAGGAAGCCCACGTTCTCGCCGTCGAGGCGCTTCGCGACGTTCACGCCGACGATGCGGCCGTCGCCGCCGGCGACCGGGCCGCCGCTCATGCCGGGATTGATCGCGCCGGAGAAATGGATGCGCTCGTCGTAGCTCTTGTCCACGAGGCCGTTGTAGGTGCCCTCGACGATCGTGAAGCCGAGGTCGAGCGGGTTGCCCATCGCGTAGATGCGCTCGCCCTTCGGCAGGTTGTCGTGCAGCGCGCGCGGATCGAACTCGAAGAAGGGCAGGTCCTTGCGGTCGACCTTCACGACGGCGAGGTCGTGCGCGACGTCGAAGGCGAGGAGCGCGAGGCCGCCCTTGCTGCCGTCAGGCGCGAGGAATTCGAGGCGGTAGGTCTTCGGATCGAGCGCGTACTGTGACACCACGTGGTAGTTGGTGATCGCGAAGCCCTCGGGCGTCACCAGGAACCCGGAGCCCAGGCTCGACTGGCGCCCTGTCGACTGGAGCAGCGAGCGGATCTGCAGGATGCGCGGTTTCGCCAGCTCGTAGACGCGCTCGGCCGCGGTCGAAAGCGGGCCGGGCGGCGCGGCAGGCTGGGCCGAGGCGAACGACGTGGAGGAGATGAGGGCCGCGATCAGCAGCCCGAGACGCAACATCACCCCGCAATCTTACACGCGCGAAAGGGCTCCCGCGCATCGCGTCATTGCCGGTTTTGTTACGCGGCGAGGGCCACCGGGGAGCCGATCCGGGCGGAAATCGCGCCCATCGCGATGTCGGCCTTGCGAAGCGATTCCGCCTTGGACGCGTCGCCCATCGCGAGCCCTTCGGCGTAGATGAATTCGACGTCGTCGATGCCAAGGAAGCGCAGGAAATCGCGCACGTAGGTCGTCTGCGAGTCGAGCGGCGTCCCCGAATACATCCCGCCGCGGGTGGCGAACACGTAGGCCTTCTTGCCCTCGAGCAATCCCACCGGACCCTTGTCCGTGTACTTGAAGGTCTTTCCTGCGCGGGCGATGTGGTCGAAGTAGGCCTTCAGCGTCGAGGGCACGCCGTAGTTGTACATGGGCAGGCCCAGCACGATCACGTCGGCCGATTCGAGCTCGGCGATGAGCGCGTCGGAGAAGTCGGTGACCTCGCGCTGCGCGCTGGTGCGCTCGTCGGGCTTGGCGAGGAACGAGAGAAAGCGCTCCGCCGTGAGGTGCGGGACCGGATCCGAGGCGAGGTCACGCTCGATCACGCGGGCATCGGGATTGGCGCCGCGCCACTGCGACACGAATTTCGACGCGAGGCGGCTCGATTCGCCGCCGTTCGAGAAGAGGCTTGCGTTCACCTGGAGAAGCGTTTTCATGGCCGTGCTCCTTGATTGATATTGGATACCTCCAATCTAGCCCCCGCCGATTCGATAAAAAAGCGCAAAATATAGCCCCTATCAATCGATTGATTCGACCATGGCCACGGTCCCCAGGATCACGCTCGAGCAATGGCGCGCGCTGCAAGCCGTCGTGGAAGGCGGAGGCTACGCGCAGGCCGCCGGCGCGATGCACAAGAGCCAGTCCACGATCACCTACGCGGTGCAGAAGATCGAATCGCTGCTGGACGTGAAGGTCTTCGAGCTCCGCGGACGCAAATCCGTGCTCACGGAGGCGGGACAGGTGCTCTACCGGCGCGCGAAGACGCTGCTCGAGGAGGCCGCGCTGCTCGAGCGCGGGGCCGCCGAGATGTCGCAGGCCTGGCAGCCCGAGATCCGCATCGCCGTGGAGATCATCTTCCCCACGTGGCTGTTGCTGGAATCGCTCGAGGAATTCGCGCGCGAGCGCCCCGGCACGCGCATCGAGATCTTCGAGACCGTGCTCACGGGCACGGCGGAGCTGCTTTCCGAGGGCCGCGCGGACATCGCCATAGGCTCGGACCACGCGGGCGTGGCCGGGACATTCCTCATGCCGATCCGCTTTATCGCGGTGGCGAGCCCGCGGCATCCGCTGCACCAACTGGGACGCACGCTCACAGCTCGCGACCTGCGACGCTACCGTCGCATCCTCATCCGCGACACGGGCACGCAGCGCAAGAGCGAAGTGGCCGGCGTCGAGCTGCGCTGGACCGTGAGCAACAAGGCGACCTCGATCCGCGCGATCTCCATGGGTCTCGGATTCGCGTGGCTACCGGAGGAAACGATCCTGCCGGAGCTGCGCGACGGGACGCTCAAACCGCTGCCGATGAAGGGCGCCGAACGCATGGCGCAGGTCTATCTCGGCCATTCGGACCCGGAATTTCCCGGACGCGATGCCGCGCGCCTGGCGGACATCATCCAGGCGCACGTCGCGAAAGTCTGCTCTAAAGGCGATCCGCGAGCCCCGCGAGGAATTTCGAAGCGGCCGCGCGATCCGAAGCGTTCGCGCTGACGGCGCCCGAGTACACGGTCACGAGGTCGAATCCCTTCGGAAGGTCTGCGACGACCTTCATTCCGGGTGTCGCGCGGATCTCCGTCGCCTGCGTGCAGCCGATCGGGTGGCCGCTCGCCTCCACCATCGCGTGCATCGCCGTCGCTCCATCGGGGAAGGGCCTGATTCGCGCGGCGACCTGCTCGCGGATGCCCAGCTTGTCCAGCACCTTCATGAAATGGATTCCTGCCGTGGCCTTCGCGGGATCGGGAATGTAGATCGCGTCCGCGGCGAGGAGCGCGGCTCGCAGCGACGCTTCGTCGGTCACGCTGGGAGAAGGATCCGAGGCTCGCACGCCGATCGACGTCGGCACGATGCCGAGATCCACCGTCCCGGGCACCACGAGCTTCTTCGCCGCGAGGTCGTCGATCTGGTCGCGGCGCAGGATCACGATGTCGCTCTGCTCGCCGGCCTGCACCCGTTCCTTCATGGCGCCCACGGCGCCGAAGCTGCCTTCCACCGTGATGCCGGCCTTGCCCGCGGTGGATCTCACGAGCGCCTGCGCGGCGCCCGCGCTCAGGAACTTGAGCGTGGACGGCTCGGCCGAGGCGCACAGCGCGGCGAATGCGACGAGTGACATTGCGAGGGCACGAATCATGAGGTCATTCCTCCCACCGGAAACATGCCACGGCGGTCGCGGCGAATGCAACACTGAACATCAGCATGACTGCGACTGCCGGTAACGCCGCCTCCAATCCCTGGCCCCGCCACGTCATCGCCTCGAGTCCGTCGATGGCCCAACGCGTCGGAACCACGAGCGTCGCCTGCTGCAGCCATTCGGGAAAGATGAAAGTGGGCACCCATGCGCCGCCGAGCATCACCAGGAGCAAGGTCGCCAGGATCGCGATGCCCCGCGTCGCCTCGGGCGTGCGGCCCACCGATGCGATGAGCAGGCCAAAGCTCGACGTGAGGACCCCGAAAGCGACGATGACGAGCACGAGGCCCAGCCAGCTGCCGTCCACGCGCACGCCGAAGATCGCGATGCCCGCGGCGTAGATGCCCGCGGTGAGCAAGGTCGCGATGACCGTGCCCGAGGCGATGCGGCTTCCGAGGAGGAGCCCGCGCGAAACCGGCGCGGCACGAAGGCGCTTCCAGAGTCCCATCCGGCGCATGAGCAGGACCGCGATCCCGAGGTCGATCCCCAGGAAGAGGATGAACTGCACGCCCATTCCGGCGAAGGAATGCGCGTAGGGGTTGTACTTGCGGTCGCCCGACGTGACCTCGCGCTCCTTCGTCTCGAAGGGCATCTTGAACGAGAAACCCGCGCCGCCACCTCCGGCCGCTTCGCCGTCCGGCGACCGCTGCGCGCGAAGGTGCTCGACGCGGTCCAGCAGCTCGGCGAGGTCCTTCTTCACTCCGGGCGAGATGTCCGTCGATTTCTCGATCGCAGTTTTCGAGTCCGCCAGGAATTTCGCCGCGTTGGCGCCGCTGAAGACGGTGCGCGCGACTTCCTCCATCACGTGTTGCGCAAGCAGGCCCTTCACCAGCGACATCGTGACAGTCTGCGAGGGATCGACGTGGATCTCGATCTCGGGCTTCTTCCCGTCCTGGCGGAAGAGGGCGCGAGGGGCGTCCTTGCCGAAATCCTTCGGCAGCACGATGGCCGCGCGGATCTTGCCGGCGCGAACCTGCTCGATGGCGGGCGCGAGCTCCGAGTCGCGCAGGTCGAAGTTGTCGTCCTTGCGCATCGCCGCGACGATGGCCCGGGTGACGTCGCTTTGGTCCAGGTCCACGACGGCGACGGGAATGCGCGCGGGACGCTTGCCGGGATTGCCCCCGAGCGTGGCGCCGAAGAATCCGGCGATGAGGATCGGGGCCACGAACGAGATCAGCAACGCGCGACGATTGGACAGGTAGAGGACGAGGTCGGCGCGGACCAGCGCGAGGAGTGCCTTCATGCCCCGTCCCTCAGCGCGCGGCCCGTGAGCTGAAGGAAGACCGATTCGAGCGACGGTCCCTTCGGCACGACGGGCGCGGTTCCGAGGCGGAGCAGGTTCTCGCGCGTATCGGATGCGATCACCTTGCCGTGATCGACGATCACGATGTGGTCGCAGAGGCGCTCGGCTTCTTCCATGTAGTGCGTCGTGTAGACGAGGGCCTTGCCGCGGTCGCGAAGGCTCTCGAGGTTCTCGAAGATGGCGTTGCGGCTTTGCGGATCGACGCCCACCGTGGGCTCGTCGAGCAGCAGGACGTCGGGGTCGTGGACGAGGGCGCAGGCGATGTTGAGGCGCCGCTTCATGCCGCCGCTGAATTTCGAAGGCTTGTCGCGCGCCCGATCGGAAAGGCCCACGAGCGCGAGCGCCGCGCCCACGCGCTCGTCGAGGAGCTTGCCCTCGATGCCATAGAGCGCGCCCATGAGACGCAGGTTCGCTTCCGCCCCGAGCTCTTCGTAGAGCGCGATCTCCTGGGGCACGAGGCCGATCCTGCGCTTCGCGTCGTTCGCGGTCTCGGTGAGCGGCATGCCGTCGATCGCGACGCGGCCGCGGTCGGGCGCCGTGAGTCCCGCGATCATCGACACGGTCGTGGTCTTGCCGGCGCCGTTGGGGCCGAGCAGCCCCACGATCTGGCCGGAACGCGCCGTGAGAGAGATGCCGGATACCGCCTGGACCTCGCCGTATTTCTTCCACAAGTCCGTCGCTTCGAGCATGGTGCCTCCAGTGGCCGCAATCGTACCGAGGCCGCGGGCGGGCGCCCGGGGATTGCGACGAGCGGCAGCTACGTGGCGCGAGCTGCGCGAAGGCGGGCGAAAACCGCGCCGACGGGGACCAGCAGGATGCCCGCGCCGATGATGACGGGGAGCGTCCCCAGGCGCTCCACGAGGATGCCGGCGATGCCGACGCCCACCGATTGCCCGATGAAGAAGAAGGACGCGAAGAGGGCGACCGCGACGCCGCGACGCGCGGGAGCCATCTGGGTGGCGTTGGTCTGGAGCGTGTTGTGGAGCATGTAGAAGCCGAGACCCGCGAAGAGGCAACCCGCCGCCGCGACGGCGATATGCGGCGACCACGCCGCGAGCAGCAGCCCGCCCATGAGGATCACGGCGCCGAATCGCGCGAGTCTCACCTCCCCGAGGACGCGGACGAATCTCGCCGCGAAGACCGCGAAGATCGCGCCGCCGATCGCGTAGGGCACGAGCGCGAGCCCCGCGATCCCGAGCTCCGTGCCGCGATCCAGGTGCAGGTGCGTCGGGATGAACGCCGTCGCGCCGAACACGAACATGCCTTCGACGAAGACCGAGCCCACGACGACGCGCGGCCACGGCTCGCGAAGGATCTCCGCGGCGCCGCGGAGGAAGCTCGAGCCCGGCGCGGGCGGCGGCGCCGGATCGTGGCGCGCGGTGACGAGGATCAGCACGGCGCAGATCGCGAGCCAGGCGGCGAGCAGGCCGAAGGGCCAGCGGAACTCTGCCTGTTCCGCGGCGATCCCGCCGACCGCCGCGCCCAGCGCGAGTCCCGAGATCTGCCCCAGCAGGAATCGCGCGATCACCGGCTGCCGGTCCTTGTAGGGAACGGCGTCGCCGATCCACGCGAGCGAGAGCGGGATGATGCCCGCGCAGAAAGCGCCGGCGAGGATGCGGCCCACGAGAAGCTGCGGCAGGTCCGGCGCGAAGAGGCACCAGGTCGTGGCGAGCGCGGCGATTCCCGTCGCTCCCCCGATCACCCGCAGCTTGCCGAAGCGATCGCCGAGCGGCCCGAAGAGGATCTGCATCAAGCCATACGCGACGGCGAAGCCGGTGATCACCGACGAGGCGTGATCGAGGCCGACGTGGAATTCGCTCGCGAGGCGCGGCAGCATCGCGTCGGTCACGCGCAGCGACGCGGCGCTGGCGAAGGAGGCGAGCGCGAGCAGCACGATCGCGAGCCTCATCGCCCCGCGTTCAGCGTCCAAGATAGGTGCAGCTTTGGCCCTGGGAATCGCGCCGCACGGTGATGCGCGCGAGATTCGGGAACCCGGGCTTCAACGCGCGCCAGATCCACACGCTCAGGTTCTCGAGGCTTGGCACGGCGAGCCCGTCGATCTCGTTCAGCATGCGGTGGTCCAGCCGGTCGCGCACGGCGCGGCACGCCTTCTCCACTTCGCCGAGGTCGGCCACGAAACCCGTCTTCGGATCCGGTTCGCCCGCGAGCGCGACCTCCACGTGGAAGGAGTGCCCGTGCACGCCACGATAGAGATGGCCTTCGGGATAGTTGTCGAAGTGGTGCGCGGCGTCGAAGCCGAATGTGTACGAGACTTCCATGGCGTTTCAGCGGATTCCGATGATCTTGTGCGATTGGATCGACAGGCGCCAGCGGGGATGCGCGAGGCAGTATTCGATGGCGCCGCGGGTATTGGCTTCCCGCGAAGGTCCGTCCATGGGTTGCAGGAAGAAGTGGTCGAAGGCGAGCGACTCGAAGCGCTCGGGCCGCGCCTCGGGTTGAGGAAATACAAGCTTTAGCTCGTCGCCGGAATTGACCGCGAGCGGCGCGCGCGCCTTCGGGCTCACGCACACCCAGTCGATGCCCGCGGGCGGCTCGAGGGTCCCGTTGGTCTCGATGGCGACGCGAAATCCGCGCGCATGCAGCGCGTCGATGGCGGCCCGGTCCAGTTGCAGCAGCGGCTCGCCGCCGGTGCAGACCACGAACCGGTGCGCCTTCGACGACCCGGGCCAATGCGACGCCACGGCATCGGCCAGCGCGTCCGCCGTCTCGAACTTCCCGCCGCCAGCCCCGTCCGTGCCGACGAAATCCGTGTCGCAGAAATTGCAGGTGGCGGCGGCGCGATCTTCCTCGCGTCCCGACCACAGGTTGCATCCGGCGAAGCGCAGGAACACCGCGGGCGTCCCGGCGTTCGCGCCCTCGCCCTGCAGCGTGTAGAAGATTTCCTTGGCCGAGTACATCAATCCGCTTGCATGTTCGCGGCCCTGGCGATCTTGCCCAGGCGCTCGCGCTCGTTCCTGATGAACGCGAGGTATTCCTTGTAGGTGTAGGGCGCGGGCTCGATGCCCTTCGGCACGAGCTTGTCGGCGAACTCCTTGCTCTTCACGACTGCGTAGATCTCGGCGCTCATCCGCTCGACGATCTCCTTCGGCACGTCCTTCGGCGCGAAGAGCCCGGCCCAATGCCCAATGTCGACGCTCGGATAGCCCTGTTCCTTCGCCGTGGCGAGCTTGGGATACGCGGTGATGCGCCGTTCGTACGTGGTCGCGATGGCCTTCAGCTTGCCGCCCTCGATCTGCGGGATCACGACGATGCTCGCTTCGGAAGTCGCATCGACGTTGCCCGCCACGACCGCGGTCACGCTCTCACCGCCGCTCTTGAACGGAACGACTGTCATGTTCGTCACGCCCACGCCCTTCAGCATTTCCTCGACGAAGTGCGGGGTGCTCGCGGTGCCGGCCGTGGCCCAGTTCACGCCCTTGTCGCCTTTCGCCTTCGCCCACGCGATGAACTCCTTCAGGTTGTTCGCGGGGTTGGACGGGTTCACCACGATCACCGACGGCGCGTTCGCGATCATGCCGACCGGGACGAGGTCGCTGTCCGCGTAGGGCATGTCCTTGCGGACGAGGCTGTTGGTGATGACGCTCGCCGCGCCGATGAGGAACGTGTAGCCGTCGGGCCTCGCCTTCGCCACGAAGTCGGAGCCCACGATCGTCCCGCCGCCGGGCCGGTTGTCGATGATGATCGGCTGGCCGATCCTCTTTGAAACGCCGTCGGCGGCGGCCCGCGCGATGAGGTCGTTGGCTCCCCCGGCCGCGAACGGCACGACCCAGTGCACCGGGCGCTCGGGCCAGGCGGCGTGGACAAGCGCGGCGGACGACGCGACAAGGGCTGCCAGCAGGCGCAAGGGGCTCATCGAATTCTCCTGTTGTATTTCCGCAATTATCGCGCAAGAGGGGTTGACGCTCTTTTTGTTGCATGGCAGCATCGGGTCATCAACGCTGCACGAGGTTTTTTCCGAGAGACATGATGAATCGACTTCAACACATCGCGACCGCGCACTGGCAGTGCTTCGGGTCCGGCTATTCGCTGGATTCCAAGCCGCGAGTCATGCGCGCGCTCTCCGGAGGAACCCTGGCCTAGGCATCGAACGTCGATCCCGAATCCCAGCGAAGCCCGGAGAGCCGAAAACCTCCGGGCTTCGTGCTTTTGCAACCGCGAAATCACTTGGGACGTACGACGATGAAGAACGCCAGATTGAAATTGGAATGGAAGTGGCGCGCGCGCAGGTTGCGCCGCGAGCATGAAGCGCGGATTGCATTGCGCGAGTGGCTCCTGCTGTAAGAAATCGGCCCTGCATAGGGGCCGTCCGGCAACTTCGCGGGCTGTACGCGGCTCGCCTAACGAAGATTCGGGTTGCCGCCCGTGCATGTCTTTCGAAGGACGCTTCGGGACATGCGACGGGTACGACGACGGAGCGGCTGGCCCGAAAGGGTCGGCCGCGGTCGGAAATCGCTCTTGTCATCCCGGGCGCTGCAATCGCAGCGATGGCCCGGGACCCAATGCTTCGCGCGACGAGCGGCCCCGCTCGCTTCCAGGACCTGGGACTTGCCGCGCCTCTTTCATCGCCGCGGTGCCGTTCGTCGCGCGAACTGTCATCCCGGACGTCGCGGTCGCGACGACGATCCGGAACCCAAGACATCCGGAGGACTATTTGTACAGCTTCGCGAGCTTCTCCGCTTCGCGCGCGAGGATCATCGCGTCGAGGCCGACGGCCGTGAACGTCGTGCCCCATTCGATGTAGCGGCGCGTCGAGGCTTCGTCGGTCGCGAGGATGCCGGCGGGCTTTCCGCAGGCCTTGATGCGCTTGATCGCGTCCTGGATCGCGGCTTGCACCTCGGCGTGGCCGATGTCGCCGAGATGGCCGAGTCCCGCGGCGAGATCCGCCGGTCCGATGAAGACGCCGTCGACGCCGTCGGTCTTCGCGATCGCTTCGAGGTTCTTCAGGCCCTCGCGCGTCTCGATCTGCACGAGGAGGCAGAGCTCGTCGGCGGCATGCTTGTAGTAGTCCTTCACGCGGCCGAATCGCGAAGCGCGCGTGACGCCCGCGACGCCGCGAACGCCCTTCGTGGGATAACGGATCGCAGCGACGGCCTTCGCCGCTTCTTCCGCCGTCTGCACGTACGGAATCAGCAGGCTCTGCGCGCCGATGTCGAGATAGCGCTTGATGAGCACCGTGTCGTTCCACGCGGGACGCACGATGCACGACGTGGGATAGGGCGCCGCGGCCTGGAGCTGCGGCAACACAGTCGGCGGATCGTTGGGCGAATGCTCGCCGTCGATCACCATCCAGTCGAAGCCCGCGCCGGCGCAGAGCTCCGCGCTGTACCCGTTGGCGAGGGAGATCCACAGCCCGATCTGCTGCTTGCCCGCGGCGATGGCGTGCTTGAACTCGTTCTTGGGAAGCTCGCTCACGCCTAGCCCCTCCCCACGAACGGCATCTTCGTGGCCATGATCGTCATGAACTGCACGTTGGAATCGAGCGGCAGCTTCGACATGAACACGACCGCGTCGGCCACGTCCTGCACGTTCATGCGCGGCTCGACCATCATCTCGCCGTTGGGCTGCATGATTCCCTTCGCCATCCGCTCCGTCATTTCCGTCGCCGCGTTGCCGATGTCGATCTGCCCGCAGGCGATG
>DATGGI010000265.1:0-14893 GCA_035308545.1 Usitatibacter sp.
AGGGCTGGCACAAGGTGATGGAGCCCGAGGCCGTGAGGAACCCGATGATCGCGCTGGGCGTGCTGGGCTTCGGCATCGTCGCCGAGAGCTTCTCGATGTGGGGCGCCATGCGCGAAGTGAACAAGATGCGCGGCGCGGCGAGCGTGATCTCGTGGTTCCGCACCACGCGCAATGGCGAGCTCGCGGTGATCTTCGCCGAGGACCTCGCAGCCCTGGTCGGTCTCGTCATCGCGTTCGCCGCGGTCGGCATGACATGGGCCACCGGTAACCCTGTGTTCGATGCGTGGGGGACGGTCGGCATCGGCGTGCTGCTCGTGGTTGTTGCCGTGTTGGTCGCGGTCGAGGTGAAAGCCATGCTCATCGGGCAGGGCGTCGAAGCGCCGGTGCGCGCCGCGATGCTCGAGTTCCTCGGATCGCAATCCGCGGTCGAGAACGTGCTCGACCTCCTCACGCTGCACATGGGCGCCGACGTGATGGTCGCGGTGAAGGCGAAGATGCGGCCCCACTCCACGACCGACGAGCTCGCCGAAGCGATCAACCGCATCGAGGTCGTGTTCAAGGAACGCTTTCCGCAGGTACGCTGGGTGTTCTTCGAGCCCGACCTGCGCTAAAGGAATTCGATGGCCTCTCCCCTCGACGAAGAAGCGATCCGCGCGACCTACGCGCGCATCGCGCCCCATGTGCGCAAGACGCCGGTCCTGGAGGTCGATGGCGCGGATTTCGGATTGCCCGGCCGCCGCATCGTCTTCAAGCTCGAATTCCTGCAGCACGCGGGATCGTTCAAGACGCGCGGCGCTTTCAACCAGATGCTCACGCGCGAGATCGGCCCGGCCGGCGTTGTCGCGGCTTCAGGTGGCAACCACGGCGCAGCGACGGCCTTCGCCGCGATGAAGACGAAACATCCCGCGACGATCTTCATTCCCACGGTCGCGTCGCCCGCGAAGATGGAGCAGATCCGCAGCTACGGCGCGCGACTCGAGGTGGGCGGTGATCGATACGACGACGCGCTGCGCGCAAGCGAGGCGTTCATCACGCAATCGAAGGCGACGGCGATCCATGCTTACGATCAATACGAGACCCTGCAGGGGCAAGCGACAGTGGGACTCGAATTCGAATCGCAGGCGCCGAACCTCGATGCCTTGCTCGTGGCGGTCGGCGGAGGAGGGCTCATCGGCGGAGTCGCAGCGTGGTATCGCGGACGTGTTCCCGTGATCGGCGTCGAACCCGAGGAGGCACCGACACTCACGCGCGCGCTCGCGGCAGGTGAGCCCGTCGATTCCCCGGCGGGCGGCGTCGCCGCGGATTCGCTCGCGCCCAAGCGCGTGGGCTCGCTCATGTTTCCGGTCGCGCAGAAATACATGAAGGGCACTGTGCTAGTCACCGACGACGCCATCCGCGAGGCTCAACAAGCGATCTGGAAGACTCTGCGCATCGTGGCCGAACCCGGTGGGGCGGCTGCGCTGGCCGCGATTCTTTCGGGGGTGTGGAGGCCTTCGTCGGAAAAGACGATCGGCGTGCTGCTGTGCGGGGCGAATACGACGGCGGTGAAGTTTGGGTGATGGCGGCTTTCGACCGGAAGCGGACACAATGCGGGATATTCCTCAGGCTCAAGGGACGGTCCATATGCGACTGCTTTTCGCTTGTTGCGTGATGGTGGTCACCACGTTGACGTATGGGCAGGTCTACACTGCCGACGCGCCAGTCGATCGCGAGACGAGAGGCAAAGTCCTCGAGGCATGCGCCGCGGCGCTCAAGCGGGCCTACATTTTCGAAGACGTGGGAGCGCGAATGGCGCAAGCGCTGCAGGATCGCAAAGCGGCTGGCGCTTACGAGAATCTGACTGGCTCACAGGATTTCGCGCGCCAGGTGACCGCGGATCTGCAAGCCATCAGCAGCGACAAGCATCTGCGTCTTGACTACAGTCCCGAGGTGACGCCTCCGACAAGTACCGCCCCTGCAACGGAAGCGCTGGCGCGGCGCGAACGTTTCGAGCGCGAGGCCAATTACGGATTCGAGCGGGTCGAACGCCTCAACGGCAATGTGGGCTATCTGGAGATGAGGATGTTCGCGACAAACTCTCCGCGTGCGGATGAAGTGGCATCGGCCGCCATGACATTCCTTGCCCAGGCCGATGCGCTCATCATCGACCTGCGGCGAAATACAGGGGGAAACCCCGGCATGATCGCGTATGTGAGTTCGTATCTGTTCGATGAGCGCGTGCACCTCAACGATCTCTTCTGGCGCGCGGCCAACCGCACCGATGAGTTCTGGACGCGGGCCGACGTTGCCGGCCGAAAGTTTGGGGGCACCAAGGCGATTTTTGTGCTCACAAGTCATCAGACTTTTTCCGGTGCTGAAGAGTTCGCGTACAACCTCCAAGCATTGAAGCGCGCGACAATCGTGGGAGAAACGACGGGAGGCGGCGCGCATCCCGTGGGACCGGAGTTTGTTGGCGAGCATTTCGTGCTCGCGCTTCCCAGAGGCCGCGCGATCAATCCAATCACGAAGACGAATTGGGAGGGCAAGGGAGTGGTTCCGGATGTGGTAGTTCCAGGGGGCGAGGCGCTCGACAAGGCTAGGGACCTCGCACTCTCCGCATTGCATCGACCGGGATGATCAGATGATCACCAAGCAGGCTGGCGAATATCCGCTTTGGGTCGGAAGATCTTATCGGTCGCCAACGAAGGAGGAGTCATGAACAGGACGCTAGTGCTTGTTTCGGTCAGTCTGGCCAGCATGATCATCGGTGGGGTCGCTACCTATGTAGGCGCGCAGGTCACTCCCCAGATCACCCGTACTGAGATTCTGCGCAAGCCAATGTCAGGCCTGGAAGGCAAGGAGGTGGTCGTGTTTGTCGCCGACATCCCGCCCGGCGGCGTGGCCGGCATCCACTACCATCCCGGAGACGAAGCCATCTACATGCTCCAAGGAGCGCTCCGATTCGAACCCGAGCACGGGGATCCCTTCGATCTCAAGGCGGGGGAGATCACCTTCAATCCCGCGAAACATATTCACAAGGCCAAGAACATGAGTGCGACCGAATCGGCGAAGGTCCTGAACTGCATGATTGCGGAAAAAGGCCAACCTTTGGCCGTGCCCGTAAAGTGACTGTTAGCGCAATGTCCGCGGCCGCGTCGATATGGGCGAGGGGGCCGAGCGCGCCATCGTCCGGGAGTGGCAGGAAGAACTTGGCGAGCCGGTTACGTGCGGCGAACTGCTCTGGGTGGTCGAGAATTTCTACACCGCGAACGGCTCGCAGTTTCACGAGATCGGACTGTATTTCCGGGTGAGTCTGGCCCCGACGTCTCGCGTGCTCGCGTCCAATGGGCCCATTCGCGGGCAGGAAGGCGGCACCTCACTCGAGTTCGCGTGGTTCGATCGCAGGCAACTGGGACGCATCGATGTTCGCCCCTCGTTCCTAGTTTCCGCGCTGGCGGAGAATCCATTGGGGTTCCGGCACGTCGTGCAGCGCGAATAGGATTAGAGTATTCGCGCTCAACAACAACACAAGGGAGAACTGCCATGAGGCTGCTCGGTTTGCTGGCCGTCGTTTCTTGCATTTCCCTTTCGGCGCAGGCGGTGGACGTGGCGGGGGCGAAGGACCCGCCGTACCTCAAGCGCTATGAGGGCTCCGAGATCGTGAGCTACCAGGCGCTGCCGTACGAGAGCTACCGCGTGTGGTCGCCCGATCCGAAGAATCCCACCGGGCCGTGGGTCACCGACCAGGTCGAGGGCCAGATCACGCGCGCGTTCTACAAGGTGCCGGCGGGCCACACGGTGCTGGAGATCTTCCGCAACTACGAGCAGTCGATCAAGGACGCGGGCTTCACATTCAAGGCGAGCAGCGCGAACTTCTGGAGCAACGACTTCGCGGACCAGTTCTATCACCAGAGCTGGCAGATCCACAGCGATTACGCCTGGACCAATCTCGCGCTGAACGGCGTGCAGAAGATGGCGTACCTGTCGGCCTCGGCGACCAAGGATGGTAAGTCAGTGACGCTCGCCGTCTACATCGCCAACTACAAGGAAGGCAAGGACGTCAAATACGGCGACAAGCCATTCCACTTCAATACCGACAACGTGCTTGTCGTGGCGGACGTCGTGGTCTCGAAGGCCGTCGTGAACAAGATGGTGCTGCTGAAGGCGGCGGACATGGCCGAGGCGCTGAAAGCGAAAGGCGCCGTCGACATCTACGGCATCTACTTCGACACCGACAAGGCCGTGATCAAGCCGGAGAGCACGCCGACGCTCGACGAGGTGGCGAGCCTCCTCAAGATCGATGGAGGCTTGAGGCTCGAGGTCTCGGGGCACACCGACAACACGGGCGAGAAGGCGCACAACCTGAAACTCTCCGAGGACCGCGCGCAGGCTGTCGTGAAGGCGCTCACCACGAGCTACAAGATCGACGCGAAGCGCCTCGTGGCCAAGGGCTATGGCGACACGAAGCCCGTGGCCGCGAATTCGAGCGACGAGAACAAGGCGAAGAATCGCCGCGTGGAGCTGAGGAAGATCTGAGCTAGCCGCGCACGAGCGACCAGACCCCGCTCCCGAGGTAGAACACTCCCAGCGTCAGCACCGTCCACCGCGTCCAGAGCCTGAACGACTTGTCGTTCATCCGCTCGAGCACGTGGCGCGAGAGCGACGTGCCGGTGAACGCGAGGATCACCATCATCGCGCCCATCCAGGGATTCACCTCGGCGCTGCCCTCGATGGCGGCGAACACGCCGAAGTAGATGATCTTCGAGATGTGGCTGAAGCTCTGCGTCATCGCCTTGGTGGCGACGACGGCGTGGCGGCCCATCTTCGAGCGCACGAAGAACACGTCGAGGATCGGGCCCGAGACGCCGGCGAGCAGCGCCAACGCCGAGCAGATGGCGCCGCACGCGGAGGGCTGGCCCTTGCGCTCGACGTTGAGGTGCCATTCCTCGGGCAGCACCATCGCGATGAAGGGCGTGATCCCCATCACGATGAATGCGACCGGCTTGCTCACCACCAGCTTCGCGATGGCGAAGATCACGAGCATGGTCGCGGCGCCGTAGACGTAGCCACGGAAGATCCGCCAGTCCACCTTGTCGCGCCACAGCAGCGCCCGCCACCCGTTGGACGCGAGCTGCGTGATCCCGTGCAGCATCATCGCCTCGGGCAAGGGCAGCATCGCAAGGAGGATCCCCATGAGGATCATGCCACCCGCCATCCCGAGGATCCCCGAGATGAACGACGTCACCAGCGACGACACGCCGAGGATCGCGAGCGAAAGTATCGAGGCCATCAGCTCGCGACGAGGACAGAGCCGTCCTCATTGAGCTTCGCGATCTCGGCGCTCGTATAGCCGAGGCCTTCGAGCACTTCGCGCGTGTGCTGGCCGAGGATGGGCGCCGCGCGAGTCACCTTGCCGGGCGTGTCGGAAAATTTCACCGGCATGCCCAGCGCCTTCACGCGGCCGGCCTTTGCGTGATCGACTTCGACCACCATCTCGCGCGCCAGGACCTGCGGATCGTTCAACATGTCGCCGATCTTGTTGACGGGCCCCGCGGGGACTCCTTCCGCATCGAACGCCGCGAGCCAATCGGCGGACGAACGCGAGCGCAGGCGCGCGCCGATGAGGGGAACCAGCGCGTGGAGGTTCTTCAAGCGATCGACGTTGGTCTTGAACCGCGTGTCGTTGGCGAGCTCGGGCGCGCCGATCACCTTCACGATGCGCTCCCAGTTCGCCTGGTTCGCGCCGCCCACGTTGATCCAGCCGTCCTTCGTGGGGAATGACTGGTACGGCGCGGTCAGCAGGTGCGCCGAACCCGTGGCTCCCGGATTCATTCCCGTGGCGAAAAAGATCGCCGCGTGCCAATAGGTCTGCTGGATCGCCGCCTCCATGAGCGAGGTCTCGACTCTCTGCCCACGGCCCGTCGTCGAGCGAGCGACCAACGCGGAGACGATGCCGAGGGCCGCAAGGATTCCCGCATTGATGTCCGCGATCGAGGTGCCGCTCTTCACGGGCGGGCCGCCGGGCTCGCCCGTGATGCTCATGATTCCGGCGAAGCCCTGGGCGATGAGGTCGAAGCCGCCCTTGTCGGCGTAAGGCCCGGTGCGCCCGTATCCCGACACGGCGCAATACACAAGGCGAGGATTCAGCTGCTGGAGGACGTCATATCCGAGGCCGAGTTTCTCGAGCGTGCCCTTGCGGTAATTTTCAGTGACGACATCGGCGCCGGCGAGCAATTTCTTCACGACCTCGAGGCCTCCGGGCCTCTTGAGGTTCACCGCGATGCCGCGCTTGTTGCGGTTGAGGATCATGAAGGGAGCCGACTCGCCCTTGATCGAGGGCTCGGCATACGCGCGCGTGTCGTCGCCGCCCGGAAGCTTCTCCACCTTGATCACGTCGGCGCCCATATCGGCGAGCATCATCCCGCAGGTCGGGCCCGCCATGATCTGCGCGAGCTCGATCACCTTGATGCCAGCCAGGGGGCCTTTCATTTTCGCTTCGAAGGGCAACCGACGATGTGGTCGTCCACGAGGCCCGTCGCCTGCATGAACGCGTACATGATCGTCGAGCCCACGAACGTGAAACCGCGTTTCTGCAGGTCCTTCGAGAGCGCGTCGGATTCCTTCGTCTTGGCCGGCACCTGCTTCATTGTCTTCGGGCGGCTCACGATGGGTTTTCCGCCCACGAAGGACCAGGCGTACTTGTCGAAGCTGCCGAATTCCTCCTGCACGGCGAGGAAGGCCTTGGCGTTGCGCACGCTGCCCTCGACCTTGAGGCGGTTGCGCACGATGCCGGGATCGGCGAGGAGCTTCTTCACCTTCGCCGGCGTGAAGCGCGCGACCTTCGCCGGATCGAATTGCGCGAACGCCTTCCGGTAGTTCTCGCGCTTGTTGAGGATCGTGGACCAGGAGAGGCCGGCCTGCGCGCCCTCGAGGATCAGGAACTCGAAGAACACGCGGTCGTCGTGAACGGGCCGTCCCCACTCGCGATCGTGGTAGGCCATGTACTGCGGGCTGCCCAGGCACCACGGGCAGCGTTTCTCTTCTCCCATGAATTTATTTTCCCTTGAATTCGGGCTTCGTCTTTGCCAGAAAGGCCTTGTATCCTGCCTGGAAGTCCTCGGTGCCGAAGCAGGCGAATCCTTCGTCGTATTCGGCGGGGGTGAGCGGGCGCGGATCGCGAAGCCGCCGCGCGAACTTCTTGTGCCAACGCGCGACGAGTGGAGCGCCGTCGGCAATCCGCTGCGCGGTTTCCCGGGCTTCGCGCTCCACCTCGCCGTCGGGAACGACGCGCGTCACGAGTCCCATCTCCTTCGCTTCCTTCGCATCGAAGACGCGGCCCTCGAGCAGGATCTCCATGGCGTTGGCTTCGCCGGCGAGCGAGATCAGCGCGCCGATCTCCGCATACGCCATCACGAGCCCCAGCTTGTTGATGGGAACGCCGAAGCGCGAGGATTCGCCGCAGATGCGAATGTCGGCGAGGCCCGCGATCTCGAGCCCGCCGCCGACGCAGACGCCGTGGATCTGCGCGACGACCGGATGGCGGCACGCGGCGATCGCCTCGATCGTGCGGCGCATGTCCTCGCCATAGGCTCGCGCCTGCTCCACGTTCGAGCGTTCGGTCGCGAATTCGGAAATGTCGTTGCCGGGAGCGAACGCCTTCGTCCCCGCGCCGCGGAGGACGACGCATCGCAGCGAATCGTCGGCCGAGAGATCGAGGAATGCGTCGCCCAGCCGCTTCCACATCGGGCGCGTGAGGGCGTTCAGCTTTTCCGGGCGGTTCAGGACGACCGTGGCGATCGACCCTTCGCGCTCGACGAGGATCGTGTCGATGGCCGGCCCTACTGAGGCGTGCCGAGGGTGCGCGCGACGTCCGCGATCGCACCGTCGATCGTGGACTGCGCGATGCCGGGGCCGTCGACGATCACGGCCTTCCCGTTGCGCCGCCGGTCGCGCAGGTCGTCCACGGAGATCGCGAACGAGCGGTTCTTCTCGAGGTCCTTGAAGACGCAGGTACCCTGCACCGGGCTCATCCAGTTGAGGCGGCAGCGGTGCTTCGAGCCGTCGTCCTCGGTGAATTCCATCCACACGCCGCGCGAGAGGCCTTCCTCGGCGAGCGATCCGCTCGAGACGCGCAACGTCGCCGTGTAATCCTCCTGCGGCATGGGCGGCGGATCCTTGCGGATCGCGCCGTGCGCCGTCGCCACGGGCGATGTCATCACCTCATCGAGAAGCTGGCGCAGCTCCTCGACGAGGATGCTCGCCGTGTCCAGCGAGAGGCCGGCACGCTGGTAGCCCATCTTGAGGCGAAAAAGCAGCGAAGGCAGCAACGACACGAGGCGCTGGCGGTCTTCGGGGGTGGTGCGCGGCGTGAGCACCCAGAGGATGTCGTCGCAGATTTCGAGGTCCGCGTTCCAGTTGGGCGAATTGTCGCCGCCATTGAGGAAGTCGCGCACCATCACCTGGCGAAAGCGCCCGTAGAGATAGGCTTCCACCTCGCGCGCGTAGCTTCCCGCGGACAGGCGGTGCGCGATGGCGAGCGAGGCCTCGCGCACGGCGGCGAGCCCGACTTCCCGGTCGCGAAGCGCCTTGATGTCGTCGTCCTGCTCGAGCGCGGCCTCGCGAAAACGCTCGAGGACCTGCGTGAGCTTCTGCAGCGACTTCGCGAAGACCTGCGAATCCTCGGCGTGACGCTCGAGGATCTCGTTCACCGTGTTCGCGATCCAGCGGGAGGGCGGCTTGCCTTCCACCATGACGGCCTCGTCGGTGGCGCCCAACTCGGCCATCGCATCGATGAGCCCGCGGATCGGGTGGCGCCTGTCGGTGAAGAACGAGCGGTCCTGCAGCACGGCCTTGAATACGGGAAGCTGCAGGCGTCCCACCTGCGCGCGCGTCGTGTCCGTGAGGCGCGTGTCGGCGAAGAGCCGGTCGAAGAGGGCGGCCACGAGGTCGGCCACGACCACGTCGTCGGGGGTGAGCGAGCCCTGCATTTCCTGCTTGGCCTGGTGGACGGCGGCGGAGCTCGCGGGAAAACTTTGGGCCGCCGGCGCCGTGCCGTAGGAAGCCGGCATCGCGGGGCCCCCAGGCATCGCCACTCCCTGCGAGGTCATGAGCGCGGCCAATCGCGGCTCGAGGTTTTTCAGCGCCTCGAGAAGCTCCGGGCGAACGTTGATGTTCACGGTGCCATCAGCGGCCGGCGCCGCCGTGGCCGCAATCGCGGGACGCGCGACCGGTTGTCCCGAAGCCATTGCGAAGAGCTTGTCGAGCGGGCTCGGGTTCGACGAGGGCGAGGGCGCGGCTGCGCCCGCCATGGGACCCGCGCCGGGCGCGAAGCCCGCGCCTCCGGGCCCCGCCGAGGTTGCGGCTTCGTTCGTCGCCGGGGCTGCGGCAGTGCGGCGCGGCGCCTGCGCCTGCACGATCGCGCCGTAGCTGCGCTTGAAGTCGGGCAGCACGCCCTTGTCGCGCAGCAGCTGGTTCGTGGCCGAATAGGCGGCCGCGACTTCCTCGAGGACGACCGGGCCGAATCCCGAGTAAGCCGCGAGTCGGCTTCCGCCGTCGGATCCTTTGTCGTTCAGCGCATCCATCAACCCGCGCGCGAAGATGCGGGGAAAGACGGGATTGTTGTCGTCGCCGAGATCGTCCTTCTGCATCACGTTCGCCACGCGCTGCGTGAGCGCGAAGAGCTCGTCGCCGAGGGACTCCTTGAGGCGCTTGGTTGTATTGCCGAGCGCGATCTCTTCCTGCACCTGGTCGTCGGCCACGAGCGAAAGCGAGTCCAGCGTGAATCGCTGCGTCTTGCTGAAGCCCTCCGAGGGATCGACCTTGGCGTCGAAGCGCGTCGCGACTTCCTTCGTGACGCGCTTGGCGAGCGTGGGCTGGAGGCTGCGCAGCAGGTCGATGGCGCCACGCAGCGGCTTCCACTTGGCCCGGTCCTCGGTGATCGCGAGCTGCTGCTCGAGCAGCTCGACCACCTCGGGCACGCGCGCCGCCATGGCGTCCCCGAAGGGGCGTGACAGCGATTCGCGGACCTCCTTGAGGATGGCCTGACTCATCGATTTCCGGTGTGGGACGACGAGCCTATTTTAGCGGACTACCTGCTTGCGCGAGGCTGAAAAAGGCGTCCGATGAGGGGCCAGAAAAGCAGGACCAGGGCGAGCGTTGTGATCGTGCCCACGAGTCCGTTGGACCAGAAGACGCCCAGGTCGCCGTTGGAGCCGATCATCGAGAGGCGGAAGGAGTCCTCCGCGCGGCTTCCCAGCACCAGCGCCAGCGTGAGCGGCGCCAGAGGGATCCCGATCTTCTTGAATACGTAACCCATGACGCCGAAGCCCACCATGAGCCAGATGTCGAACATGGCGTTCTGGATCGCGAAGGCCCCGATCGCGCACGACACCACGATCATCGGCGCGATGGCCGCGAAGGGAACGCGCAGCACCGAGGCGAAGAGGGGCACCGTCGTGAGCACCAGGATGAGGCCCACGATGTTGCCGAGGTACATCGACGCGATGAGGCCCCAGACGAACTCCTTGTGCTCGACGAAGAGCATCGGGCCGGGGTTCAAGCCCCACACCATGAGGCCGCCCAGCAGGATCGCCGCGGTGCCGGAACCGGGAATGCCCAGCGCCAGCATCGGCAGCAACGCCGCCGTGCCCGACGCGTGGGCCGCGGTCTCGGGCGCGAACACGCCCTCGATGCGTCCCTTGCCGAACGACTCCTTGTCCTTCGACATGCGCTTGGCGATGTTGTAGCCCATGAACGACGCTGCGATCGCGCCGCCGGGCGTGATGCCGAGCCAGCAGCCGATCGCCGCCGAGCGAAGCAGCGTGGCCCAATACTTGGGAAGGTCCTTCCACACCGAGAGCACGACCTTGAGGTTGATCTTCGCCACGTGGCCGCGCAGCGCGAGGCGCTCTTCCATCGTGAGCAGGATCTCGCTGATGCCGAAGAGGCCGATCACGGCGACGAGGAAATTCACGCCGCGAAGGAGGTCTTCGTTGCCGAACGTCATGCGCAACTGCCCCGAGACCGTGTCCATGCCGATGCCGGCGAGGATGAGGCCCAGCGCCATCGAGATGATGACCTTGTGCTTCTCTTCCTTGCCCAGTCCCACGAAGGAGCAGAAGGTGAGGAGATACACCGAGAAGAATTCCGGCGGCCCGAAGCGAAGCGCGAAATCCGCGATGCGGGGCGCGAGGAAGGTGATGAGCAGCACCGCGACGAGCGAGCCGAAGAACGACGACGTGAACGCCGCCGTGAGCGCCTCGGCCGCCTGGCCGTTCTGCGCCATCGGATAGCCGTCGAACGTGGTCGCCACGGACCACGCCTCCCCCGGGATGTTGAAGAGGATCGAGGTGATGGCGCCGCCGAAGAGCGCGCCCCAGTAGATGCACGAGAGCATCACGATCGCCGTGGTCGGATCCATCGAGAAGGTGAGCGGCAGGAGGATCGCCACGCCGTTGGGGCCGCCCAATCCCGGCAGCACGCCCACGAAGATGCCGAGCGAGAGCCCGACCATCATGAGCGCGAGGATCTTCCAGGTGAAGAGCACCTTGAAGCCCAGGAAGAGAAGGCCGAAGGCTTCCATCAGGCTTTGCGCAACCAGATCACGTACATGCCGGAGAATGTGTCTGGATTCGCGCGCTCGAATTGGTCCCATGCGCCGAAGTCGCCTGTATGGCCCGGCCCGAAGCGTGAGTAGAAGGCCTGCGCGACAAGCGCGGGGACCGCGAGTCCGAGCGTTTCGAGGCCGAGCGAATCGACGATCGACTTCACCTGGTCGAGCCGGTAGCGGTGCTCCTGCACGTGGAACAGGAGGTCGCGACACTCGTGCAGGCCGTACATGTCGCGAAGCGTGGCGATGCTCGCGAATTGCGGATCGGAAAGAATCGCCTCGCGTCCGTGGCGGATTCCGCCGGGGTCCGCCTTCCACCCGTTACGTGCGATGAGCGCGCGCGCCGGTTCGAGGCCGCGGCGGCCGAGCTCGCTATAGAGGCCCACCTGCATGATGCCGCCAGGACGGAGTGCCGCGACGAGGCGGCGCCACCCCGCGATCGGATCGCGCAGGTGGTGCAGCACGCCCACGCTCGAGATGAAGTCGAACGCGCGCGGGCTCTCGAAGGAGAGGATGTCGGCCTGCGCGTATTCGATGTTTCCGATGCCCGACTCCATCGTCTTGCGCTTCGCGTAGGCGAGGCTCGCGAGGCTGAGATCGATCGCCAGCACGCGCGCCTGCGTGAGGTTCTGTGCGAGATCCATCGACTCCTGGCCCGTGCCGCAACCGGCGACCAGCACCTCCGTCATGCCCCCGGGCCCGCGCGCGGGAGGCGCGATCGCGGGGAAGAGCGCGCGCACCTGCGCCTCGAACGTCGTGGGCTGCGGATTCGAGGGCAGGCGCACCCATCGCGGATACGGGCTTTCCTCGTATTGGCGCTGGACCCGGAGCGAGACCTCGTCGTCGATCGCGCCGAGCCGCGGAATCGATGCGGCGAGCTCGCGCTCGGCGCGAGGCTCGATGAGCTGTTGAGCAAGGAGCGCCTGCACGGGCGCGGGCCACGCGCGTTGCGCGAAGCCTTCGGGCCACGCGAACGAATGGAGTGGAGCGTACGAGGCGAGCGCGGCGAGCGCCGTTCCCGCAATCGCCTCACCGGAATTCGCGGCGCGAAGCAGCCGTTGGGAGAGCGTGGCGACCTGCGCCATCTCTTCCGACGTGCTCGAGTGGAGGTAGTCGCCGAGGAAGCATTGGCGCGCGAGCGCGCAGGTGAACGCGAGCAGGTCGGGACGATCGGCTCCCACGAGCGCGGCCCGCAGCAGGGATTCGCGCAACGCGGCGAGGAACCGCTCGAGTCCCCAATCGCAGACCTGCGCATTCTCGAGAATCGACAGCATCAATGGATGCGAGAGTGCGTCGCAGACTTCGCGCCGTCCGAGCAGCCCATCGACCGCCACTGGGCCGAGCTCGCCGCGCTGCGCGGCCTCGATCGAATCGTGCACCGTGGGACTCGCCCGCACGAGGCCGATGGCCGATCCCGCGAGATCCGCGGGCCGGATCCACGCTTCGGCGATCGCGTGCACGACGAGCGCGAGCAGGCGCGAATCGCGCGGCATGCGGCGCGCGAACGCGAAGCTGCGGCCGAATCCGGCGCGCGCGCCGGGCGCATCGCCGAGCGCGATGCCGTTCGCGTGGGCGAGGAGCGCATCGTCGAAGCGGCCGAGGTCCTCGAACGCGAGCCCGATGCGATGGTGATATGCGGCGACACCGGGATTCGTTGCGATGGCGCGCGTGAGCAGCTCCACGGCTTCGGCAGGGCGGCCCGCGCCGTGTGCGATTCCCGCGAGCAGCGCGAGGGCCTCGGGCCGGCCGGGCGAGGCGGCGAGCACCTGGTTGTAGATCGCGGCGGCTTCGTCGAGGCGGCCCGCGTCGTGATGCGCCATGCCCGCCTGCAGGGAGGCGCGGATCGAGGATTCGTCGGGAGCGGGTTTCATCGCGGTCGGTGTCACGCCTAGTATCCCAGCAAGCGCTCGAGTGGTCCCTTCGGCATGATCACGTCGAAGGCGATGTCGAAGGTGACGAACATGGCGACGGAGAACACGAGCCCGGTCACGATCGAGATCCAGATGCGCAGCTTGCCGACGAATATCATGAAGCCCGCGATGAGCAGAAAGCTCGACACGTAGAGGCCCAGCCACTGCGTGACGGGCACATAGAGCAGCGTCGGAACGAAGACCTGCAGGACGCGCTTCAACTGCGCCTGGCGCACGAAAGGCTCGTCGGGCCCGCGCTTCACCGCTTCCTTCACGAGCCCGAAGAGGCACGCGCACGCGAGGATCAGCGAGACGTAGAACGGAAAGTATCCCGCCTGCGGTCCCGTGGATTCCCACCCGGTGCCGGTGCGGTGGTTGTCCCACGCCATGAGCAGCGCGAAGGCGAGGACGATCGCCATCGTCGCCACCTCGACGGGGCGCTTGCCGGCGACGGGCGGCGACGTGTCCTGGGCTTCCTCGCTCACTTCGCGACGAATCCCGCTTCGGTCATGAGCTGCGTATTGAGCGCCTCGTCTTCCTTGAGGAACTTGAGCATGTCATCTCCGGCGAGGAACACCGGCTTCAACGCCTGCTTCTCCATGTAATCCTTGTACTCCGGCGTCTGCGTGACCTTCCTGAAGAGGTCCACGTAGAACGCGGTCACGTCCGGCGGCATGTTGCCCGGCAGGAACATCGCGCGAAGCATCTGGTACGTGACGTCGAGGCCTTCCGAGGGACAGGTCGGGATGTCGTTCCACGACTGCGTCTCGGTGACCTTGCCCTTGTACTGCATGCGCTCTTTGGAGAAGACGCAGAGCGCCCGCACCTGGTTCGCGCGCCACACCTCGAGGTTCTCCGACGGATTGTTCACGTTGGAAGCCGTGTGGCCGCCGACGAGCTGCGTCGCGGCCTCGCCCCCGGACTTGTACGGAAGGTACGCGAACTTGGCGCCCGTCTTCTTCTCGATGAAGACCGTGAGCACGTTGTCCTCGCGCTTCGATCCCGTGCCGCCCATCTTGAACTCGGGATTCGCGCTCTTCGCGGCCGCGATGAATTCCTTGGTGGTCTTGTAGGGAATCTGCATGTTGTCCCAGAGGACGAACTCGTCGAGCGCGACCACGGACACGGGCGTGAGCTCGCGCCAGTTGAACGGGATCTTCGCCGAGAGCGGCAGCATGTAGATGAGCGAGTAGGCGATGAGCACGCGATTCGTATCGCCGGCGCCCGACTTCATGTACATCAGCGCTTCAGCGCCCGAGGCTCCGCCCTTGAGCGACACCACCATGGGCTGCTTCATCAGGTTGTTCTTCTGGATGGCGGCCTGCATCATCCGCGCCATCTGGTCCGAGGCGCCTCCGGCGCCGGCCGCCACGACGATCTCGACGGGCTTGGTGGG